>NZ_LT629702.1:6157500-6457500 GCF_900103345.1 Pseudomonas azotoformans
GTTGCGCAGTTTCTCACGCACCGCGATGGTGTTTCTGACGGCACCGCTGGGCTTGATCGGGGTGACTTTGTTCCTGCTGGTATTCCGCCAGCCCTTCGGTTTCGTTGCCATGCTCGGCACCATCGCCCTGTCGGGGATGATCATGCGTAACTCGGTGATCCTGGTGGACCAGATCGAGCAGGACATCAAGGCCGGCCTGGCGCCATGGCAAGCAATCATTGAAGCCACCGTCCGGCGCTTCCGTCCGATTGTGCTGACAGCCCTCGCGGCGGTATTGGCGATGATCCCGTTGTCGCGCAGTGTGTTCTTCGGGCCAATGGCCGTGGCGATCATGGGCGGGTTGATTGTGGCGACTGCGTTGACGTTGCTGTTTTTGCCCGCACTTTACGCGGCCTGGTTCAGGGTCAGGAAGCCAGTGCATTAACGTATTGTCGGGCGTGTGTGTTATCGCCGCGCCCGATAACGACTGGATAAAGTGGGAAAAGCCTGAGATCCGATAACTGCTGTTAAAGCCTGAATATCTCCCACCGGTTTACTTAAAGGGCAGGTAGTTTCTTGTCGACAGTTTTTATAATTGACGTATTGGTGTCGGCCAGCGGGGCGATTTTTTGTAGTGTCAAATCCAGGTGGCTGACGGAGTCGGTATAGAGATGACAGACGAAACTGTCGTCTCCGGTGATTTTGTAACAAACCACACATTCCGCCATCGTAGCGAGTAACAGTTCAACCTCTTGGAATTGCCCGGTCAGGGGTTTGACTCTGACTAATGCCTGAAGTGCATAGCCCAGCGCCTCGGCGCCCAGTTCTACGCTAAACCCGCATATAACACCCGCCATCTCCAGGCGCTTAAGGCGTTCGCTGCAACCCGGCGCAGACAAACCTACCTCTCGACTCAGCGCGCGGATAGACGTGCGGGCATTCTGGTGAAGGGCAACAATCAGAGCGCGGTCGATCGGGTCTAGTTTGTGGCCGCTCTTTGTAAGCTTTTTCATTAGATGGACCTTACGAACATTGATGAAACAGCATGAAAATCTTACATACCATAGATCTATAAAAAAAGAATGGATTTTTTCAATCGCTCTGCCTATTGTTTTTTTTGCGTGCAGTGATACGTAGTACTGCACGGTTATTTAAACGTGATCTATTTATCGAGGGATTGAAATGAACTACGTACTTGATGAGGCCCGCCTGCAACAACATCACCATAATAATTTTACCGAAGAGAAACTGTTTTCCTTGCGTCATGAGTTTTCTCGCGACGGCTTTATAAAACTGCGTAATATCGTCGATGATGAGCTGCGCAACTTCATCACGGCAGAAGTTAACAGTTTGATTGATCATCAACTTGAACGTCGCGACTTGCATCTGGCAACTACCGATAACACACCGCGCTACATGAGCGTGGTGCGCAGCGAGTTCATTGCTGAAAACAGTCCGTTGATCAACGCGCTGTCGAAGTCCGAAGTACTGCTCGGTACTTTGTCCCTGATTGCAGGCACGCCAATCGTGGCATCCGTCTCCAAGGACGAGGAATTCCTGATCACCAAACAGGAACGCAAGGGGGATACCCACGGCTGGCACTGGGGCGATTACAGTTTTGCCCTGATCTGGATTATCGAAACACCCCCGATTGCCAAGGGCGGGATGCTGCAATGTGTGCCTCACACCTCTTGGGACAAATCCAACCCGCGGATCCACGAACTGCTGTGCAGTAATCCGATTGCGACCTACGGCTTCAAGACGGGAGATATCTATTTCCTGCGCACCGACACCACCCTGCACCGCACCATTCCGCTGAATGAAGATGCCACGCGGATCATCCTCAATATGACGTGGGCCGCAGAAAAAGATCTTGCCCGAAACCTTCACGGCAATGACCGCTGGTGGGAAGACAAGCACGCCGAGGCCGCAAAAAGCCTGACGTAGGACACGTCTGCCTGGTTGTCAGTTGAACCCATGGGATGCACGATCATGCACGATATCCAATGTCTCCAACGCGCCAATGCCTTGCTTGCACAGGCGCACTCTCATGCAGCCATGGCTGACCTGGTCCGGGCGGCCGTGGCTCGAAATGACCAGTGGCGCGGGCAACAGTGCATCAATCTCGTGGCTGCCGAGTCTCCAACCAGTCCCTCTGTGCGCGCGTTGCTGTCCAGTGAAGTCGGCACGCGCGCCTCAGGTGGGCACATTGGGCGTGACAACCGGTTTTTCTCTGGCATGAAGAATATCGACGAACTGGAATCGCTGTGTGTGGAGCTGTTGAAAACCACCTTGCGCGTCCGGCATGCCGATCATCGATTGCTGGGCGGTATGGCCGCTGTGCTGGCGGCTTACACGGCATTGGCCCGTCCAGGCGACAATGTCATGACCGTTCCGGTGATCAGGGGCGGTGATACCAGCAACCGAACCAATGGACCTCCCGGGGTACGCGGGCTCAAGGTCTGGGATATTCCCTTCGTACACAAGACTGCGGATATCGATCTCAACCGCTTCAGCGAGGTTGCCCAGGCCTTGAAACCTGCCGTCATCGGGCTGGGCATGACGTTGACCCTGTTCCCCCTGCCCGTGGCAGACATCAAGGGGATCGTCTCGCCCTGGGGAGGCAAGGTCTATTTTGACGCCGCCCATCAACTGGGCTTGATCAGCGCCGGGTTGTTCCAAGACCCACTGGCCGAAGGGGCGGACCTGATGACCGGCTCTTCCGGAAAGACCTTCAGTGGCCCTCAGGGCGGCGTGATGGTGTGGAACGATGACGCGTTGACGGCACCTGTGCATGAGGCGATTTTCCCCACCCTGACCGGCAGCCATCAGATCAACCGGGTTGCGGCGCTCGCGGTGGCGGCGACCGAGATGCTGGCGTATGGGCCGGCCTATATGAAGCAAGTGGTGAGCAACGCACAGGCGTTGGCCCGGCACTTGGACCTGCGGGGCGTGACGGCCTTTTATCGAGACCAGGGCTACACCCGAACCCATCAGATCGTGATCGATTCAAAACCCTTCGCCAGCGGCCGCGAGGCGGTGCAGCGCCTGGAGGCGGCGAACATCATCGCCAATGAAATGCCGCTGCCTTGGGACGCCAATCCCTACAAGGAAACGGGCATTCGATTGGGCACTGTAGAAGTCACCCGGCTAGGGATGAAAGAGCGGGAGATGGCGTGGATAGCCGAACAGATTGCCAAGGTGCTGTTGCATAGGGAGGACCCCATGGCGGTCGCCAACGGTGTGATCGATTTCATGAAGAACCACAGGACGGTCTACTTCTGCCATGAAAATGGGCTGCCGCGCTAAGTCATTAACCCAGGACACTTGTATGCCCGACACGGTTGTTTCCATTTACCAGGCGACGCTGACATTCGCGGTCGCTGCCATCGCCCTGCTGGCCAGCCCAGGTCCGGCCACGCTGGCGCTCGCGGCGAGCGGTGCCGCTTATGGCATGAAGCGTTCGGTTGCGTTTTTCCTGGGCATTACGTTGGGCCTGGTGGTTGCCATGACAGTGGTGGGCACGGGCCTGTATGTGGTGCTGCACAGCTTTCCGGTAGTGGCGACGGTACTGACCGGTATTTCCATTCTGTATATTTTGTCGCTGGCCTATCGCATTGGCACGGCGCCGCCCATCAAGGATGAACAGGCTGTCGTTTCGCCTGGCTGGGGCGCGGGGTTTGTGCTGGGAGCCGCCAACATCAAGGCGTATGCAGCGTTTGCGGCGTTGTTGGGCAGTTTCACCCTGGGCACTGCGCCAGCCTGGGAGCAAGCTGCCAAGGCATCGATCTGCCTGTTGGTCTGTGTGGTGTTCGACTTCTTGTGGCTATTGGTGGGCAGCAAGTTGCGCAAGTTGTTCATCCATCCCACTTGGAGTCGTGTACTTAACGTAAGCTTCGCGCTTTTGATGATAGCGACGGTCGCCTGGTCGTTCACGCTGACGCAGTAGCGCTATCGGTGGAAAGACGTTTGATCATTTCCGACCGAGGATAAACCCATGTTAGGGACCGTTTCTGCATTGGTGTTGCTGCTGGTAGTGCCCGGCCCGACCAACACCCTGTTACTGCGCGCAGGGGTGTTGTTTGGCTTCGCAGCCTCCTGGCGCCTGGCACTCATCGAGTGCCTGGCCTATCTGCTTCAAGTGTCGGTGTGGGGCGGTGCTCTGCTCTATATTGCCGCCTGGTCGCCATGGGCTGTCAAAGCCACGCAACTGGTCGCAGCCGCTTACCTGCTGTATCTCTCCTGCATGCTGTGGCAGCGCAAGAACAGCGTGGCCAGCCCGACCTGTGACCGTTTTTCAGGGCCCTATTTCTTTTTGCTGACGGTGATGAATCCCAAAGGCTTGCTGATTGTTTCGTTTATCGCGCCGATGGATGCTTTCGTGACGCTACAGGGTTATGTGGCTTTCATGAGTACGCTGGCGTTGGTCATCTTACCCGTGGGGGCTGCGTGGATTCTGTTCGGCAGTCGGTTCGCGGGAATTCGAGGAAACTGGCTGACCCCGCTGAAGATCAATCGGGCAACCTCCATCGCGATTGGCTGTTTTGCGGCGATCATGGTGGGGCGGCTTGCGGATTCAGTGATGCATTAGGATCGCTCCCCATTGCAGGGAACGATCCTTTCAGGGCATTACAATGCGCCGAACACCTTCTTCGCCAGGCTGGTGGCCGCCGCCGCCGGGTTCTCACGAATGGTTTCTTCCTGCTTGGCAATCATCTTGAACAGGCCGTCCAGTGCCTGCTCGGTCACATAGTTCTCGACATTGGCGCTCTTGGCGTCCACCGCACCGAAAGCCGCAGCCTTGCCGGCCAGGGCATTGTACTGCTGAGCTACGCCGACCTTGTCGGTAGCGGCCTTGACGATGGGCAGGAACTTGGCGCGGATCTGTTCACGGCTGCTTTTGTTCAGGTACTGGGTGGCGGAATCCTGGCCGCCGCTGAGGATGCCCTTGGCGTCGGTCACGCTCATGTTCTTCACGGCGTTGACCAGAATCGGCTGGGCCTGGGTCACGGCGGTTTCAGCGGCCTTGTTCATGCTGGTTTCCAGCTGCGTGACCTGGTCACCCATGCCGAACATTTTCAGCTTGTCGGCGACTTTGCCCAGCTTGCCTGGCAGGCCGATCTTCACTTCCGGGTTGTTGCTGAAACCACCAGGTACACCCAGTTGCTTCACGGCGATCTGCGCGCCTTGGGTCAGGGCGTCCTTGAGGCCGCCGCTGGCATCGCCCTGGGACAGGCTGCTGAGGTCCAGGGCCATGGCGTTGGCACCGAGCAGCAGGCCGGCACACAGGGCAGTCAGGCGAAGGGAGTTACGGAGCATGGACGCTTCCTTTTTATCGAATTCAGTGGGCCACCGCGTCAACGCGCAGACGCAATGGTTGAGGATCCTGACCATTGAGCTGCACAGCGTGCCGCTCGGTGGTGATAAACAGTAGCTTGCCATCCACTTCGATGCGAGCGCTCACCGAGTAGGTGTGGCCGGGTTTGACGTGCGCCGGGTCGTAGTTCAGGTGAAACGGCAGCGGCACCTGGCCTTTGACCGGGCCTTTCTGCTCGGCCAGGGTCACGGCCGGTGCATCTGCCAGGGAAACGTCTTGCAGGCTGACACTCAAGGTCGCGGTCGGCGGCAGGGCGATGCGTTGCAGGTAGAACACTTCGCCATCGAGGCTGGCCTTGGGCGTGGGGCTCATGGACTGGCAGGCTCCGAGCAGGGCGGTAAGGCCCAGGAGGATGATCTTTTTCATGGTACAGCTCCTTTTCAGCGGCGCCGGCATCCAACCGGCGCCTTCTTAAATCTAGCGGCTTTCTTCAGGTTCGACAGGTGCATCCGCTGCGCCATCCACACGATGCAACGCCACCTGGCGGATCGACAGGCGAATCTCCGCCGGCAATACGCGCTTGGCTGCGCCCTCGGCCAGTTCGCCGAGCAGGTCGTGGTAGCTCAACTTGCCAGCTTCATCACGGCGCAGCACATCTTGCTCCAGCAAGGTCTGGATGAAATGTCGGAAAAGGCTCTTGTCAAAGAATTCCGGGGCGTTGAGGCCATGCAGGATCGACAGGCGCTGGGCCATGATCGTGCACAGGTCTTCCAGCTCTTCGGCGCTGATGCTGTTCTGGCCGCTGTTGAGCAGCAGCGAAATCGCCATGTAGAAGCGTTGCAGGGTCTGGGCGATGCTCTTGGACAGCAACGTCAGCAACACAAAGTGCCGCGAACTCGGCGCCGGGCGCAGGTACACGTTGTTTTCGAAACGCAGCAGGCCTTGTTCGACAAAGGCTTCCAGCCACTGGTCGATCACGCTGTCGAGTTCTTCCAGCGACCAGCGGATAAACAGCTCCGATTGCAGGTACGGGTACAGCGCGTGGGTGTAGCGCTGGATCTGCTCGCGGCTCATCCGCGAGCTGCTCTGGAAGAAACTCGCCAGCAGCGCCGGCAGGGCGAAGATGTGCAGCACGTTGTTACGGTAGTAGGTCATCAGGACGGCATTCTGCTCGTCCAGGTACAGAATCTTGCCCAGGGCATCACTCTGCTCCGACAGCAGGTCCATGTCTTTGACGTGCTTGATCAGCGCCAGGCCATCGCCCTCGGGCAGCGTAGTGTGCGGCGAATACGGCACGCGGCGCAGCAGCGCCAGGTACAGGTCCAACTGGCGTGCCATGGCTTGTTCGTCCAGGGCCAGGCGCGTGGTGGACAGCAGCGCGAGGGCGACCAGGTTCACCGGGTTCACGGCGGCGGCTTCATTCAAGTGACGCGCCACCTGTTCGCCGAGGCGGTTGGTGGTCTCGTTGAGCCAGGCTGGCTTGTAGTTCGGGCCCAGTTCCTGGGCGCGCCAGTCCGGTTGTTCGCTGTCGAGGAATTCGGCCAGCTTGATCGGCTCGCCGAAGTTGACCGCGACCTGGCCAAAGCGCTGCTTGAGCGCGCCGACCACCTTGAAAATATCGAAGATCGACTCTTTCTTCTTGCTCGCACCGCGCAGCTCGCCGAGGTAGGTGCGACCTTCGAGCACGCGCTCATAGCCGATGTACACCGGCACGAACACGATCGGCATGCGCGAGGAGCGCAGGAAGCTGCGCAGGGTGATCGCCAGCATCCCGGTCTTCGGTTGCAACATGCGCCCGGTGCGCGAGCGCCCGCCTTCGACGAAGTACTCCACCGGGAAGCCTTTGGTGAACAGAGTGTGCAGGTATTCGTTGAACACCGAGGTGTACAGCGGGTTTCCCTTGAAGGTGCGGCGCATGAAAAACGCACCGCCACGACGCAGCAGGCTGCCGATTACCGGCATGTTCAGGTTGATCCCGGCGGCGATGTGCGGTGGGGTCAGGCCATTCTTGAACAGCAAATAGGACAGCAACAGGTAGTCGATATGGCTGCGGTGGCAAGGCACGTAGATCACCTCGTAGCCCTGGGCGACCTTCTGCACACCTTCGATGTTATTGACCTTGATGCCGTCGTAGATCTTGTTCCAGAACCAGCTCAGCACCACTTCGAGAAAGCGGATCGCGGTGTAGGTGTAGTCCGAGGCGATTTCGTTGCCGTAGCGCAACGCCTGGGCCTTGGCTTTTTCCGGGCTGATCTTTTCCCGTTCGGCCTCGTCGATGATGGCCTGGCGCACCAGCGGCATGTTGACCAGGCCCTTCACCAGATTGCGCCGGTGGGACAGATCGGGACCGATCACCGCCGTCTTCAGGTTACGAAAGTGCACACGCAGGATGCGCTGGGCCATGCGCACCGTGCGTTCGTGCCCTTTATTGTGCTCGATCAATTCACGCAGGTTGATTGGCGCAGAGAATTGCACGCGGGTCTTGCGACCCAGAATCAGGATGCTCAACAGGCGACGTAGACGCCCGGTGACCGCCCAACTGTCGGCAAACAACAGCTTCCACGGGCTGGACTCGCTTTCGGGGGACTGGCCCCAGAACACGCTGACCGGAATGATTTGTGCATTCTCTTCGGCGTGTTCGCTGAGGGTATCCACCAGGCGGGTCAGCGTGGGCGGTGCGCCGCGCTTGTCCTGGCGGCCGAGCCAGTCCGGCTCCGGGGTGAGGTAGAAGAATGCCGCCGGTTCCATCAGCGGGCCGACCGACACCGGCAGCACCGGGCGTGGCAGGCCGGCCTTGGTGCACTCGGCATCGACCACGGCCAATTCGGTGAGGGAGGGCGATTGCAGGACGTAGAACACCGGCCGGCTGCGGTCCAGGTTAAGGGTTAGGGACGACTGGTTGATCGTCTCCGAGCGAACCCAGAGGTACAACAGTCGGCGCAAGGTGCCAAACACTAGACGGCGGAACGGGGAGCGGGTCATAGGCGTGCTGCTTCAAGTGGAAAAAACCGAGCAGGCGCTCGGGTGGGTAGTGTGCCGTATTCGCCGAAAATCGGCAAAAAAGCAGCGAAGTAAACTTGAGTTGATCGTTTTTGAGCCTGTCTTATACTCGGCAGTTCAATGCGACTGACTCAACAATAAAAAACAGTGGGAGCAAAAACAGAATGGCAACGCGTGAAACCGGCAATGTGAAGTGGTTCAACGATGCAAAGGGCTATGGCTTCATTCAACGCGAAGACGGCAAGGATGTGTTTGTGCATTACCGTGCCATTCGCGGCGAAGGCCACCGCTCCCTGGCCGAGGGCCAGCAGGTGGAATACGCCGTGGTGACCGGCGAGAAGGGGTTGCAGGCGGAGGATGTGGTGGGGCTTTAGGACCACGCAAAACCAATGTGGGAGGGGGCTTGCCCCCGATTGCAGTGTGTCAGTCAGCTAATCTGTTGCTGATATACCGCTATCGGGAGCAAGCCCCCTCCCACATTTTGATTGGGTTCGCACATCAAGGGTTATGCGGTTTTCCAGGTGATCTGCTCTTCACCGTCCACGCTGATCCGAATCCAGGTGTCGGCGCTTTCTTCGCCTTCTTCCTCGACCCAGGTCCCCGGTGCACAACGCACTTCCACATTCAGTGCAGCAAAGGCAGCACGGGCGCAGGCAATGTCGTCGTCCCACGGCGTCTGGTCACTTTCCAGGTACAGGCTGTTCCATTTGCCGACGGCTTTGGGCAGCCAGGTGACCGGCACGTTGCCGGCCTTGCATTTGTAGGTCTGGCCTTTCTGGACCCAGTCGGTGCACGGGCCAAGGGCAGCGCCCAGCCAGGCGGCAATGGCCTTGTGGTCGACGTCGGCGTCCTTCAGGTAAATCTCGATATCGGGTTGGCGCATGGATGTTCCTCGTTGCGGGATTCGAAAATCCATTCGCGGATACTGGAAAGTTGTTTATTGAAGCACGAAATAGTCGTAGCGCATCGACACCGTGACCACCAGCGGCTCGGCCGCCTCGATCACGTGTGTACGGCGCTCGGCGCTGGCACGCCAGCCATGGGGCGTCATCGCCAGCAGGTTGGCGCGGTCCTGGGGCTCGGCCAGGCTCAGGGTGAATTCCAGCGTTTCGCTGTGCGCCAGGCTCATGCCGTCCGGCACCAGGGCCAGGTGTTTATCGTCGGTGTATTCACGCACTTCGTCGTACAGGCGCTCGCGCAGTTCCATCAGGTGGCCGCTGGTCGGGCCGACCTTCATCAAACCGCCGCCGGGGCTGAGCAGGCGCTTGGCCTCTTCCCAGTCCAGTGGGCTGAACACGCTGGCGAGAAACTGGCAGCTACCTGACGCCAATGGCACGCGGGCCATGCTGGCGATCAACCAGGTCAGCGCCGGGTTGCGCTTGCACGCACGCTTGACCGCTTCCTTGGAGATATCCAGTGCGTAGCCGTCGGCGTGGGGCAGGGCTTCAGCGATCTGTGCGGTGTAGTAGCCCTCGCCACAGCCGATATCGACCCAGCGCTGCGGCGCGCGCTCAGCGGCGAGTTCGGCCAGGCGCTTGGCCACCGGGGCGTAGTGCCCGGCGTTGAGGAAGTCGCGGCGCGCTTCGACCATGGCCAGGTTATCGCCCGGGTCGCGGCTGTTCTTGTGCTGCACCGGCAACAGGTTCAGATAACCCTGGCGCGCACGGTCGAAACGATGCCCGGCCGGGCACGCGACGCCATTGTCCACCGCATTGAGCGGGGCATTGCAAAGGGGGCAAGCGAGCATCAGGCGAGCAACTTGATCAGGGTCTGGTAGTAGATTTCGGTCAGCACATCGAGGTCGCTGGCGAGGATGCGCTCGTTGACCTGGTGGATGGTTGCATTGACCGGGCCCAGCTCGACCACTTGGGTGCCCAACGTGGCGATGAACCGTCCATCGGAGGTGCCACCGCTGGTGGACGCCTGGGTCTCACGCCCGGTGATCGCCTTGATGCTGGCGGATACCGCATCCAGCAGCGCGCCGGGTTCGGTGAGGAACGGCAGGCCCGACAACGCCCACTCCACGTGCCAATCCAGGCCGTGCTTGTCGAGAATCTGTGCAACGCGCTGCTGTAGACCTTCAACGGTGGACTCGGTGGAGAAACGGAAGTTGAACACCGCCGTCAGGTCACCCGGGATCACGTTGGTCGCGCCGGTGCCGGAATTGAGGTTGGAGATCTGGAAGCTGGTCGGCGGGAAGAAGGTGTTGCCGTCATCCCAGTGCTCGGCGGCCAGTTCGGCCAGGGCCGGCGCGGCCAGGTGGATCGGGTTCTTTGCCAGGTGTGGATAGGCTACGTGGCCTTGCACACCGCGTACGGTCAGGGTGGCGCCGAGGGAGCCGCGACGGCCGTTCTTGACCACATCGCCCACCAACGTGGTGCTCGACGGTTCGCCGACGATGCACCAGTCCAGGCGTTCCTTGCGTGCAGCCAGGCGTTCGATCACAGCCTTGGTGCCGTGGTGCGCCGGGCCTTCTTCATCGCTGGTGATCAGGAAGGCGACTGAGCCCTTGTGGTCCGGGTAGTCGGCGACAAAACGCTCCGAGGCTACCAGCATGGCGGCCAGGCTGCCTTTCATGTCCGCCGCACCACGGCCGCAGAGCATGCCGTTTTCGTCGATCAACGCGTCGAACGGGTCGTTCTGCCACGCCTGCACCGGGCCGGTCGGTACCACGTCGGTGTGACCGGCAAAGCACAGCACCGGGCCATCGTGCTTGCCATGGGTGGCCCAGAAGTTGTCCACGTCTTCGATGCGCATCGGCTCAAGCGCAAAACCGGCGTCGCCCAGGCGCTGCATCATCAGCTTCTGGCAATCGGCGTCGATCGGCGTCACCGAGGGGCGACGGATCAGGTCGATGGCAAGTTGAAGGGTCGGCGAAAGGTCGGCATGGGCCGTCATGGGGGAACTCCGGAATGCGTGTAATGGGCGCAGGGCGAATGTGGAATACAGAACTTGAAATGGCGAAATCCTAATGTGGGAGCGGGCTTGCTCGCGAATGCGGAGTGTCAGCTGCGCATGTATTGGCTGATACACCGCATTCGCGAGCAAGCCCGCTCCCACATAAGGCAATCGGCGCTTGCCTGATCCAACAAAACGGCCGTTATCTTATAGCAAAACGGCGGCCAGAGGCCGCCGTTTAGTGCATTGCGCAAGTTTTTACGCAGCCGGTGCGGGTTCCGCTGCCGCCGCCGGTTTCGGCAGCGAAGACAGGAACGCCATGACCAGCGCCGCCACATACGGTAGGGACTGCACCAGCAACATCACCACCCAGAAGCGGATGTCATTGCTCGGCAGGCCCTGCACCAGGTAGATCCCCAGCGCCGCGCCCCACAACAGCAGCATGATGAACATTTCTTCGCGGGCTTCGGAAATCGCCACCCAGAAGCCGTGGTTATCGGCGTTTTTCGGTGTACGGAAGAACGGAATACTGGTGGTGAAGAAGCCATACAGCACCGCCTTGGCGATGGTGTGGGACAACGCCAGGCCGGCCAGCGCCGCGCAGAATGCGTCCTTCAAGTTCACGCCTACCGCACGACGGTACAGGAAGATGATCTTGCCCACCTTGAACACGAACAGCGCCAACGGCGGGATCGCGAAAATCAGCAGCGGCGGATCGACCCGCGTCGGCACGATGATCATCGCCGCCGACCACAGCAGCGCGCCCACGGTAAAGAAGATGTTCATGCCGTCCGCCACCCACGGCAGCCAGCCCGCCAGGAAGTGGTAGCGCTGGCCACGGGTCAGCTCGGTGTCCTTGCCGCGCAACAGGCTTGCGGTGTGACGCTTGATGATCTGGATCGCGCCGTAGGCCCAGCGGAAACGCTGTTTCTTGAAGTCGATAAAGGTATCCGGCATCAGGCCCTTGCCGTAGCTGTCGTGGTAATACGCCGCCGACAGGCCTTTCTCGAACACCCGCAGGCCCAGTTCGGCGTCTTCGCAGATGCACCAGTCGGCCCAGCCCAGTTCTTCGAGCACCGAGCGACGGGTCATGGTCATGGTGCCATGCTGGATGATCGCGTCGCGGTCGTTGCGGGTGACCATGCCGATGTGGAAGAAGCCTTTATATTCCGCGTAGCAGAGCTTCTTGAAGGTGCTTTCGTTCTGGTCGCGGTAGTCCTGCGGTGACTGCACCACCGCGATTTTCGGGTCGGCGAAGTGCGGCACCATGTGCTTGAGCCAATTTGGCGAGACGCAGTAATCGGAGTCGATCACCGCGATCACTTCGGCATCCTTGGCGGTGTGCGGGATCAGGTAGTTCAGTGCGCCGCCCTTGAAACCGGCCAGGGGCGCGACATGGAAGAACTTGAAGCGCGGTCCCAGGGTTTCACAGTAATCGCGCACCGGCTCCCACACCGCCGGGTCCTTGGTGTTGTTGTCGATGATCAGGACTTCGTAATCCGGGTAATCGAGGGCAGCCAGGGCGTCGAGGGTCTGTTTGACCATCTCCGGTGGCTCGTTGTAGCACGGCACATGGATCGACACTTTCGGGCGGTAGTCCGAATCCCCCTCGACCGGCAGGAATTCACGCCGACGCTTGTGGGTCCAGACCGCTTCCGCCAGTTCATGGGCTTCAGTCAGCAGCACGATAAACACGCCCAGGGCGCCGAGGGCCAGGAGAATGCCCACGGTCACGCTGAACCAGGTGCTGTATTGCTGGCTGTAGTCGTAGCCGATCCACACCAGTACCGAGCCGCACAGGAATGCGATAAAGGTCAGGAAGGTACGGCCACGCTGGCGCAGGGCCGAGCCGTCAATCATCAGCAGGGTCAGCGACAGCAGCGCGAGCACCACTGAGCCGATGGCCAGCACGCGCCATTGCGGGATCGCGACAACTGGGCCTTCAAAGTTGAATTTCTGCTGGCGCGCGGCGTTGTACACGCCCCAGTAAGCGCCCGCCGAGCCTTCGTCGCTGACTTTCCACGGCTGATCGAACGCCTCGATCACGAAGTAGTTGTAGCCCTGGCGGTTCAGCTTGTTCACCAGCGTGCGCAGGTAAATCGCCTGGTCGGCCGGTGAGGTTTCGTTACCCCCGCGCATGCGGCCGTTACTCGGCCAGCCCACTTCCGACAGCAGCAGCGGCTTTTTCGGGAACAGTTTCTTCAAGTCCCTGGCACGGTCGAGTACGTATTGGCCGGCCTTGTCCATCGGGATGTATTCCCAGAATGGCAGGATGTGCGCAGCAATCAGGTCGACGTGCTTGGCCAGTTGCGGGTTCTTTTCCCAGATGTGCCACTGCTCGGAGGTCGTCACCGGTACTTTCACGGCGGCGCGCACCCGGTCCAGCAGCACAATCAGCGCCTCAGGGGTGATTTCTTCCCGGAACAGCGCTTCGTTACCCACCACTACCCGCACCACACTGCGCGAGCTGTTGGCGATTTCGATGGCGCGCTGGATTTCCCGCTCGTTGCGTTCCAGGTCCGGGCTGATCCAGATCCCCAGCGTCACGCGCAGGCCGAACTCTTCCGCCAGCTTGGGGATGTCCCCCAGGGTGCCGTCGACCGAGTAGGTGCGGATGTTGTCCGTCAGCTTGCTCATGATTGCAAGGTCTTGACGCATCTGGTCGTCGGTTGGGTACTGGTCTTTCTGTGGGAACTGGCCTTGTTGGAACGGCGAGTAGGAAAAACCGGAGATCTGTTCAGGCCAGTTGGGGGTGGTGACGGGGCGGTTGATCAGCGCCCAGAAGCCGGTGAACAGCGCGGCAATTGCCAGCACGATCACCAGGTTGAGTCCAAATTTACGCGATGCCATGGCTATTTCGGGTTCCAAAAGGTGTGGAACGAAAAGAGGTGTCGGCCTGCGCCGAACGGCGCGCATCCTACACCGGCCCTTCCCTGACCGTACAGCAAGCAGAGAAAAACCGGACATTAGTCAGCGAAAGGCCATCTTAGTTCTTAACTTGTAGCTTGAGGCTTCGAACTTGTCGCTGCGTAGCCCTATAATGCGCGCCGGTTTTTGGGGTAAAGGTCATGAGCACAGAAGATCCGCGGTTTGCAGGCGTTGCCCGCTTGTATGGCATTGAAGGCCTGGAACGCTTGAAAGCGGCCCATGTGGCGATCGTCGGCGTCGGCGGCGTGGGCTCCTGGGCGGCCGAAGCCATGGCCCGTTGCGGGGTGGGCGAGGTTTCGCTGTTTGACCTGGACGATGTCTGCGTCAGCAACAGCAACCGCCAGTTGCATGCCCTGGACAGCACCGTAGGCAAACCCAAGGTCGAGGTGATGGCCGAGCGCCTGCGCGGCATCAACCCGGACTGCACGGTGCATGCGGTGGCCGACTTCGTAACCCGCGACACCATGGCCGAATACATCACCCCCAACATCGATTGCGTGATCGACTGCATCGACGCGGTTAACGCCAAGGCCGCGCTGATTGCCTGGTGCAAGCGCCGCAAGATCCAGATCATCACCACTGGCGGCGCGGGCGGGCAGATTGACCCGACGCTGATCCAGGTGTGCGACTTGAACCGTACATTCAACGACCCGCTGGCCTCGAAAGTGCGCTCAACATTGCGTCGCGACTACGGTTTTTCGCGCACAGTGACCCGCCACTACAGCGTGCCGTGCGTGTTCTCCACCGAACAGCTTCGTTATCCCAAGCCGGACGGCAGCATTTGCCTGCAGAAGAGTTTTGTCGGGGATGGCGTGAAGCTGGACTGCGCGGGTGGGTTTGGCGCGGTGATGATGGTGACCGCCACGTTCGGCATGGTGGCGGCGACCAAGGCGGTGGACAAGATTGTGGCCGGGGTGCGTAGGCCGTCGGAGCGAGTCAAGCCCACTTAAATCTCGGAACCCTACACAATTCAAATGTGGGAGGGGGCTTGCCCCCGATAGCGGTGGATCAGCCAACTTGTTCAGTGACTGACACCCTGCAATCGGGGGCAAGCCCCCTCCCACATTTAGCTTTGTGTATGGCTGATTTCGCGCATGCGTTGCAGCACCGCGTTGAGGCCATTGCTGCGCGACGGTGACAGTTGACGGGAAAGCCCCAATTGATTGAACCAGTCGGGCAAGTCCACGGCCAGCAGCTCGGCAGCAGAAAGCCCATTGACCCGCGTCAGCAGCAGCGCCACCAACCCACGAATCATCCGTGCATCGCTGCTGGCGGCGAACTGCCAGTGGCCGTCCTGCAAACGCCCCACCAACCACACCAGGCTTTCACAGCCCTGTACCAGGTTGGCGTCGACTTTGTCCTCGGCGGCCAGGGCAGGCAGCCGTTCGCCCCACTGCATCAGCATCCGCGCGCGTTGTTCCCAACTGCCGACGGACTGAAAGGCTTCCAGCGCAGCAACCGCCTCCATCGGCAGGCTCATCGCAGCATATCCAGCGCCTGGTCCAGCGCTTCAAAGAAGCGTTCCAGGTCATCCGAATCGTTGTACAGCGCCAGAGACACACGGATCGCCCCTGACAAGTGCATCGCCTTGAGCAACGGCATGGCGCAGTGATGCCCGGCGCGCACGGCAATGCCTTGCTCGGTGAGCAAGTGCGCAAGATCAGCGTTATGCACGCCGTCGACGACGAAGCTGACCAACGCCACCAGCGGGGAGCCCAGCACCTGCACGCCATTACGCGCTTTGAGCCCACGCAACAGGTAGTCATGCAACGCCGCTTCATGGGCCACTACCGCCTGTTGGTCCAGCGAACTCAGGTAATCCAGGCTCGCCCCCAGGCCGATCACACTGGCAATCGGCGGGGTGCCGGCCTCGAAACCCAGCGGTGCCGGACGGAAACTGGCGCTGTGGTAGTCGGCCTGTTGCACCATCTCGCCGCCAAACTGCCAGTGGCGCAGGTGGTGCAGGGCTTCGTTGCGGCCAAACAGCACGCCGACGCCGTCCGGGCCGTACAACTTGTGGCTGGAAAACACGTAGAAGTCGCAGCCCAGGGCCTGCACGTCGTGGCGGCCGTGGACGATGCCCTGGGCGCCATCGACCACGGTCAGTGCGCCGTGGGCCTTGGCCGTGGTGATCAGCGCTTCCAGAGGCTGCCAGGCGCCGAGCACGTTGGATAACTGGCTCACCGCCAACAGGCGTGTGCGCGGGCCGATCAGCGCGGCGGCGGCTTGCAGGTCGATCACGCCGTCATCATTCAACGGCAGCACCACCAGCGTGGCGGCGCGGCGTTTGGCCAGTTGCTGCCACGGCAGCAGGTTGGCGTGGTGTTCCAGGGCGCTGACCACAATCTCATCGCCCGCATTGAATAAATGCTCAAGGCCGTAGGCCAAGAGGTTCAGCGCAGAAGTCGCGCCGTGGGTGAACACGATCTGCCCACTGTCGCCTGCATTCAACCACTGCGCGACCTTGCTGCGGCTGTCTTCGAACGCCTGGGTCGCATGGGCGCCGGGCAAGTGCTGGGCACGGTGCACATTGGCTGCGCCATTGGCGTAGTAATGGCTGATGGCATCCAACAGGGCCTGGGGCTTTTGTGTGGTGGCGGCGTTGTCCAGGTACGTCTGGTCTTGCCGTTGCAGGGTGGCGATGGCCGGGAAATCGGCGCGCCAGGGGGAGGGCACTAGCATGGGGTTCAAGACTCGTATAAGCGAGCCCCAGGGGCGGGGCCCGCTAGTGGCATCGAGTGGCTGCTTAGTTGTGAGCGTGCAGCGCTTCGTTCAGTTCGATGGCCGATTTGTGGGTTTTGCACTCCACGGCACCGGTCTCGGAGTTGCGACGGAACAACAGGTCCGGCTGGCCGGCCAGTTCACGCGCCTTGACCACTTTGACCAGTTGGTTCTTTTCGTCCAGCAGCGCGACCTTGGTGCCGGCGGTGACGTACAGGCCAGATTCCACGGTGTTGCGGTCGCCCAACGGGATACCGATACCGGCGTTGGCGCCGATCAGGCAGCCTTCGCCGACCTTGATCACAATGTTGCCGCCACCCGACAGGGTGCCCATGGTGGAGCAACCGCCACCCAGGTCCGAGCCCTTGCCGACGAATACGCCCGCTGATACACGGCCTTCGATCATGCCCGGGCCTTCGGTGCCGGCGTTGAAGTTGACGAAACCTTCGTGCATCACGGTGGTGCCTTCGCCCACGTAGGCACCCAGGCGCAGACGCGCGGCATCCGCGATACGCACGCCGCTCGGCACTACGTAGTCGGTCATTTTCGGGAACTTGTCCACCGAGAACACTTCCAGCAACTCGCCGCGCAGGCGGGCTTCGAGCTGGCGTTCGGCCAGTTCGTTGATGTCGATCGCGCCCTGGCTGGTCCAGGCCACGTTCGGCAACTGCGGGAACACACCGGCCAGGCTCAGGCCGTGGGGCTTGACCAGGCGATGGGACAACAGGTGCAGCTTGAGGTAGGCCTCAGGCGTGGAGGTCAGTGCGGCGTCTTCTGCCAGCAGGGTGGCAACCAGCGGGGTGTGGCTTTCAGCCAGGCGGTTGAGCAGCGCGGCTTGGGTGGCGTCGACATTCTTGAGGGCATCGGCCAGTTGCAGCGCTTGGCTGATGGTGAAGGTGATGGCCTGGTTGCCTTCGGTGTAACCGAGGATCGGCGCGATGGCCGCGACGATTTCAGCCGATGGGTTGAGCAGCGGCTGTGCGTAAAACACTTCCAGCCAAGCACCTTGGCGGTTCTGAGTGCCGACGCCGAAGCCCAGGCTGAACAGGGAATTGGACATGCTGTTACCTCTACAAAAATGGAAAGGGCTGGCCTACTTGAGGGCCGCCGAATATGTGTCTGGCTTGAAGCCAATCAGGGTTCTGTCACCGAGATCGAGCACCGGGCGCTTGATCATCGAAGGTTGTGCGAGCATCAATTCAATGGCTTTCGACTGATCGAGATCGGCTTTGCGTTCGTCTTCGAGTTTGCGAAAGGTGGTGCCCGCACGGTTCAAAACCACCTGCCAACCGTGCTCATTGCACCATTGGGTCAAGTGTTCGCGGTCGATTCCGGCCGTTTTGTAGTCGTGGAACTCATAGTTGACGCCTTGCTCATCGAGCCAGGTGCGCGCCTTTTTCATGGTGTCGCAGGCTTTGATGCCGAAAAGGTGCAACGTTTTGCTTGAAGCGGTCAAGGAATTGCCCCCCTTTGGACCAAGTGAAAATTAAAGGTCACGGATTATGCCACGACCAGCGGGACCGTGCCCCTCGTCATGCTGGCGTGCGACTTATGTGCAAAGGCCGGCCGGCAGCATAGGCGGTTAACATAGCCGGGTAATATGGCACTTCAACGGCCAGGTGTTGCCTGATGTGTGTCGTTGCAAGTCGATTGTCCGGGAAACCCGCTTTATGCAAACCGCCTACACCGTTCTTATCCTGCTGATGCTGGTCAGCGTTTCGCGTCTGGTCGGGCGTGTCATTCCTCTGCCGTTGCCCCTGGTGCAGATCGCCGCCGGTGCCTTGCTGGCCTGGCCGACGCTGGGCCTGCACGTGGCGCTGGACCCGGAGTTGTTCCTGTTTCTGTTCCTGCCGCCGCTGCTGTTTTCGGATGGCTGGCGCATGCCAAAGCGTGAGTTGTGGCGGTTGCGTGGGCCGATCCTGACGTTGGCGGTGGGGTTGGTGCTGTTCACGGTGGTGGGGGCGGGTTATTTCATTCACTGGATATTGCCTACGATCCCACTGCCGGTGGCCTTCGCCTTGGCAGCTGTTTTGTCGCCGACGGATGCCGTGGCGGTGTCGGCGATTTCCCAGAACCGTCTACCTACGCCGCTGATGCACATGTTGCAGGGCGAGGCCCTGATGAACGATGCGTCGGGCCTGGTGACGTTCAAGTTTGCCTTGGCGGCGGCGTTGACCGGGGTGTTTTCCCTGGCGGATGCCAGCCTGACCTTTGTGTTGGTCGCCGTCGGTGGCTTGGCCGTTGGCGTGGCCCTGAGCTGGCTGGTCGGCCGATTGCGCGCGTGGATGATCGCCCGTGGTTGGGACGACCCGGCGACCCACGTGGTGTTCATGTTGTTGCTGCCATTCGCCGCCTACGTGCTGGCCGAGCGCCTGGGCGCCTCGGGCATCTTGTCGGCGGTCGCCGCAGGCATGATGCAAAGCTGGCTCGACCTGCTACCGCGCCAGACCAGCACGCGCTTGCTCAATCGCAGCGTCTGGTCGCTGCTGGAGTTTGCCTTCAACGGCCTGATCTTCCTGCTGCTGGGCCTGCAACTGCCGGACATCATCAAGGCCGTGGTCAGCCACGAGACAACGCTATGGCCGACCTTGTTTTATCGCTGCCTGGATGTGATCGCGATCTTCCTGGTGTTGGTGGTGCTGCGTTTTATCTGGGTGCAAAGCATCTGGCGGCTGTCAGGCCTGTTACGCAGAGTTCGTGGGAAAAGCGAACTGACGCTGGTGCCAACCGCCCGTTCCTGCTGGCTGCTGACCGTCGGCGGTGTGCGCGGTGCCGTGACGTTGGCCGGTGTCATGTCGGTGCCGTTGCTGCTGGCGCCGGGCCAGGACTTTCCCGAGCGTGATCTGCTGATCTTCATCGCGGCAGGCGTGATCCTCCTGTCGCTGATCGCCGCCTGTATCGCCTTGCCGTTGTTGTTACGCGGCATTGAAAAGAGCCCGGACGAGAAACGCCACAAAGAGGTCCGTGAGGCCTGGAAAAAA
The DNA here is from genome assembly GCF_900103345.1 of Pseudomonas azotoformans. NCBI lineage: Bacteria > Pseudomonadati > Pseudomonadota > Gammaproteobacteria > Pseudomonadales > Pseudomonadaceae > Pseudomonas > Pseudomonas azotoformans. The sequence goes on from NZ_LT629702.1 coordinate 6,177,325, forward strand.
ACGGCTGTGGCTGCGATCCATGCGCTGGAAGCAGAAGAACCCGCTGAGCCCGAAAGCCAGGATGCCGCCCAGGCGGCACTTGCCACTGAGCTCAAGGCACGGCTGATGTCGGAATATCGCCATCAATTGGAGGTGTTCAACGACTCGGCTGAGGCCCAGGCGCTGGCGCAGCAGATGGACCTGCTCGAGCGCAAACTGCGGCTCAAGGCGCTGCGGGCGCAGCGCCTGGAGTTATACAGCCTGAGTCGTCATCACCAGATTGGTGATGACGTTCTGAGGGAGGTGTTGGCGGATCTGGATATGAGTGAGGCTAATCTGGGCCTCAAGAAATAGCGGGGGCGGTCTTGGGGTAGGCTTTTTTTGCCCAGGCGATATCTCCGTCGCTCAGGGACCATGTCTCGGATTGGCCCCAGCCGCCTTGGGTCAGGTAAGGGCTGACTGCATAGTGCGTGACTGAGTCGCCATCGTAGTCCATGAAGTCGTAAGTGCTGGACCGAGGCAGAGGGAGCACGTTGGCTTGCACCCCTGACCGGTCCAACCCTGCGATACGGTTGAAGCCCTCATAGACCTTGTCCATGTCCCACGGAATGTTGGCATCCGGGTGTTGATGGGCATGATGAGCGCCGAGCATGTGCGCGAACTCGTGCATTACCACGTAGGCGAATCGGGGATGCGTGTGGTCCTTTGGTAGCGACATCGTAGGGGCGCTGGGAGACACGTCAAGTGCTTGCGTGCCTATGGCTGATTGGCCTCCATCGCTGTTGCCAATATTCTGTGTAATGCGAACATCGCCTTCTTCTCCTGATACAAACTCAAACTTGAGATTGATGTGGGGCAGCCATTCGCTGGCGGCTTCTTTGACGGCGAGTACGTATTCATCATCCGTGTCGTACTCGTACGTGGCGATTCTGATAGTGGTGTTCTGGGGCCAGTATCTATCCGGTTCGCCGATGTTGCGACGGCTTCTGGAAAGAGTTTGCGTAGAGTCCGTGGCAGTTTCGACGGAGAGGTTGGTCGGTTGGTACTGAAAGCTGGTTTTAGGCGTGATACTTGGCATGGGTTCTTACCTGTGATAGGTGGGCGAATGTAATGGTTTATTCGTCCAGATCGTAGGAAGGTTCCGGTTCGACCGCCTGAGTGTGTAAGCCCGCGTTCACCTGATGTGGGCGCGGGCAGGGTGTTCAGCGGCGACGCTGAACAACATCGCGAATCCGTTCCGCCGCCCTGGAGGCAGCCCAAGCCGCACTCGCCACCGAACTGAAGGCGCGGTTGATGTCGGAATATCGTCATCAACTGGGGGTATTCAACGACTCGGCCAAGGCCCAGGCGCTGGCGCAACAGATGGACCTACTTGAACGCAAGTTGCGTCTCAAGGCCCTGCGGGCGCAGCGGTTGGAGTTGTATAGCCCGAGCCGTCATCACCAGATTGGTGATGACGTGTTGATGGAAGTGTTGGCGGAGCTGGATATGAGTGAGGCTCACTTGGTGCTTGCCAAGTGAAGGCTAACGTGGGTTTGAGCAAATGTTGAGGTCGGGGTCAGCGACTTTGGTCCAAGGTTTTTATCTTGGACTTAGGGTAGATAAACTCCGCAAACTCTTTATCACCTTTCGATAGATCATTACCCCTAGGGATTGCGCCGCGATTTCTTATTGTACCTTCGGCAAAGCCGTAGTTCATTATTGAGTCTTTGTCGTAACCTAAAAATATCAAGTTTTCGCGATTAAGTGGATTGAGGACAAACGCATCCGTTTCCTCCCTTGTGAGGCCGTGCTTGGCGTACTCTTGATACACTCTCTCTCTGTCGAAGTCGAGTGTGTTGTCTGGATGTTGATGTTCATGCTGCAAGCCTAAGGCATGCCCGAATTCATGCATTATGGTGCCGGCTGTATAGTTATCATTCTCTCCTCCAAATCCAATGACCATGGTGGGCTCACTTTTTGGAATGTCATTTGCCTGTCTGCCAATTGCAGAGTTTCCGCCGGTTTGGTTATTAGCGGCTATTCTAATATCCCCGTCTGGTCCGTCGACGAACTCAAGTTTCAAATTTATGTGGGGTGCCCATTTGTTGATGCTGTCTTTCGTAAGTTCTTTTTGTTTGTCAGTCATGTTGAGGAGCGAAATTTTTATCGTCGAGTGTTGTGGCCATAGGTCAGCATTATAGGTTGCGCCCCGTTTTCCTCTATGGAGGGCCGATGTTTTTGTGTCTGACTCGGCTGCTCGCTCTGGTGAGGGTACGTCAGTGGAGTAGGTATTTGCTGAGTAAGAGTTGGGGTGTAAGTTGATAGTCATAATGATTTTTTGCGTTATGAATGCTGATGTTGTTGCGTAAGAAAACTACGCACTGATTGTGGGAGCAGACATGTAGTGGTCTTGGAGTGCCTAAAGGTTTCGGCGAAGATTATTAATTAATGTATCTATTGGAAAAATACGCCAGTAGGACGTGAAGTCGTGAGATGCGCGCCGCAAGGGGGGGCGATGGCGTTGGGTTCTGCGGGTATCGTGCGGGTATACGAGATACCTGCACCGCATTGCACGGTGCAGGCGTTTCAGTACATTACTGGTTTCGCCTTACGATAAAGTCGCGAATCCGCTCAGCCGCTTCCACGCACTCGGCCAGCGGCGCAACCAGTGCCAGGCGTATACGGCCCGCGCCTGGGTTGGTGCTGTCGACTTCGCGTGACAGATACGACCCCGGCACCACGGTCACGTGTTCTTCCACGAACAAGTCGCGGCAGAACGCAGCATCGTCGGCATTCACATTCGGCCACAGGTAGAAGCCGCCGTCCGGGCTCTGCACATCCAGCACCGGCTTGAGGATCGCCAGCACCGCGTCGAATTTCTCGCGATACAGGTCACGGTTGGCCTGCACGTGGGCTTCATCCTGCCAGGCGGCAATGCTCGCCAACTGGGTTTGCACTGGCATCGCGCAGCCGTGGTAGGTGCGGTACAGCAGGAACGCCTTGAGGATGTCAGCGTCGCCGGCCACAAAGCCTGAGCGCAGGCCCGGCAGGTTGGAGCGCTTGGACAGGCTGTGGAACACCACGCAACGCTTGAAGTCCTGGCGCCCCAGTTCGACGCAGGCGCTCAGCAGGCCCGGCGGCGGGGTTTGTTCGTCGAAGTACAGCTCGCTGTAGCACTCGTCGGCGGCGATGACGAAGTCATATTCGTCGGCCAGGGCGATGAGTTTTTTCAGCGTCTCGACCGGGATCAGTGCGCCGGTCGGGTTGCCGGGGGAGCACAGGAACAGGATCTGGCAGCGTTTCCAGATGTCCGGGGTCACGGCGTCGAAGTCCGGGTTGAAGCCATTGGCGTCCAGGCATGGCAGGTAATGCGGCTTGGCCCCGGCCAGGAACGCCGCACCTTCGTAGATTTGGTAGAACGGGTTCGGGCTCACCACCAGCGCGTCGTCGCCACGGTTGATCACGGTCTGGGTGAAGGCGAACAGCGCTTCACGGGTGCCATTGACCGGCAGGATATTACGCGCCGGGTCGAGCCAGCCCTTGGGCACGTTGAAACGGCGTTCGCACCAGGCGCCTATGGCCTCACGCAGCGCTGGGATGCCCAGGGTGGTCGGGTACACGGCCATCTGGTCGAGATTATCGGCCAGGGCCTTGGCCACGAATTCCGGGGATTTGTGCTTGGGTTCGCCGATGGACAGCGCAATCGGGCGCTTGTCCGGGTTTGGCGTGACGCTGCCGAGCAGGGCGCGCAGTTTCTCGAACGGGTAGGGCTGTAGCTGGTTCAGGGCGTTATTCATGGAAATCTCGTTCAATTCGGTTGAAAGCATGCGGTCTGCTGGGCGCAGCGATTCTTATGTGGGAGGGGGCTTGCCCCCGATTGCTGACTGTCAGTTGAAATATTTGTAGCTGACCCACCGCTATCGGGGGCAAGCCCCCTCCCACACAAGCCCTGGTTCACAGATTAATCCGCGTATTCAAATAGTCAGGCGCGTGAGTTCGACGCCGGGTTCCTGGGTCACGCTCAGTTGCTGGACGATGGCCTCCTGCAACCGCAGGCACAGCTCCGGGTCGGACAACGGCTGGTTATCGGCGTCGGTAATGAAGAACACGTCTTCTACGCGCTCGCCGAGGGTCGCAATCTTGGCGTTCTGCAACGACAGGTCGAACTCCAGGAAGATCCCGCCGATGCGTGCCAGCAGGCCTGGGCGATCCGGCGCGCTGAGTTCCAGTACCGTGACCGGCCGTTGGGCGTCATTGGATATGGTGACCTGGGGCGCAAATGCAAAATGCTTGAGCTGGCGCGGTACCCTGCGCTGGATGATGGTCGGATAGTCATCAGGGTTGCGCAGGGCCTCGGTCAGGCCTTCACGGATCTTCTTCACGCGCGCCGGGTTGTCGCCAATCGAGTCGCCATCGGTGTCGAGCACGATATAGGTGTCGAGGGTGAACTGGCTGCTGGAGGTGATCACCCGGGCGTCATGGATGTTCAGGTTGAGCTGGTCCATGGCGGCCACGGTCACGGCGAAGAAGTCATGCTGGTCCGGCGCGTAGATGAAAATCTGCGTGCCGCCTTCGAATTCGCGCTGGGTGGTTTCCTTGATCAGCACCAGCGGGCCGCCATCGGCCGGTTGCTGCAGGATCGCGTCGGTGTGCCAGGCCACATCACCGGCGGTGTGACGCAGGAAGTAATCGTCGCCCAGTTGCGACCACAGTTGCTCGACATCGTCGGGGTCGTTGCCGCCGCGCACCAGGATATCCAGGGCTGCGCTCTGCGTGCGCCGAATCTGCTCTTCGCGGTCCACCGGGTTTTCCAGGCCGCGGCGCAGGGCGCGCTTGGTCTCGGTATACAGCTGGCGCAGCAGGCTGGCGCGCCACGAGTTCCATAGCGTCGGGTTGGTAGCGTTGATGTCGGAGACGGTCAGCACGTACAGGTAGTCGAGACGGGTCTCATCACCGACGATCTGTGCGAAGTCGTGGATCACCTGCGGGTCGGACAAGTCCTTGCGCTGGGCGGTGGTCGACATCACCAGGTGGTTCTGCACCAGCCAGACGATCAGGCGGCTGTCCCACAGTGGCAATTGGTGGCGCTGGCAGAAGGCTTCGGCGTCAACGGCGCCGACCTCGGAGTGGTCGCCATGCCGGCCCTTGCCGATGTCGTGGTACAGGCCGGCCAGGTAGATCAGCTCGGGCTTGGGCAGCTTGGCCATTAACTTGCTGGCCAGCGGGAATTTCTCCGACACCTGAGTGTATTGCAACTTACGCAGGTGCTTGATCAGGTTTAGGGTGTGGGCGTCCACGGTATAGATGTGGAACAGGTCGTGCTGCATCTGTCCGACGATAAAACCGAACTCCGGCAGGTAGCGCCCGAGGATGCCGTAACGGTTCATGCGCCGCAGGTTGCGGTGGATGCCGATCTTGCACTTGAACAGCTCGATGAACAGGCTGGTGTTGCGGATATCGTTGCGGAAGTCGTCGTCGATCAGGTGCCGGTTTTCCCGCAGCAGGCGAATGGTATCGGCGCGCACGCCTTTGATTTCCGGCTGTTGGGCCATCAGCACGAAGATTTCCAGCATGGCGAACGGCGTGCGACGGAACACGTTGTCGTTGCGCGCCTCGATATAGCCGTCGTGCAGTTGGAAGCGCGCATTGATCGGTTGTGGCGGCGCTTCGTCTTCAGGGGCCAGGATCACTTCTTCGAAATGCTGGATGATCAGGTCGCTGAGCTGGGCAATGCTCATGACCACCCGGTAATACTGCTGCATGAAGCTTTCGATGCTGGTCTTCGCGTCTTCGCCTTCAAAACCCAGCAGGGTGGCGATGGAGCGCTGGTGGTCGAACAGCAGGCGGTCTTCGGAACGCCCGGCCAGCATGTGCAGGGCGTAGCGCACTTTCCAGAGGAACTCCTGGGACGAGGCCAGCAGAGCGTTTTCGCTTTCTACCAGGAAGCCTTCGCCGGCCAGGGCGCGCAGGTTCAGGGTGCCGTACTGGCGACGCGCAACCCACAGAATCGTCTGGATATCCCGCAGCCCGCCCGGCGAGCCTTTGACGTTGGGCTCCAGGTTGTATTCGGTGTCGTTGTACTTGTGGTGCCGGGCCTTTTGCTCGGCGCGCTTGGCCAGGAAGAAGTCCTTGCTCGGCCACATGTGTGCGGTGCTGGTGACTTCGAGCATGCGCTGGCGCAGGCGCTCGGGGCCGGCGATGGTGCGGCTTTCCATCAGGTTGGTGATCACGGTGAGGTCGGCGCGCGCCTCTTCGGCGCATTCGTCCACCGAGCGCACGCTTTGGCCGACTTCCAGGCCGATGTCCCACAACAGTGTGAGAAAGCGCTCGATGGAATCGCGAAAGATCTCATGGTCGGCGCTGTCCAGCAGGATCAGCAGGTCGATGTCGGAGTAGGGGTGCAGCTCGCCGCGCCCGTAGCCGCCGACCGCCACCAGGGCGATGTCTGCGTCTTCGCTCCAACTGAACTGTTCCCAGGCCTTTTGCAGAATGTTATCGACAAACCAGGCCCGGTCCTCGATCAGCCGGCGGATGTCCCGACCACTGCGAAAGCGCGCGTCGAGTACCTCGCGGGCCTGGCGGATAGCCTTCTTGAACGCGGCGATGGGGCTCGCCTTCAGGGCCAGTTCGGCCTGGAACTGGCCACGGTCGAAGAGTTCGGGATCCACCTGGGGCATCGATCGGCTTTCCTTTCTATCTATTCAGTCAGTCACAACACAGTGGGGGAAAACCAAAGCAACCTTTAGGCCGAAACGCGTGGGATCGTGTCGTCAGCGCGCAGGGTAAAGATCTCGTAGCCGGTTTCGGTGACCAGCAAGGTGTGTTCCCACTGGGCCGAGAGCTTGCGGTCCTTGGTGATGGCGGTCCAGCCGTCGCCCAGTACCTTGGTGTCTGCCTTGCCCTGGTTGATCATCGGTTCGATAGTGAAGGTCATGCCTGCTTTGAGTTCCATGCCGGTGCCGGCGCGGCCGTAGTGCAAGATCTGCGGCTCTTCATGGAAGACGGTGCCGATACCGTGGCCGCAGAATTCACGTACCACCGAGAAGCCGTTCTTTTCAGCGTGCTTCTGGATCACTTCGCCGATGTCGCCCAGGCGGCAGCCGGGTTTGACGATCTCGATGGCCTTGTACATGCATTCCTGGGTGACCTGGGACAGGCGCTCGGCCCAGACCGGCACGTTGCCGACGTGGAACATGCGGCTGGTGTCGCCAAAGTAGCGGTCCTTGATCACGGTGACATCAATGTTCAGGGTGTCGCCATCCTTCAACGGCTTGTCGCCCGGAATCCCGTGGCAGACCACATGGTTGACCGAGGTGCAGATCGACTTGGGGAAGCCCTTGTAGTTCAGCGGCGCAGGGATGGCGCCCTGCACGTTGACGATATAGTCGTGGCAGATCTGGTTGAGGGTTTCGGTGGTGACGCCGGGCTTGACGTGTTCGGCAATCATTTCCAGCACGTCGGCAGCCAGTTTGCCGGCGATGCGCATGCCAGCGATGTCTTCGGCGGTTTTCAAGCTAACGGTCATACAGGCTCTCTCTAGCGCGACGCGCTGAAATCAATACGGTTTACGGGCGTGCGACAAAAGGTTGCAGAATTCGCACAAGCCACAGAAAACGCGATTCTAACAGACCATGGCGTCAAATCATGAGCCTCTGATGATCGCTTCTGTCTATAAGGTAGGGCTATGTCGGCTCTATTCAAGGGGTTACATGAAGGCGCGCTACGGCAAATGTGATTGCGTGTTCCGTTTTTGCCGATGCTGTGGTATAAAATGCGCCGCTTTCCGGGGATACCCCGCAAAGCTTAAATCCACACACGTGTCGACACGATGACCTGGGTGCCGGAGGCCTTGATGCCGCTGGTTGGTCATTGGGATACGTGGAGGCCAAACCCGACTTATTAAGGAACTATCATGTCCCAAGTCAACATGCGCGATATGCTGAAGGCCGGTGTGCACTTCGGTCACCAGACCCGTTACTGGAACCCGAAAATGGGTAAATACATTTTCGGCGCGCGTAACAAGATCCACATTATCAACCTTGAAAAAACCCTGCCAATGTTCAACGAAGCACTGACTTTCGTAGAACGCCTGGCCCAGGGCAAAAACAAGATTCTGTTCGTCGGCACCAAGCGTTCCGCTGGCAAGATCGTTGCTGAAGAAGCAGCACGTTGCGGTTCGCCGTACGTCGATCACCGCTGGTTGGGCGGCATGCTGACCAACTTCAAAACCATCCGTGCTTCCATCAAGCGTCTGCGTGACCTTGAAGTGCAAGCCGAAGACGGTACTTTCGCCAAGCTGACCAAGAAAGAAGCGCTGATGCGCTCCCGTGACCTGGAAAAGCTTGATCGTTCCCTGGGTGGTATCAAGGACATGGGCGGTCTGCCTGACGCACTGTTCGTTATCGACGTTGATCACGAGCGCATCGCGATCACCGAAGCCAACAAGCTGGGCATCCCTGTTATCGGCGTAGTCGATACCAACAGCAGCCCGGAAGGCGTTGACTACATCATCCCAGGCAACGATGACGCAATCCGCGCTATCCAGCTGTACATGGGTTCGATGGCTGACGCTGTAATCCGTGGTCGCAACCACGTTGCTGGCGGTACCGAGCAGTTCGTTGAAGAAGCTCCGGTAGCTGCCGCTGAGTAATTAGCGCCCTGGCGTTGACTCAGTAAGCAAAAAGGGGGCTTGGCCCCCTTTTTGCCACCTCGAAAACCATTTGTCGGCAGCGCAGCTACATCATCTGTAACGTGCAGCGGCCTACAAGGGAGATTCGGGAAGAATTGATCGCCCGTTTGATCGGGTGGAATGGTTGAAAACCTATCCAAGAGGATTTTGAAATGGCAGAGATTACTGCAGCGTTGGTTAAAGAACTGCGTGAGCGTACCGGCGAAGGCATGATGGATTGCAAAAAGGCCTTGACCAAGGCCGGCGGCGACATCGAAAAAGCCATCGACGACATGCGTGCCTCCGGCGCCATCAAGGCTGCCAAGAAAGCCGGCAACGTAGCGGCTGAAGGCGCTATCGCGCTGGTTGAAGATGGTAAGGCTGCCGTTCTGCTGGAAGTGAACTCGCAGACCGACTTCCTGGCCCTGCAAGACGACTTCAAGGCATTCGTTGCTGCCAGCGTCAAGAAAGCATTCGATGAGAAGCTGACTACCGTTGAGCCTCTGATCGAAGCCCAAGAAGCTGATCGCCTGGTTCTGGTTGGCAAGGTTGGCGAAAACGTCAACATCCGTCGCCTGACTCGCGTTGAAGGTGATGTTGTCGGTGGTTACCTGCACGGCAACAAGATCGGTGTAGCTGTTGTTCTGAAAGGCGGCGACGTTGAGCTGGCCAAAGACATCGCTATGCACGTTGCTGCCAGCAACCCTGAGTTCCTGCTGCCTTCGGAAGTGTCTGCCGAAGCGATCGAGCGTGAAAAAGCTGTGTTCCTGAGCCTGAACGCCGACAAGATCGCCGGCAAGCCAGAAAACATCGTTGAAAACATGATCAAAGGCCGTATCAGCAAGTTCCTGGCTGAAGCGAGTCTGGTTGAGCAGGCGTTCGTCAAGAACCCTGAAATCAAGGTTGGCGAACTGGCCAAGAAAGCCGGTGCTGAAATCGTTTCCTTCACCTACTACAAAGTAGGCGAAGGCATCGAGAAGCCGGTCGACAACTTCGCTGAAGAAGTTGCTGCCCAGCTGGCTGCCGCCAAGCAATAAGACAGTTTTCAACTGTCGCCCGAAAGAGGCTGCCCGCTCACGCGCGCAGCCTCTTTTCAAATGGGAAGGCCGATTTTAATTGGCTTCCTTTCGGAACTGGCTTACAAAGCCGTGTTCCGATGGCGCTGTGACAGCGTCCAGCTAGAGTGAACGCAAGCCGTAAAACGGCTCGCCAAGAATTTTTAAAAAATACGCCGCAGGAGAGATTCGCAATGGCTCAGCAGGGCAGTGGTTATCAGGCTCGCTATAAACGCATTCTACTCAAGCTTAGCGGCGAGGCCCTGATGGGCTCGGAAGAGTTCGGGATCGATCCCAAGGTGCTCGACCGCATGGCGCTGGAAGTCGGCCAGCTGGTCGGTATCGGCGTACAGGTCGGCCTGGTTATCGGTGGTGGCAACCTGTTCCGTGGCGCGGCCCTGAGCGCTGCTGGCATGGACCGGGTTACCGGCGACCATATGGGTATGCTGGCCACTGTGATGAACGCCCTGGCCATGCGCGACGCCCTGGAGCGCGCCAATATCTCGGCTATCGTGATGTCGGCTATTTCCATGGTCGGCGTGACCGATCACTATGATCGCCGCAAAGCCATGCGCCACCTGAACTCCAAGGAAGTGGTGATCTTCGCGGCCGGCACGGGTAATCCGTTCTTTACCACCGATTCGGCAGCCTGCCTGCGTGCCATCGAGATCGATGCGGACGTGGTGCTCAAGGCGACCAAGGTGGATGGCGTGTACACCGCAGACCCGTTCAAAGACCCGCATGCCGAGAAGTTCGATCATCTGACCTACGATGAAGTGCTGGATCGCAAGCTGGGCGTGATGGACCTGACGGCTATTTGCCTGTGCCGCGACCACAAGATGCCACTGCGCGTATTTAACATGAACAAGCCCGGCGCCCTGCTGAATATCGTACACGGCGGCGCAGAAGGGACTCTGATCGAGGAAGGCCAACAATGATCAACGAAATCAAGAAAGACGCCCAAGCGCGTATGCAGAAATCCCTGGAGTCTCTGAGCCATGCATTCGGCCAGATTCGTACCGGCAAGGCGCACCCGAGCATCCTGGGCAGCGTGATGGTGCCTTACTACGGCTCCGATACGCCTATCAGCAGTGTTGCCAACATTACCGTTAAAGACTCGCGCACCCTGCAAGTCGTAGCGTTTGAGCGCAACATGCTGGGTGCTGTCGACAAGGCCATCCAGAGCGCCGGTTTGAACCTCAACCCGACCAACCTGGGTGAGTTGCTGCTGATCTCCATGCCGGCCTTGACTGAAGAGACCCGCAAGGGCTTCACCAAGCAGGCTCGCAGCGCTGCAGAAGACGCGCGTGTTGCCGTGCGCAACATCCGTCGCGATGCCTTGGGTGACCTGAAGAAGCTGGTCAAGGACAAGGAAATCAGTGAAGACGAAGAGCGTCGTGCCACCGCCGATATCGACAAGCTGACCAAAGATGCCGAGGCCCAGATCACCAAGGCCACGGAAGAAAAAGAAAAGGACCTGATGGCCGTATAAGGGGTCAGGACGCCTTCATGGAAAAGACCAAGCAGACTGTGCCCTCCGTGGTGCCGCGCCATGTCGCGATCATCATGGATGGGAATAATCGCTGGGCGAAGAAGCGCTTTATGCCGGGTGTCGCCGGGCATAAAGCGGGTGTCGATGCGGTAAGGGCTGTGATCGAGGTGTGTGCCGAAGCCAAGGTCGAAGTGTTGACCCTGTTTGCGTTCTCCAGTGAGAACTGGCAGCGACCCGCCGAAGAAGTCAGTGCCTTGATGGATCTGTTCTTCAAGGCCCTGCGTCGTGAGGCCAAGCGCCTTAACGACAACAACATCAGCTTGCGCATCATTGGCGACCGCTCGCGCTTCCACCCGGAACTTCAAGCTGCCATGCGTGAGGCTGAGGCAATCACGGCGGGTGCCAACCGTTTTGTGCTCCAGATCGCAGCCAACTACGGCGGCCAGTGGGATATCGCCCAGGCGGCCCAGCGGCTGGCGCGTGAAGTGCAGGCCGGCCATCTCCGTCCCGAGGACATCACGCCCGAACTGTTGCAAACCTGTCTGGTGACCGGCGACCTGCCGTTGCCGGACCTGTGCATCCGCACCGGTGGTGAGCACCGCATCAGCAATTTCCTGCTGTGGCAGCTGGCCTATACCGAGCTGTACTTCTCCGACCTGTTCTGGCCGGACTTCAAACACGATGCCATGCGTAATGCGCTGGCCGATTTCGCTTCCCGTCAGCGTCGTTTCGGTAAAACGAGCGAGCAGATCGAAGCTGGAGCCCGGGTTTAAATGCTTAAACAACGAATCATCACCGCACTGATCCTGTTGCCGATCGCCTTGTGCGGGTTTTTCCTGCTCGAGGGTTCCGGCTTTGCGCTGTTTATTGGCCTGGTCGTCACCCTGGGCGCCTGGGAGTGGGCGCGCCTGGCCGGGTTCAGTACGCAGTTGCCGCGTGTGGTGTATGCCGCCGTCGTGGCTGCCTTGGCGTTCCTCTTGTACATCCTGCCGGACCTCGCGCCCTGGGTGTTGGGGGCGGCAGTGTTGTGGTGGGCGCTGGCGACGTTCCTGGTGCTGACCTATCCGCGCACTAGCGGCCAATGGACCAGTGTCGCCTGCAAGCTGGTGATTGGCTTGCTGATCCTGCTGCCGGCTTGGCAAGGGCTGGTGGAGATCAAGCGTTATCCAATGGGTAACGGGTTGATCCTGGCAGTCATGGTGCTGGTGTGGGGGGCAGACATCGGTGCCTATTTCTCCGGTCGGGCCTTCGGCAAGCGCAAGTTGGCGCCGGCGGTCAGTCCGGGCAAGAGCTGGGAAGGCGTCTATGGTGGTTTGGCGTTGACACTGGTGATCGCGCTGGTTGTCGGTGTGGTGCGTGGCTGGGCGGCGAAGGAAATCTTCCTGGCGCTACTGGCCACAGCCATTGTCGTGTTTATTTCGGTGGTGGGTGACCTCACTGAAAGCATGTTCAAGCGTCAGGCGGGGATCAAGGACAGCAGTAACCTGCTGCCCGGGCACGGTGGTGTATTGGACCGTATCGACAGCCTGACTGCGGCTATCCCGATCTTCGCTGTGCTGCTATGGATGACTGCTTCGTGAGCCGCCCTCAACAAGTGACCGTGCTGGGTGCAACCGGCTCGGTGGGGCTGAGCACCTTGGACGTGATTGCGCGTCATCCTGATCGCTATCAGGTCTTTGCCCTTACTGGTTTTAGCCGTCTGAGCGAGCTGTTGGCCTTGTGCGTGCGCCACGCACCGCGCTTCGTCGTAGTGCCTGAGGCGGGAGCGGCGCGTGGCTTGCAGGATGATCTGCGGGCTGCTGGGCTGGCGACTCGAGTGTTGGTGGGCGAGGAGGGGTTGTGTCAGGTCTCGGCTGACGCCGAGGTGGATACCGTGGTTGCCGCTATCGTCGGTGCCGCCGGCCTGCGTCCAACCCTCGCCGCTGTAGATTCCGGCAAGAAGATCCTGCTGGCCAACAAAGAAGCGCTGGTCATGTCTGGCGCGCTCTTCATGCAGGCGGTGCGCAAAAGCGGAGCCGTGCTGCTGCCGCTCGACAGCGAGCACAACGCGATCTTTCAGTGCATGCCCGGCGACTATGCGCGTGGCTTGAGCCAGGTTGGCGTGCGTCGAATCCTGCTGACCGCCTCCGGTGGTCCGTTCCGGCAAACTCCTCTGGCCGAGCTTGAGCATGTTTCGCCCGACCAGGCGTGCGCTCATCCGAACTGGTCCATGGGGCGTAAGATCTCGGTGGATTCGGCGAGCATGATGAACAAGGGGCTGGAACTGATCGAGGCGTGCTGGTTGTTCGATGCACGGCCGGATCAGGTCGAAGTGGTTATTCACCCGCAAAGTGTGATCCATTCCCTGGTCGACTATGTAGACGGTTCGGTCCTGGCCCAACTGGGCAACCCCGATATGCGCACGCCGATTGCCAACGCGCTGGCCTGGCCGGAGCGGATTGATTCCGGTGTTGCCCCTCTGGATCTGTTCGCCGTGGCCCGCCTGGACTTCGAAGCGCCGGACGAGCAGCGCTTTCCTTGCCTGCGCCTGGCCCGGCAAGCGGCCGAAGTGGGTAACAGTGCGCCGGCAATGCTGAATGCGGCCAACGAAGTGGCTGTGGCGGCGTTTCTCGAACGGCGCATCCGCTTTCCGCAGATCGCGAGTATCATCGAGGACGTCCTGGCGCTTGAGCCTGTCGTGGCGGTGAATGACCTGGCGGCGGTATTCGAAGCCGATACCAAGGCTCGCGCCCTGGCAGAGCAATGGTTGAGCCGCAACGCGCGTTAGTCTGTGGGCAGGTTCGAGCCTTCAGGCACTGGATTGGAATGCGGAGAAATTAGATGAGTGCGCTTTACATGATTGTCGGCACCCTGGTTGCTCTGGGTGTGCTGGTTACCTTCCACGAATTCGGTCACTTCTGGGTGGCACGTCGTTGCGGCGTCAAGGTATTGCGCTTTTCCGTCGGCTTCGGCATGCCGCTGTTGCGCTGGCACGACCGTCGTGGCACTGAGTTTGTGATTGCAGCCATCCCGTTGGGTGGCTACGTCAAGATGCTCGATGAGCGCGAAGGGGAAGTGCCCGCAGACCAGTTGGACCAATCTTTCAATCGCAAGACCGTTCGTCAGCGTATTGCCATTGTTGCCGCTGGTCCGATCGCCAACTTCCTGTTGGCGATGGTGTTCTTCTGGGTATTGGCCATGCTGGGTAGCCAGCAGGTTCGCCCGGTCATCGGTGCAGTTGAATCGGACAGCATCGCCGCCAAGGCAGGGCTGGTTGCTGGACAAGAAATTGTTTCCATTGATGGCGAACCCACCACAGGTTGGGGGGCAGTCAATTTGCAGTTGGTGCGTCGCCTGGGTGAAAGCGGCACCGTGAATGTAGTGGTACGCGAGCAGGACTCCACGGCCGAGAGCCCGCGTGAGCTGGCTCTCGACCACTGGCTCAAGGGCGCTGATGAGCCTGATCCGATCAAATCCCTGGGTATACGTCCATGGCGTCCGGCCTTGCCGCCGGTGCTTGCCGAGCTGGACCCGAAGGGCCCGGCCCAGGCTGCGGGGCTGAAAACCGGCGATCGCCTGTTGGCCCTGGATGGTCAACCGTTGGGTGATTGGCAGCAGGTAGTCGATCTGGTTCGTGTACGTCCTGATACCAAAATTGTGCTGAAAGTTGAACGCGACGGTGCTCAAATCGACGTCGCTGTGACCTTGTCGGTTCGCGGGGAAGCCAAGGCGGCCGGGGGTTACCTGGGCGCTGGAGTCAAAGGTGTCGATTGGCCGCCATCGATGGTGCGTGAGGTGAGTTTCGGGCCGTTGGCGGCGATTGGCGAGGGTGCGAAACGCACCTGGACCATGAGTGTGCTGACCCTGGAATCCCTCAAGAAAATGTTGTTCGGCGAGCTCTCGGTAAAAAACTTGAGTGGACCGATAACCATTGCTAAAGTGGCGGGCGCTTCTGCCCAGTCGGGTGTCGCGGATTTCCTGAATTTCCTGGCTTATCTGAGTATTAGCCTGGGGGTTCTGAATTTGCTGCCCATTCCGGTATTGGATGGGGGGCATCTGTTGTTTTATCTGGTCGAGTGGGTGCGTGGTCGCCCCTTGTCGGATCGGGTGCAGGGTTGGGGGATACAGATCGGTATCAGTTTGGTGGTCGGGGTGATGTTGTTAGCCCTGGTCAACGATCTGGGTCGACTGTAACGCTTCGCTGAATTGCGAATCTGCCGCATTTTGCGGCAGTTTGTTTATTGCCAGTTGGAATAAGAAAGGACTTCATGAAACGTCTGCTGCTAACTGCGGTTCTCACCGTATTGATGATCGCCGAAGTTCACGCCGAGTCCTTCACCATCTCCGATATTCGCGTCAACGGCCTCCAGCGGGTTTCCGCGGGTAGCGTCTTTGGTGCCTTGCCGTTGAACGTTGGGGAACAGGCTGATGACCGTCGCCTGGTGGAATCCACTCGTGCGCTGTTCAAAACCGGTTTCTTTCAAGACATCCAACTGGGTCGCGAAGGCAACGTCCTGGTCATCACCGTCGTCGAGCGACCTTCCGTCGCCAGTATCGAGATCGAAGGCAACAAAGCGATCTCGACTGAAGACTTGATGAAAGGTCTGAAGCAATCCGGCCTGGCCGAAGGCGAGATCTTCCAGCGCGCCACCCTCGAAGGTGTGCGTAACGAGCTGCAACGCCAGTACGTTGCCCAGGGCCGCTACTCCGCGACCGTGGAAACGGAAGTGGTGCCGCAGCCGCGCAACCGTGTCGGCCTCAAGGTCAACATCAACGAAGGTACCGTTGCGGCGATTCAGCACATCAACGTGGTGGGCAATACCAAGTTCTCTGATGACGACCTGATCGACCTGTTCGAACTCAAGACCACCAACTGGCTGTCGTTCTTCAAGAACGATGACAAGTACGCCCGTGAAAAGCTTTCCGGTGACCTGGAGCGCCTGCGCTCCTACTACCTGGACCGTGGCTATATCAACATGGATATCGCTTCGACCCAGGTGTCCATCACCCCGGACAAGAAGCACGTCTACATCACCGTCAACGTCAACGAAGGCGAGAAGTACAAGGTTCGTGACGTGAAACTGAGCGGCGACCTCAAAGTGCCTGAAGACCAGGTCAAGGCGCTGCTGCTGGTGCAGAAAGACCAGGTGTTCTCGCGCAAGCTGATGACCACCACGTCCGAACTGATCACCCGTCGCCTGGGCAACGAGGGCTATACCTTCGCCAACGTCAATGGCGTGCCGACGCCCCATGATGATGACCACACCGTGGACATCACCTTCGTGGTCGATCCAGGCAAGCGTGCCTACGTAAACCGTATCAACTTCCGTGGCAACACCAAGTCTGCGGACGAAGTGCTGCGTCGTGAAATGCGTCAGATGGAAGGTGGCTGGGCCTCGACCTACCTGATCGACCAGTCCAAGACCCGTCTTGAGCGTCTGGGTTTCTTCAAGGAAGTCAACGTCGAAACCCCGGCCGTACCGGGTGTGGATGATCAGGTTGACGTGAACTATGCCGTGGAAGAACAGGCATCGGGCTCCATCACCGCCAGCGTCGGCTTTGCACAGAGCGCCGGCCTGATCCTCGGTGGTTCGATCACCCAGAACAACTTCCTGGGTACCGGTAACCGAGTGTCCATTGGCCTGACCCGAAGTGAATACCAGAGCCGATATAACTTTGGTTATACCGACCCCTACTGGACTGCTGACGGTGTGAGCCTGGGCTACAACGCCTTCTATCGCACCACCGACTACAAAGACCTCGACGTTGACGTAGCCAGCTATGCAATCGACAGTCTTGGTGCTGGTGTCAACGTTGGTTACCCGATCAGCGAGACCTCGCGTCTGACGTTCGGCCTGACTGCGCAACAGGATGAAATCAAGACCGGTGTCTACACCGTGGACGAAATCTTCGATTTCACCCGTCGCGAAGGTGACAAGTTCCTCAACTTCAAGGCGTCCGCCGGCTGGTCCGAGTCGACCCTGAACAAAGGTGTACTGGCAACCCGTGGTCATTCCCAGAGCCTGACCCTGGAAACCACCACGCCGGGCAGCGACCTGTCGTTCTTCAAGCTCGACTATCGCGGCCAGCTGTTCCAGCCATTGAGCGACAACTACACCATGCGCCTGCACACTGAGTTGGGTTATGGCGATGGTTATGGTTCCACCAACGGTCTTCCGTTCTACGAGAACTACTATGCGGGTGGCTTCAACTCCGTACGTGGTTTCAAAGACAGCACACTGGGCCCGCGTGGTACTCCGAGCCGTGGTGTGGGTGTAACCGGTAACCAGGGCACTGTGGTTGACTCCGACAACGATCCACTGCCGTTCGGTGGTAACGTCTTGATCCAGGGTGGTGCGGAGATCCTGTTCCCGCTACCGTTCGTGAAAGATCAGCGTTCCTTGCGTACTTCGGTATTCTGGGACGTGGGTAACGTGTTCGACTCCAAGTGCGAGCAGATCACCAACCCAAGCGGTGTGAAGTCCAAAACCGAGTGCAACGACGTGAGCCTCAGTAACTTGGCAAGCTCCGTGGGTGTGGGTGTGACCTGGGTGACTGCGCTTGGCCCATTGAGCTTTGCTCTGGCCATGCCGATCAAAAAACCGGATAACGCTGAAACCCAGATTTTCCAATTCTCCCTCGGCCAGACGTTCTAAGCGTCTGACCCAAGATAACGACAACGGATTCTGTAGGAGTACATCGTGCGTAAGTTGACTCAATTGGTGCTGCTGGCAACCGTGCTGGTAGCAACCCCGGCCTTCGCCGAAATGAAAATCGCCGTCCTGAACTATCAGATGGCCCTACTGGAATCCGATGCGGCCAAGAAATACGCCGTGGATGCCGAGAAGAAATTCGGTCCGCAACTGACCAAGCTCAAGACCCTGGAAAGCAGCGCCAAGGGCATCCAGGATCGTCTGGTCGCCGGTGGTGACAAGATGCAGCAAGGCGAGCGCGAGCGTCTGGAGCTTGAATTCAAGCAAAAGGCCCGTGACTACCAGTTCCAGTCCAAAGAACTGAACGAAGCCAAAGCTGTTGCTGACCGCGAAATGCTGAAACAGCTGAAGCCGAAACTCGACAGCGCTGTGGAAGAAGTCATCAAGAAAGGTGCCTTTGACCTGGTGTTCGAGCGTGGCGCTGTGATCGACGTCAAGCCTCAATACGACATCACCCGTCAGGTGATCGAGCGCATGAACCAGCTGAAGTAAGCCATGACCGCGACTATCAAACTCGGCGAGTTGGCCGAGTTCCTGGGGGCCGCCTTACGTGGCTCCCCGGAGAAGGAAATTACTGGGCTAGCCACCTTGCAGGAGGCTGGCCCAGCTCAGTTGAGCTTCCTCGCAAACCCCCAATATCGTAAATACCTGGTCGACAGCCAAGCCGCAGCCGTGTTGCTGAAGGCTGCTGACGCCGAAGGGTTTGCCGGGGATGCGCTGGTGGTGGCCGACCCGTACCTTGCGTATGCGCGGGTGTCGCATCTGTTTGATCCGAAACCCAAGGCCGCCGGCGGTATTCACCCGTCTGCTGTGATCGCCGGTGATGCCCAGGTTGACCCTGCTGCCAGCATCGGTGCCTTTGCGGTGATCGAGAGTGGTGCGCGCATTGCGGCGGGTGTGACCATTGGTGCCCATTGCTTTATCGGTGCGCGCTGCGAAATCGGCGCAGGCGGTTGGCTGGCGCCCCGCGTAACCCTGTACCACGACGTGCGTATCGGTGAGCGTGTGGTCATCCAGTCGGGTGCCGTGATCGGTGGTGAAGGCTTTGGCTTTGCCAATTCCAAGGGCATCTGGAACAAGATTGCTCAGGTCGGCGGTGTATTGATCGGCGACGACGTGGAAATTGGCGTGAACACCGCTGTCGATCGCGGGGCCCTGGCCGATACCGTGATCGGCAACGGCGTGAAGCTCGACAACCAGATCCAGATCGCCCACAACGTGCAGATTGGCGATCACACCGCCATGGCAGCATGTGTGGGTATCTCCGGCAGCACCAGAATCGGCAAGCATTGCATGCTCGCGGGTGGCGTCGGGCTGGTGGGGCACATCGATATTTGCGACAACGTCTTCATCACCGGCATGACCATGGTCACCCACTCGATTACCGAGCCCGGGGCCTATTCTTCCGGTACCGCCATGCAGCCTGCGGCTGAATGGCGCAAGAGTGCAGCGCGGTTGAGGCAGCTCGACGACATGGCTCGACGTCTCAAACAGCTGGAAAAGCGTGTTGGGGACGTGACCCCTGGCGGTAATGCTTCATCAGAAGGCTGATACCATTTCCATATCAAGTGTGCACAGCCGCTAGACTGCCTCCTTGATTTGCTAGCGGGGCGTGCTTTTAGTTCGCCCGCCCCCAATCTTTATTACAGGCTTCCCCCCGAAATGATGGACATCAACGAGATTCGCGAATACCTGCCTCACCGTTACCCGTTCCTGCTGGTGGATCGCGTAGTGGACCTCAACGTCGAGGAAAAGCGCATTCGTGCCTACAAGAATGTCAGCATCAACGAACCGTTCTTCAATGGTCACTTTCCGGCGCATCCCATCATGCCGGGCGTGTTGATCATCGAAGCGATGGCCCAGGCTGCCGGTATCCTTGGTTTCAAAATGCTTGACCTCAAGCCCGCCGACGGCACGCTTTACTACTTCGTGGGCTCCGACAAGTTGCGTTTCCGCAACCCGGTTACCCCGGGTGACCAGTTGATCCTGGAAGCCAAGTTCATCAGTTGCAAGCGCCAGATCTGGAAATTCGAATGCCAGGCCTCGGTAGATGGCAAGCCGGTGTGCTCCGCCGAGATCATCTGTGCGGAACGCAAACTATGAGTTTGATTGACCCTCGCGCAATCATCGATCCGTCGGCCATTCTGGCCGCCGACGTTGAGGTCGGCCCCTGGTCGATCATCGGCGCAGGTGTGGAAATCGGCGAGGGGACTGTCATCGGGCCGCACGTGATCCTCAAAGGTCCGACCCGCATTGGCAAACACAATCGCATCTACCAGTTCTCTTCGGTAGGCGAAGACACCCCGGACATGAAGTACAAGGGTGAAGAGACTCGTCTGGTAATCGGTGATCACAACATCATCCGTGAAGGCGTGACCATTCACCGTGGCACCGTGCAGGATCGGGCCGAGACCACGCTGGGTGACCACAACCTGGTCATGGCCTATGCCCATATCGGCCACGACAGTGTGATCGGCAACCATTGCATCCTGGTCAACAACACGGCGTTGGCCGGCCATGTGCATGTTGATGATTGGGCGATCCTGTCCGGTTTTACCCTGGTGCATCAGTACTGCCATATCGGCGCCCACAGCTTTTCCGGCATGGGCACCGCCATCGGCAAGGATGTTCCGGCATTCGTCACGGTATTCGGCAACCCCGCCGAAGCCCGTAGCATGAATTTCGAAGGCATGCGTCGTCGGGGTTTCAGCGAAGAAGCCATCCATGCGCTGCGCCGCGCCTACAAGGTGGTTTACCGCCAGGGGCTCACGGTGGACCAGGCGTTGACCCAACTGACCGAGCCGGCAGCGTTGTTTCCGGAAGTCGCGGTGTTCCGTGACTCGATCCAGGCGTCGACTCGCGGCATCACCCGCTGATCATGGCTAATGTGCGTATCGCGCTGGTGGCCGGGGAAGCTTCCGGCGACATTCTGGGCGCAGGTCTTATGCGGGCCCTCAAGGCTCAGCATCCGGCAGTCGAATTCATCGGTGTCGGCGGTCCGCTGATGCAGGCGGAGGGGCTTACGTCCTACTTCCCCATGGAGCGTTTGTCGGTCATGGGGCTGGTCGAGGTGCTGGGTCGCCTGCGCGAGCTGCTGGCCCGTCGCAAGCTGCTGATCCAGACCCTGATCGAAGAAAAGCCCGACGTGTTCATCGGCATCGACGCGCCGGACTTCACCCTCAATATTGAACTCAAGTTGCGTCAGGCCGGGATCAAGACCGTGCACTACGTCAGTCCGTCTGTCTGGGCGTGGCGGCAGAAGCGCGTGCTGAAGATCCGCGAAGGCTGCGACCTGATGCTGACCTTGCTGCCGTTCGAAGCGCGGTTCTATGAAGAAAAGGGCGTGCCGGTGCGGTTTGTCGGGCACACCCTGGCCGACACTATTCCTTTGCAGGCGGATCGCGCGGCCGCGCGTGCCGAGTTGGGCTTGCCCGACGGCCCCTTGGTTGCGTTGATGCCGGGCAGCCGGGGCGGCGAAGTCGGTCGCCTGGCCTCGGTGTTTTTCGACGCTGCCGAGCGTCTGCAGGCCCTGAAGCCAGGCGTACGTTTCGTGTTGCCCTGCGCCAGCCCGCAGCGTCGTGTGCAGATCGAGACATTGCTGGAAGGGCACAACCTGCCGTTGACCTTGCTCGACGGCCAGTCGCACCTGGCCCTGGCGGCCTGTGATGCCGTGCTGATCGCGTCGGGTACAGCCACGTTGGAGGCCTTGCTGTACAAGCGGCCGATGGTGGTGGCCTACCGCTTGGCCCCGTTGACCTTCTGGATTCTCAAGCGCATGGTCAAAAGCCCTTACATCTCGCTGCCCAATTTGCTGGCCCAACGCCTGTTGGTGCCGGAGTTGTTGCAGGACGATGCGACGCCTGAGGCCCTTGCGCAAACCCTACTGCCCTTGATCGACGGCGGCGAAGAGCAGACCCGCGGTTTCGACGACATCCATCGCATACTGCGCCGTGATGCCTCGAACCAGGCAGCCGACGCCGTGTTGAGCTTGATTGGCCAGAAACAGGAAGCCTTATGACGACGCAAATGGGCCTTGATTTCAGCCTGGTTGCCGAAGCCCACGAACTGGTCGCCGGTGTCGACGAAGTCGGGCGCGGGCCTTTGTGCGGTGCCGTGGTCACGGCGGCGGTGATCCTTGATCCGAACCGCCCGATTCTCGGCCTCAACGACTCGAAGAAGCTCACTGAAGCGCGCCGCGAAAAGCTCTACGACGAGATCATCGAAAAAGCCCTGAGCTGGCATATCGCACGGGCTGAAGTCGAAGAAATCGACGAGCTGAACATTCTCCACGCCACCATGCTCGCGATGCAGCGTGCCGTTGAAGGCCTGCATATAACGCCAAAAATGGCGATGATCGACGGTAACCGTTGCCCCAAGCTGGCCATGCCCTCTGAGGCGGTGGTGAAGGGTGACAGCAAGGTGCCTGCCATCGCAGCCGCCTCGATCCTGGCCAAAGTCAGCCGTGATCGTGAAATGGCCGCCTTCGAATTGATCTATCCCGGCTACGGCATTAGCGGCCATAAAGGCTATCCAACGCCCGTTCATCTGGAAGCCCTGGCTCGGCTGGGGCCGACGCCGATCCACCGCCGCTCGTTCGCCCCGGTTCGCCAGGCCTATGAGCTGCGCGAGAGCCTCAACGAGGTGTAGTCGCAAGGCTGATGTTTTGCTCAAGGCCCGGTACAATCCGGGCCTTGTTGTTTTCCACGTATAAGAGATCACTATGCCGGCTTCATTCGTTCACCTACGCCTGCACACTGAATACTCCCTGGTCGACGGCCTGGTACGGATCAAACCGCTGGTCAAAACCCTGGTGGGCATGAACATGCCTGCGGTAGCGGTCACCGATCAGAACAACATGTGTTCCCTGGTCAAGTTTTACAAGAACGCCATGGGGGCCGGCATCAAGCCGATCTGCGGTGCCGACCTGTGGCTGTCCAACAAAGACCCGGACAACCCCCTGAGCCGCATCAGCCTGCTGGCGATGAACGGCGTGGGTTATCGCAACCTCACCGAGCTGATTTCCCGTGGCTTCATCGACGGCCAGCGCAATGGTTCGATCATCATCGAGCGCGAATGGGTCGCCGAGGCCAGCGAAGGCCTGATCATGCTGTCGGCCGCCAAAGAGGGCGAGATCGGCATTGCATTGTTGGGCGGCAACCCTCAAGAAGCCGAAGTGCTGGCCAAGGAATGGATGCAGGTCTTCCCCGACCGTTTCTACCTGGAAGTCCAGCGCACCAACCGCCCCAACGATGAAGAACACCTGCACGCGGCCGTGGCCCTGGCCGACAAGCTGGGCGCGCCTCTGGTGGCGACCAACGATGTGCGCTTCATCAAGAAGGAAGACTTCGAAGCCCACGAAACCCGCGTGTGCATCGGTGAAGGCCGGGCCCTGGATGACCCGCGTCGCTCGAAGAACTATAGCGAAGAGCAGTACCTCAAAAGCGCCGATGAAATGGCCGAGCTGTTCAGCGACCTGCCCGAGGCCCTGGAAAACTCCGTCGAGATCGCCAAGCGCTGCAATATCGAAGTGAAGCTGGGCAAGCACTTCCTGCCCAACTTCCCGATTCCGGATGGCATGACCATCGACGAGTACTTCCGCAAAGTCTCGTTCGACGGCCTGGAAGAGCGTTTGTCAGTCCTGCTGCCCAAGGACACCACCGAAGATTACGAGGCCAAGCGCCAGGTCTATGTAGACCGGCTGAATTTCGAGCTGGATATCATCATCCAGATGGGCTTCCCCGGTTACTTCCTGATCGTGATGGACTTTATCCAGTGGGCCAAGAACAACGGCGTGCCGGTTGGCCCGGGCCGGGGGTCAGGTGCCGGTTCGCTGGTGGCCTACGTGCAGAAGATCACCGACCTTGATCCGTTGGAATATGACCTGCTGTTCGAGCGGTTCCTGAACCCGGAACGGGTTTCCATGCCCGACTTCGACGTCGACTTCTGCATGGATGGCCGTGACCGTGTGATCGAATACGTGGCCGAGAAATACGGCCGCAACGCGGTAAGCCAGATCATCACCTTCGGTTCCATGGCGGCCAAAGCGGTAATCCGCGACGTGGCCCGGGTGCAGGGCAAGTCCTACGGCCTGGCGGATCGCCTGTCGAAGATGATCCCGTTCGAAGTCGGCATGACCCTGGAAAAGGCCTACGAGCAGGAAGAAATCCTGCGCGACTTCATCAAGGTCGATGAAGAAGCGGCCGAGATCTGGGAGATGGCCCGCAAGCTTGAAGGCGTGGTGCGTAACGTCGGTAAGCACGCCGGTGGCGTGGTCATCGCGCCGACAAAGTTGACTGACTTTTCGCCGATCTATTGCGATGAAGAGGGCGACGGCCTGGTCACCCAGTTCGACAAGGATGATGTGGAGGCGGCCGGCCTGGTGAAGTTCGACTTCCTCGGTCTGCGGACCCTGACGATCATCGATTGGGCGCTCAAGACCATCAACCGCGACCGCGCCAAGGTGGGCGAAGAACCTCTGGACATCGCTTTCATCCCGCTGGACGACAAGCCGACCTACACCCTGCTGCAAAAAGCCGAAACCACGGCGGTGTTCCAGCTTGAATCCCGCGGCATGAAAGAGCTGATCAAAAAGCTCAAGCCCGACTGCCTGGAAGACTTGATCGCATTGGTGGCCCTGTTCCGTCCGGGCCCTCTGCAATCGGGCATGGTGGATGACTTTATCAACCGTAAGCACGGGCGTGCCGAACTGGCCTACCCGCACTCGGACTACCAATACGAAGGCCTCAAGCCCGTATTGGCGCCGACCTACGGCATCATCCTGTATCAAGAACAGGTGATGCAGATTGCCCAGGTGATGGCTGGTTATACCCTGGGTGGCGCGGATATGCTGCGCCGAGCCATGGGTAAGAAGAAACCCGAGGAAATGGCCAAGCAGCGCGGCGGTTTCATTGAAGGCTGTGCGACCAACAATATCGACGCCGACCTTGCGGGTAACATCTTTGACCTGGTAGAAAAATTTGCCGGTTACGGCTTCAACAAGTCTCACTCCGCCGCCTACGGCCTGGTGTCGTACCAGACCGCCTGGCTGAAAGCCCACTACCCGGCGCCGTTCATGGCGGCGGTACTTTCGGCGGATATGCACAACACCGACAAGGTCGTGACCTTGATCGAGGAAGTGCGCACCATGAAGCTGCGCCTCGACGCACCGGACGTGAACGCCTCGGAGTTCAAGTTCACGGTGAACGACGAAGGTCGCATCATCTATGGCCTGGGCGCGATCAAGGGCGTAGGCGAGGGGCCGGTGGAAGCCATCACCGAAGCGCGCCAGGACGGTCCGTTCAAAGACTTGTTCGACTTCTGCGCACGGGTTGACCTCAAGCGCATCAACAAACGAACCCTCGATGGCCTGATCCGCAGCGGCGCGCTCGACCGTCTCGGCCCGTATTTCCATGATGAGCCCAAGGCTTATCAGGCGAACATCGACCGTAACCGTGCGGTGCTGCTCACCGCCATGGAAGAAGCGATCAAGGCAGCCGAGCAGACTGCACGCACCCATGACAGCGGCCATGCCGACCTGTTTGGCGGGTTGTTCGTCGAAGAAGACGCGGACGTCTACGGTAACCACCGCAAGGCCAAGGAGTTGACCCTCAAGGAGCGCCTCAAGGGTGAGAAAGACACCCTGGGCCTGTACCTGACCGGCCATCCGATTGACGAATACGAAGGTGAAATCCGCCGCTTCGCCCGTCAGCGCATCATCGACCTGAAACCGGCGAGGGACACCCAGACCGTCGCCGGCATGATCATTGCCCTGCGTGTGATGAAGAACAAGAAGGGCGACAAGATGGGGTTTATCACCCTCGACGACCGCTCGGGCCGCATCGAAGCATCGCTGTTTGCCGACGCGTTCCACTCCGCCCAGTCGTTGTTGCAGACCGATGCCATGGTGGTCGTGGAAGGGGAGGTCAGCAACGATGACTTCTCCGGTGGCCTGCGCCTGCGCATCAAGCGGGTGATGAGCATGGAAGATGCGCGCACCAATCTGGCCGAAAGCCTGCGTTTGAAGGTGAAAACCGAAGCGCTCAAGGGCGATCAGCTACGCTGGTTGGGCGACCTGCTCAAACGCCACCGTGGTGCATGCCCGGTGACCATGGAATACACCGGCAATGACGCCAAGGCCATGTTGCAGTTTGGCGAGACCTGGCGAATTGATCCTGCGGATGGCTTGATTCAAGCTTTGCGTGACCAGTTCGGGCGAGACAACGTCTTCCTCCAATACCGTTGACGGTCAGATACGTCTGACCTCGGCTGAACATTTAATCTCGACCTAAACGCGCCTCTCCCTTAAGGTAGGGCGCGAATAGACAACCGGCTGGCCAGGCACGCCCTGGCCGTCGACCCAAGACGGACGCTTATGAACCCGAATTTTCTTGATTTCGAACAGCCGATCGCTGACCTGCAAGCCAAGATCGAAGAGCTGCGCCTGGTCGGCAATGACAATTCGCTGAATATCGGCGATGAAATCTCCCGCCTGCAAGACAAGAGCAAAACGCTCACCGAAGACATCTTCGGCAAGCTGACCAGCTGGCAGATCGCGCGCCTGGCTCGCCACCCGCGCCGTCCGTACACCCTGGACTACATTCAGCACATTTTCACCGAGTTCGACGAGCTGCATGGCGACCGCCACTTCTCCGACGACGCCGCCATCGTGGGCGGTATCGCCCGCCTGGACGACCAGCCGGTAATGGTGATCGGTCACCAGAAAGGCCGTGAAGTGCGCGAGAAAGTCCGCCGCAACTTCGGCATGCCACGTCCAGAGGGCTACCGCAAGGCGTGCCGCCTGATGGAAATGGCCGAGCGCTTCAAGATGCCGATCCTGACCTTTATCGACACCCCAGGCGCTTATCCTGGGATCGACGCCGAAGAGCGCAACCAGAGCGAGGCCATCGCCTGGAACTTGCGCGTCATGGCGCGCCTGAAAACCCCGATCATCGCCACCGTGATCGGTGAAGGCGGTTCCGGCGGTGCCCTGGCAATCGGCGTCTGCGACCAGCTGAACATGCTGCAATACTCGACCTATGCGGTGATCTCGCCGGAAGGTTGCGCCTCGATCCTGTGGAAAACCGCCGAAAAGGCACCGGACGCTGCCGAAGCCATGGGCATCACCGCCGATCGCCTCAAAGGCCTGGGGATCGTGGATAAAGTGATCGCCGAGCCATTGGGCGGCGCCCACCGTGACCCGGCTGCCGCTGCGGCGACCATCCGTGCCGAACTGGGCTCGCAACTGGCGATGCTCAAGAAGCTGGATAACGAAGCGCTGCTGGCCCGTCGTTACGAGCGTCTGATGAGCTACGGTCTCTAAGACCCACGCAATACCCAAATGTGGGAGGGGGCTTGCCCCCGATTGCTGAGTGTCAGTCAATGTATCCAGGGCTGAACCACCGCGATCGGGGGCAAGCCCCCTCCCACATTTGCTTTGTGTATGCTTGGTGGGCGTATTCCAGATCACAGGCGGTAACTTGTTATGAAGCCGGCTCTGCCCGCCAGACTCTTGCAAACCCTGGCCCCCTGGCGCAGCGCCCCGGCCTGGCACATTGCATTCTCCGGTGGCCTTGATTCCACCGTCCTGCTGCACCTCCTGGCCAACCTGGCCCAAACCGAAACCCTGCCCCCCCTCAGCGCTGTGCATGTCCACCATGGCCTGCAAGCTGCCGCCGACGCGTGGCCGGCTCATTGCCAATCGATCTGTGACAGTCTGGGCGTGCGTTTGCGCGTGATGCGTGTGCAGGTGCGACCCGGCGCCAGTCTTGAGCGTGCCGCCCGTGACGCGCGTTACCAGGCTTTTACCGAGGTGGCCGGGGCAGGGCAGGTAGTGCTGACGGGCCAGCATCGCGATGATCAGGCTGAAACCCTGTTGTTTCGACTGCTGCGTGGGGCTGGGGTGCGTGGGCTGGCAGCGATGCCCGTGCAGCGTCGATTGGCAGGTGGCGACTTGGTGCGGCCGCTGTTGAATGTCTCCAGGGCGGAGTTGGAAGCCTACGCCCACACGCATCAGCTCCAATGGATCGAAGACCCTTCCAACGCAGATTCGCGGTTCTCCCGTAATTACCTGCGACACCGCGTGCTTCCTGTACTGATGGAGCGTTGGCCCCAGGCCGTCTCAAGCCTGGCGCGCACCGCCGAACACCTGAGTGAAGCCCAAGGCCTGCTCGATGAGCTGGCGCAGATGGACCTGCAGGCCGCCGACCAACCGTCCCCCTTTCCGTGGCTGCCTCTACCGTCCTTGGCCCTTGCACCGCTGCGCGAGCTTTCCGACGCCCGTCAGCGCAACGCCCTACGTCATTGGCTGACGCCGCTGACGCGACTGCCCGACAGCGATCACTGGGCAGGCTGGTATTCCCTGCGCGATGCCAAGGGTGACGCACAACCTCTATGGCGCCTGGCCGACGGCGAGTTGCACCGTAGCGGCGAACGCATCTGGTGGCTGCCTATCGCATGCTCGGAATTTTCTGACGCATCGCTGAGCTGGCCCGATCGGCAAAACCCACTAGAGTTACCCGGCAATGGCCAGTTGACGTTCACCGGCAAGGTGCCCGAAGGGCCGCTGGAGATTCGTTACCGCCAGGGCGGCGAAATCATCGAAGTACCCGGTCGCGGCCGACGTGATTTGAAGCGCCTGCTTAACGAAAGTGGCCTGCCGGGCTTCGTCCGTGGCAGATTGCCGCTGCTGTATCGAGGCCCGCAGTTGCTGGGTGCGCCCAGCCTTGCAGGACTGTGGCCGGCACCGAGTGATGACTGGCAATTACATTGGATGCCACAGATCTGCGATCAAGGTTTGAGCTGATAGCGCCTTTCCGGTAGACTACGCTCCCTTCTTGATACAACTTCTGTGGATTCGACTGAATCGCAGCAGTTGCCGATTACCAAGCAGTCTTTGCTGGGCGATTCCAAAAAATGTGTAGCGATCAACGTACCGGTGTTTCATTGCTGGTCTGTCACCACGCGGCGGTTTTTTTGAAAGGTGCACTGTGATTAATGCAGGTGATCGGGGGCTTCGGCCTTCCTTCGCTTTCCCCGGCGGCTCGGACCGCTTTAACGCAGACTTCTAGGGTTTTTCATGACGCGCTACATATTCGTCACGGGCGGTGTTGTTTCTTCATTGGGGAAAGGCATTGCCTCCGCTTCATTGGCGGCCATCCTGGAGGCGCGGGGACTTAAGGTCACCATGCTCAAGCTGGACCCGTACATCAACGTTGACCCGGGCACCATGAGCCCGTTCCAGCACGGTGAAGTGTTCGTCACCCACGACGGCGCCGAAACCGACCTGGACCTGGGCCACTACGAGCGGTTCATCCGCACGACCATGACCCAGAACAACAACTTCACCACCGGCCGTGTCTACGAGCACGTGCTGCGCAAGGAGCGCCGTGGTGACTACCTGGGTGCAACGATCCAGGTGATCCCGCACATCACCGACGAAATCAAGCGCCGCATCATCAAGGGTGCTGGCGATGCCGACGTGGCGATGGTCGAGATCGGCGGCACCGTCGGTGACATCGAATCCCAACCGTTCCTCGAAGCTATCCGCCAGTTGCGTTTCGAAGTCGGCGCCAAGCGCGCGATGCTGATGCACCTGACCCTGGTGCCGTACATCGCCACCGCCGGCGAGACCAAAACCAAGCCTACCCAGCACTCGGTCAAGGAACTGCGTTCCATCGGCCTGCAGCCGGACGTGCTGGTCTGCCGCTCCGATCACCCGATCGACATTTCCTCGCGCCGCAAGATCGCGCAGTTCACCAACGTTGAAGAACGTGCGGTGATCGCGCTGGAAGACGCCGACACCATCTACAAGATCCCGGGCATCCTGCATTCGCAAGGCCTGGATGACTTTGTGGTCGAGCGCTTCGGCCTGCAATGCAACGGCGCAGACCTGTCCGAGTGGGAAGCCGTGGTTGACGCCAAGCTCAACCCTGAGCACGAAGTCACCATCGCCATGGTCGGCAAGTACATGGAACTGCTGGACGCGTACAAGTCGCTGATCGAAGCGATGAGCCACGCCGGTATCAGCAACCGTACCAAGGTCAACCTGCGCTACATCGACTCCGAAGACATCGAGAACCAGGGCACCGCGCTGCTCGAAGGTGTCGACGCGATCCTCGTGCCGGGCGGTTTCGGCCTGCGTGGCGTGGAAGGCAAGATCACCGCGGTTCAGTACGCTCGTGAAAACAAGGTGCCTTACCTGGGTATCTGCCTGGGCATGCAAGTGGCCGTTATCGAGTTCGCCCGTAACGTGCTGGGCTGGAAAGATGCCAACTCCACCGAGTTCGACAGCAAGAGCGGCCACCCGGTCGTGGGCTTGATCACCGAGTGGGAAGATGCCACCGGTGCCGTCGAGACCCGTACCGAAGCCTCCGACCTGGGCGGCACCATGCGCCTTGGCGCGCAGGACTGCCTGCTGGAACCGGGCTCGCTGGTTCACGGTTGCTACGGCAAGGACGTGATCGTCGAGCGTCACCGTCACCGCTACGAAGTGAACAACAACCTGCTGCCGCAGATCAAAGAGGCCGGCCTGAAAATCTCCGGTCGCTCCGGTGACGGCGCGCTGGTTGAAGTGGTCGAGGCGCCGGATCATCCGTGGTTCGTGGCGTGCCAGTTCCACCCTGAGTTCACCTCGACGCCGCGCGACGGTCACCCGTTGTTCAGCGGTTTCGTCAAGGCAGCCCTGACGCAACACCAGAAGAAGGCGTAACCCTGATGGCCCAGAAGATCATTCGCGTAGGCGACATCGAGATTGCCAACGACAAGCCCATGGTGCTGTTCGGCGGCATGAACGTGCTGGAAAGCCGCGACATGGCGATGCAGGTCTGTGAAGAGTACGTGAAGGTCACCGAGAAACTCGGTATCCCCTACGTGTTCAAGGCCAGCTTCGACAAGGCCAACCGTTCGTCCGTGACCTCCTATCGCGGCCCGGGCCTTGAAGAAGGCATGCGGATCTTCCAGGACATCAAGCAAGCCTTCGGTGTGCCGATCATCACCGACGTCCACGAGCCTGAACAGGCTGCCGTGGTCGCCGAGGTGTGCGACATCATCCAGTTGCCGGCCTTCCTGTCGCGCCAGACCGACCTGGTTGTCGCGATGGCCAGGACCGGCGCTGTGATCAATATCAAGAAAGCCCAGTTCCTCGCGCCCCAGGAGATGAAACACATCCTGAACAAGTGCGTGGAAGCGGGTAACGACCAGTTGATCCTCTGCGAGCGCGGTTCGAGCTTCGGCTACAACAACCTCGTGGTGGACATGCTTGGTTTCGGCATCATGAAACAGTTCGAATACCCGGTGTTCTTCGACGTGACCCACGCGCTGCAAATGCCCGGTGGTCGCGCCGATTCCGCGGGCGGGCGCCGTGCCCAGGTGCTGGACCTGGCCAAGGCAGGCATCAGCCAGTCCGTGGCTGGCCTGTTCCTGGAAGCCCACCCGGACCCGGACAACGCCAAATGCGACGGCCCCTGCGCCCTGCGCCTGGACAAGCTGGAGCCGTTCCTGGCCCAGCTCAAGCAGTTGGACGAACTGGTCAAGAGTTTTCCGACGGTAGAGACCGCGTAAGCGTCGTTTCTCCGGTAGACTTTCCCACGCTTTACGCTCAGGCCTGCGGGCCTGGGCCTTGTCGCCTGCAAGCCTGCCCCGTTGTTCCACCCTTGCGGTCGGTCAAAAGATTCCCTTCAGCTGCGTCGTTTTCGTCAACTTTGGAGTGTTTACAACAATGGCAAAAATCGTCGACATCAAAGGTCGTGAAGTTCTCGACTCCCGTGGCAACCCCACCGTCGAAGCCGACGTGCTTCTCGATAACGGCATCATCGGCAGCGCCTGCGCGCCGTCCGGTGCTTCTACCGGTTCGCGCGAAGCGCTGGAACTGCGTGATGGCGACAAGAGCCGTTACCTGGGCAAAGGTGTACTGAAAGCCGTAGCCAACATCAACGGCCCGATCCGTGACCTGTTGCTGGGCAAGGACCCGCTGGACCAGAAAGCCCTGGACCACGCGATGATTAAGCTCGACGGCACCGACAACAAAGGCAGCCTGGGCGCCAACGCCATCCTCGCCGTGTCCCTGGCCGCTGCCAAGGCCGCCGCACAGGACCAGGACCTGCCGCTGTACGCGCACATTGCCAACCTGAACGGCACCCCGGGTGTCTACTCGATGCCGGTGCCGATGATGAACATCATCAACGGTGGCGAGCACGCCGATAACAACGTCGACATCCAGGAATTCATGGTGCAGCCGGTCGGCGCCAAGTCCTTCTCCGAAGGCCTGCGCATGGGCACCGAGATTTTCCATCACCTCAAGGCTGTGCTGAAGGCCCGTGGCCTGAGCACTGCGGTGGGTGACGAAGGTGGTTTTGCACCGAACCTGGCGTCCAACGAAGATGCACTGAAAGTGATCTCCGAAGCCGTGGCCAATGCTGGCTACAAGCTGGGCACCGACGTGACCCTGGCCCTGGACTGCGCGGCCAGCGAGTTCTACGAGGACGGTAAGTACAACCTGTCCGGCGAAGGCCAGGTGTTCAACTCCGAAGGTTTCGCCGAATACCTGAAGGGCCTGACCCAGCGCTACCCGATCATCTCGATCGAAGACGGCCTGGACGAGTCCGACTGGGACGGCTGGAAAATCCTCACCGACAAGATCGGCGAGAAAATCCAACTGGTGGGCGACGACCTGTTCGTGACCAACACCAAGATCCTGAAAGAAGGCATCGATAAAAAGATCGCCAACTCGATCCTGATCAAGTTCAACCAGATCGGCACCCTGACGGAAACTCTTGAAGCCATCCAGATGGCCAAGGCTGCGGGCTACACCGCCGTGATCTCGCACCGTTCCGGTGAAACCGAAGATTCGACCATTGCCGACCTGGCCGTGGGCACCTCGGCTGGCCAGATCAAGACCGGTTCCCTGTGCCGTTCCGACCGTGTTTCCAAGTACAACCAATTGCTGCGTATCGAAGAGCAACTGGCTGGCAAGGCCAAGTACAACGGTCGCGGCGAGTTTCGCGGTTGATCGCAAGTTGATGGTAAAGCATGGTAAAAAGTCGGCGGATTGCGTCGGAAAACTCACGACAGTGTGGATTTCGGCGCTAATCTGATGGCTATCAAGCACAAGCCTGGTTTTTCCAGGCTTCGTGCTATCAGTTGCTGCAAAAGTTTTGCATGGCGGTCTTTTTTCACTGGATACCCGATATTCGATGCGCAGTCCCAATTGGTTGTTCCTCGTCTTGCTCTTGTTGCTGGCTGGCCTGCAGTACCGCCTATGGGTGGGTAATGGCAGCTTTGCGCAGGTAAAAGACCTGACCCAGCAAATTGCCGACCAGCACGCCGAAAACGAACGCCTGCTGGAGCGCAACCGCGTCCTCGATGCCGAAGTGCTTGAGCTGAAAAAAGGTACGGAGACCGTTGAAGAGCGGGCTCGTCATGAATTGGGCATGGTCAAGGAGGGTGAAACCCTCTACCAGTTGGCCCAATGAGTAGCCGTTTGCCGGCCTTCTGGGCCGTGATTCCTGCCGCGGGCGTTGGTGCCCGTATGGCCGCGGACCGTCCCAAGCAATATCTGCAACTGGGCGGGCGCACTATTCTCGAACACAGCCTTGGCTGTTTTCTTGACCATCCGGACCTTAAAGGGTTGGTGGTCAGTCTTGCTGTAGATGATCCTTACTGGCCCAACCTGTCTTGCGCCAACGACCCTCGCATTGTGCGTGCGGACGGCGGCGACGAGCGTTCGGGGTCTGTACTCAATGCGCTGCTGCAACTCAATGCCCTGGGCGCCAGCGATGACGATTGGGTGCTGGTCCACGATGCGGCACGCCCGAACCTGAGCCGCGATGATCTCGACAAGTTATTAAATGAGCTGGCGAACGACCCTGTGGGTGGTCTGCTGGCCGTGCCGGCCCGCGACACCCTCAAGCGCGTCGACAAACATGGCCGCGTAGTCGAGACCGTCGATCGCAGCCTGATCTGGCAGGCTTATACACCGCAGATGTTCCGCCTGGGGGCTTTGCATCGTGCCTTGGCCGACAGCCTGGTGGCGGATGCGGTGATTACCGACGAGGCGTCGGCGATGGAATGGTCTGGCCAGGCGCCACGATTGATCGAAGGGCGCTCGGACAACATCAAGGTGACCCGCCCCGAGGATCTCGAGTGGTTGCGCTTGCGGTGGGCCAACCGCAGGTAATCCGCGATACCGTGTCGACCTCATCGGCGGCAAGCCCCCTCCCACATTGAAATGCATTCCAAGTGTGGGAGGGGGCTTGCCCCCGATAAGGCCCGTCCAAACCACCAACAGTCAACGGCTGTACTCTGGCCTTTCAGCCAACCCCTCCTTCAAAAAATCCACCAACTTCCTGACCTTCGGTGACAAATGCCGCTGCTGCGGATACAGCGCCCACACCGCCGTATTCGGCGGTTGATGCGCCTCCAGTAACGACACCAACGCGCCACTGTGCAGATGCTCGAGCACGTAATAGTCCGGCAACTGGCACAGCCCGACGCCCTGTAACGCCGCATCCAACACCGCTTGCCCACTGTTGCAGCGCCAGTTTCCCTGCACGCGCTGGGAAAATTCCCGCCCGTCCTGGGCCAGTTGCCAGATATCCGAGCTGCCGATCAGGCAGTTATGCCGGCTCAATTCCGACAAGCTATGTGGCCGACCATACCGAGCGAGGTAGGACGGCGACGCACACAGGTACATGCGTCGAGGTGCGAGGCGGCTGGCGACCATGCGCGAATCCTGTAAGCGCCCCAGGCGGATCGCCAGGTCGAGGCCTTCATGCACCAGGTCCAGTTGGCGGTTGCTCAGCTCGATATCCACCCGCAACTGCGGATACAGCCCCATGAAGCGTGTCACCAGCGGCACGATAAAGCGCTCGCCATATGCCACGGCACAGGTCATGCGCAACATGCCCTTGGGCTCGCTGGTGAGATCGCCCACCGCACGCAGCGCTTCTTCACGCCCGTCCTGCAGGCGTTGGCAGTGTTGCAGGAACGTCTGGCCGGCTTCGGTCAGGGTCACCTTGCGCGTACTGCGGTACAGCAACCTTGTTTGCAGGCGTTCTTCCAGGCGCGCCACCTGCCGGCTGATATGGGAGGACGACACCCCCAGCCGTTCCGCCGCCGCCGTGAATTGGCTGCATTCGGCCACTGCGACAAACTCATCGATACCTTCCCAGCGGTTCTCAAGCATGTCGATTATCCCTGTGCAGCAATAAAGTTTTGCTTTTGCCTGGATTATTCATCAGTCAGCCATGTTTTACACTCGTCGCCTCAGTTTTTAACCCCGATGGAGAAACCCGGATGATCAAGTCCCGCGCCGCCGTAGCCTTCGAAGCCAAGAAGCCCCTTGAGATCGTCGAAGTAGATGTCGCCATGCCCAAGGCGGGTGAAGTGCTGCTGCGCGTGGTCGCGTCCGGCGTGTGCCATACCGACGCCTACACCCTGTCGGGCGCCGACCCGGAAGGCATCTTCCCGTCGATCCTCGGCCATGAAGGCGGTGCGGTGGTTGAAGCGATCGGTGAGGGCGTGACGTCGGTAGCCGTGGGCGATCATGTGATCCCGCTGTACACCCCGGAATGCGGCAAGTGCAAGTTCTGCCTGTCGGGCAAGACCAACCTGTGCCAGGCCATCCGTTCCACCCAGGGCAAAGGCCTGATGCCGGACGGCACCACGCGTTTCTCCTACAAAGGCCAGCCGATTTTCCACTACATGGGCACCTCGACCTTCTCTGAGTACACCGTGCTGCCGGAAATTTCCGTGGCCAAGATTCCTAAAGAAGCGCCG
The DNA here is from genome assembly GCF_900103345.1 of Pseudomonas azotoformans. Classification (NCBI taxonomy): domain Bacteria; kingdom Pseudomonadati; phylum Pseudomonadota; class Gammaproteobacteria; order Pseudomonadales; family Pseudomonadaceae; genus Pseudomonas; species Pseudomonas azotoformans. Next base: position 6,212,965 of record NZ_LT629702.1, read on the forward strand.
CTGGAAAAGGTCTGCCTGCTCGGTTGCGGCGTCACCACTGGCATCGGCGCGGTCATCAACACCGCCAAGGTCAAGCCAGGCGATACCGTAGCGATCTTCGGTCTCGGCGGTATCGGCCTGTCGGCAGTGATCGGTGCGGTTAAAGCCAAGGCAGGTCGCATCATTGCCATCGACATCAACCCGGCCAAGTTTGAAATCGCCAAGCAACTGGGTGCGACCGACTGCATCAACCCGAAAGACTACGATCGCCCGATCCAGGACGTGATCGTCGACCTCACCGACGGCGGTGTGGACTTCTCCTTCGAATGCATCGGCAACGTGCAACTGATGCGCGCCGCCCTCGAGTGCTGCCACAAAGGCTGGGGCGAGTCGGTGATCATCGGCGTGGCCGGTGCCGGCCAGGAAATCGCTACCCGTCCATTCCAGTTGGTGACCGGTCGCGTCTGGCGCGGTTCGGCCTTCGGTGGCGTGCGTGGTCGCAGCGAATTGCCAAGCTATGTGGAAATGGCCCAGACCGGCGAGATCCCGTTGGATACTTTCATCACCCACACCATGGGCCTGGAAGACATCAACAAAGCGTTTGACCTGATGCATGAAGGCAAGAGCATTCGTACCGTCATCCACTTCTGAGGTCGGCCATGAGTCTGGAAAACCTGTCGTGCCAGAAGAGCTTCGGCGGCTGGCATAAACGCTACAAGCACCATTCCGATGTGCTCGGTTGCGACATGACCTTCGCCGTCTATCTGCCGCCGCAAGCGGAGCAGGGCGGCAAGTTGCCGGTGTTGTACTGGCTGTCGGGTCTCACCTGCACCGATGAGAACTTCATGCAGAAGGCCGGCGCCCAGCGCATGGCCGCCGAGTTGGGGCTGATCATCGTCGCGCCGGACACCAGCCCCCGTGGCCCGGGTGTGCCGGGTGATCCGGACAACGCGTGGGATTTCGGCCTCGGCGCCGGCTTCTATCTGAATGCCACCCAGGAACCCTGGGCCAAGCACTACCGGATGCATGACTACGTGGTGCAGGAATTGCCCGCCTTGGTTGAAGCGCATTTCCCTGCGTCGGATAAACGCGGCATCAGCGGGCATTCCATGGGCGGCCATGGTGCGCTGGTGTGTGCATTGCGCAATCCTGGGCGCTACCTGTCGGTGTCGGCGTTTTCGCCGATCAATAACCCGATGGATTGCCCGTGGGGCCAGAAAGCCTTCTCCCGCTACTTGGGTGAAGAGCGTTCCAAGTGGCGCGAATGGGATACCTGTGTACTGATCGGCGAAGCCTCGGAAAAGCTGCCACTGCTGGTGGACCAGGGTGACCGCGACGATTTCCTCGCCGTGCAACTCAAGCCTGAAGCCCTGCAACAAGCGGCCAAGGCAGCCAACCATCCGCTGGAACTGCGCCTGCAACCTGGCTACGACCACAGCTACTTCTTTATCGCCAGCTTCATCGAAGACCATTTGCGACACCATGGCCGTGCTTTGCTCGGTTAATGTGAAGCAAAAGTAGGTAGAATCACGCCCTGAATTAAATCGGGGCGTTTTTTTATGCGTATTGGCCACGGCTACGATGTGCACCGTTTCGCCGAAGGCGATTTCATCACCCTGGGCGGCGTGCGCATTGCGCACCACCATGGTTTGCTGGCTCATTCCGACGGCGATGTTCTGTTGCATGCCTTGAGCGATGCGTTGCTTGGCGCAGCGGCATTGGGCGATATCGGCAAGCACTTTCCGGACACCGACCCGACCTTCAAGGGCGCGGACAGCCGGGTACTGCTGCGCCATGTGGTCGGCCTCATCCATGCCAAGGGCTGGAAGGTTGGCAACGTCGACAACACCATCGTGGCCCAGGCGCCGAAGATGGCCCCGCATATCGAGTCGATGCGCGTGCTGATTGCCGCCGACCTGCAAATTGAATTGGATCAAGTCAACGTGAAAGCCACCACCACCGAAAAACTCGGGTTCACTGGCCGTGAAGAGGGCATTGCCGTGCACTCCGTTGCCTTGTTGCTTCGCGCATGAATGACCTGCAACTGTTGGGGCCACGGGCCTATGGCGAGGCCTTGGGCAGCGCGGTCCTGAAGGCGACCGCCGAAGATTTCCAGGTTGATGAAGTGCTGGATATCCCGTTGACCGGTGAGGGCGAGCACCTGTGGTTGTGGGTGGAGAAGCGTGGCCTCAACACCGAGGAAGCCGCGCGGCGTATCGCCAAGGCGGCCGGCGTGCCGTTGCGTACCGTAAGCTATGCCGGGCTCAAGGATCGCCAGGCGTTGACCCGCCAATGGTTCAGCGTGCAATTGCCGGGCAAGTCCGACCCGGACATGAGCGCGGCAGAAAACGACACGCTCAAGATTCTCAAGACCGGTCGCCACAAGCGCAAGTTGCAGCGCGGCGCGCATTCGGCCAATGGGTTCACTTTGCGCCTGACGCAGTTGGCCGGTGATACCGCCGCCATCGATGCGCGGTTGCAACAGATTGCCCAAAATGGCATTCCCAACTATTTCGGTGCCCAGCGCTTTGGCCACAATGGCGGCAATGTCGTGGACGCTCGCGAGTGGGCCGCTCGCAAAGCCTTGCCGGAGCAGCGCAATGTGCGTTCGCGGCTGCTGTCCACCGCCCGCAGCTTTTTGTTCAACAAAGTGCTGGCCGCGCGGGTGGCCGATGGGTCGTGGCAACGTGCGCAGGTCGGCGACCTGCTGGCGTTTACCGACAGCCGCAGTTTTTTCCCGGCTGGCGAAGCGGAATGCAGTGACCCGCGCCTGGCCATTCTGGACCTGCACCCGACCGGGCCGCAGTGGGGCGAAGGCGACTCGCCTGCCAGTGGTGCAACCTTCGAGCTGGAACAAGCGGTTGCCGCCGAGGAGGCCGACCTGCGTGATTGGCTGGTGAATGCCGGCATGAGCCAGGAACGTCGCATTCTTCGACTGCCCATTGGCGGTTTGACGTGGCATTATCCCTCGCTGGACATTCTGCAATTGGAATTCGTCCTGCCGGCCGGATGCTTCGCCACTGTGTTGGTGCGCGAGCTTGTTGATCTGGTGCCGGTGGGGCAGACGGACAACCCATGCGTATTTTGATATCAAACGATGACGGTGCCACCGCACCCGGTCTTGCCGCGCTCTATGCTGCGCTGCAGGATTATGCCGAGTGCGTGGTGGTTGCCCCTGACCAGGACAAGAGTGGCGCCAGCAGTTCGCTGACGCTCGACCGTCCGCTGCACCCGCAAGTCCTGGCCAATGGCTTTATCAGTGTGAACGGCACGCCTACCGACTGTGTCCACCTGGCAATCAACAGCCTGCTGGACCAGGCGCCGGACCTGGTGGTGTCGGGCATCAACCTCGGTGCAAACCTGGGGGATGATGTGCTGTATTCCGGGACCGTGGCGGCAGCCCTTGAGGGGCGCTTCCTGGGCCGTACTGGGTTCGCCTTTTCGTTTGCCTCGCGGCAACTGGATAACCTGGCAACCGCCGCGCATTTCGCGCGCAAGCTGGTGGAGGCCCATGGCTCGCTGGACCTGCCACCGCGTACGGTGCTCAACGTCAATATTCCCAACCTGCCCCTCGATCATATTCGCGGCATCAAGCTGACGCGGCTGGGCCATCGCGCCCGTGCGGCGGCGCCGTTGAAGGTGGTCGACCCGCGTGGCAAGGAAGGCTATTGGATCGCAGCGGCAGGTGATGCTGAAGATGGCGGTGAAGGCACGGACTTTCATGCGGTGATGCAAGGCTATGTGTCGATTACCCCATTGCAATTTGATCGCACCTTCAGCGACGCCTTCAGTGGTCTCGATGGCTGGCTGGAGGGGCTGCGCTGATGGGCCGTGAACAAGACGACTTGCTGCGCCGGGGCATCGGGATGACGTCCCAGCGAACCCGCGAACGCCTGATCCAACGCCTGTACGAAGAAGGTTTGTCCAACGCCCAGGTGCTGGAAGTGATCCGGCGTACGCCTCGCCATCTGTTTGTCGATGAAGCCCTGGCCCACCGTGCCTATGAAGATACGGCGCTGCCCATCGGCCACAACCAGACTATCTCCCAGCCGTACATGGTGGCGCGCATGAGCGAGTTGCTGCTGGCGGCGGGTCCGTTGGACAAGGTGCTGGAAATCGGCACCGGCTCTGGCTACCAGACTGCCGTGCTGGCGCAACTGGTGGAGCGGGTGTTCTCGGTCGAGCGCATCAAGGTGCTGCAAGACCGGGCCAAGGAGCGCCTGGTGGAGTTGAACCTGCGCAACGTGGTGTTCCGCTGGGGGGACGGCTGGGAAGGCTGGCCGGCGCTGGCGCCTTACAACGGCATCATTGTGACCGCCGTGGCCACCGATGTTCCGCAAGCGTTGCTCGATCAACTTGCTCCCGGCGGACGGCTGGTGATCCCGGTAGGCTCCGGCGAAGTGCAACAATTGATGCTCATTATCCGTGAGGACGAAGGCTTTTCCCGGCATGTGCTGGGGGCCGTGCGTTTTGTGCCGCTGCTCAATGGGCCGTTGGCCTGATCATTTGTTCGCGGGCAGTGAATTCTGTTGGCGGGGATGTGTCTTACGGCGGGGGTCACCGAGTCAACATGATCGGGAGTCGGAATTAAACGCGATGAATGTTTCGTTTCTGTCGTGTGCCGGTAAAACTCCAATGCCCAGTTATACTTGCGTCATATTTCAAGCCTGATACAGGCATTCATGTTCAGCCACCACAAAGGGAGCGGCGGGTGAGTCTCACAGGTCTTGCGCAGCGTATGAGTAAAACAAGCTTTCATCGACTGGTGCTTGGCCTCGTCTTCAGTTCCGTGCTGGTCGGCTGCTCCAGCTCGCCAAGCAGCGGCGCACGGGTGGTTGACCGTAACAATGCCGTACCGCAAAAGCCGACGGTGACCACCGGGCAATACGTGGTGCGCAAGGGCGACACCTTGTTCTCGATTGCCTTCCGGTATGGCTGGGACTACAAGGCGCTCGCAGCCCGTAACAATATTCCTGTGCCCTATACGATACATCCCGGTCAGACGATTCGCTTCGACGGTCGTACCGGTTCAACGCCTACGACAGTTGTGACAAACACTGGATCTTCGCCGTCGTCCTCCAGCAAAACCACCATCATTACCCGCCCTGCAGGCACCGCCACACCGGCCCCTGCGAACAAGCCGGCGCCCGCGCCGCTGCCACCTGCCGGACCTGCTCCGACCGGTTGGGGATGGCCTTCAAATGGAGTGCTGATTGGAAAATTCTCTTCAAACGGTAGTTTGAATAAAGGCATTGATATCGCCGGGGATTTGGGACAGCCTGTTTTAGCTGCGTCTGATGGGACAGTGGTGTACGCCGGGAGTGGTTTACGGGGCTACGGCGAGCTGGTCATCATCAAACACAGCGATACCTACGTCAGTGCCTACGGTCACAACCGCAGGCTGTTGGTTCGGGAGGGGCAGCAGGTCAAAGTCGGACAGACAATTGCCGAAATGGGGTCAACTGGTACAGACCGGGTGAAACTGCACTTTGAGATTCGCCGTCAAGGGAAGCCTGTAGATCCGCTGCAATTCCTACCCCGTCGTTGATGTGTTGCACAGCCTGTTCCCTCACGTAGAAGGAACAGGCTCCAGCGTTGCCAAGGATAAAGGCGCCGCTTGAGCTTGAGGTCGAACTCACCAAAGGACTATAACAATGGCTCTCAGTAAAGAAGCGCCGGAGTTTGACATCGACGATGAGGTTCTCCTGATGGAGACCGGTATCGCTACGGAATCGATGTCGAATGAGGGACCTGCTGTACCTTCAGTTCGCACCAAATCCAAGAACTCCACCGCGTTAAAGCAACACAAGTACATTGACTACACTCGGGCGCTCGATGCGACCCAGCTGTACCTCAATGAAATCGGTTTTTCCCCTCTGCTGACCCCCGAAGAAGAAGTCCATTTTGCGCGATTGTCGCAGAAGGGCGATCCGGCTGGGCGCAAGCGCATGATTGAAAGCAACCTGCGCCTGGTGGTGAAAATCGCCCGGCGCTATGTCAATCGTGGGCTGTCCCTGTTGGACCTGATCGAGGAAGGCAACCTGGGCCTGATCCGGGCGGTGGAGAAGTTCGACCCTGAGCGGGGCTTCCGCTTTTCGACCTATGCCACCTGGTGGATTCGCCAGACCATCGAACGGGCGATCATGAATCAGACCCGCACGATCCGGTTGCCGATCCATGTGGTCAAGGAGCTCAACGTCTACCTGCGGGCAGCGCGTGAGCTTACCCAAAAACTCGATCATGAACCTTCGCCCGAAGAAATCGCCAACCTGCTGGAAAAACCGGTAGGGGAGGTCAAGCGCATGCTGGGTCTCAATGAGCGTGTGTCTTCGGTCGACGTCTCGCTGGGTCCGGATTCGGATAAAACCCTGCTGGACACCCTGACCGATGATCGTCCTACGGACCCTTGTGAGCTGTTGCAGGATGATGATCTGTCCCAAAGTATTGACCAGTGGCTGTCAGAGCTCACGGACAAGCAGCGCGAGGTGGTGATTCGCCGCTTCGGCCTGCGCGGCCATGAGAGCAGCACCCTGGAGGATGTAGGCCTGGAGATCGGCTTGACCCGTGAGCGGGTGCGGCAGATCCAGGTAGAAGGGCTCAAGCGCCTGCGCGAGATCCTGGAGAAGAATGGCTTGTCGAGTGAGTCGTTGTTTCAATAACGAACTGGCTTGAATGTGGGAGGGGGCTTGCCCCCGATGGCGGTGGTTCAGTCAAATCTGTATTGACTGACACACTGAAATCGGGGGCAAGCCCCCTCCCACATTGGTTTTATGCAATGTCTGATATGGGGGGCAGGGCCAAATCCCAGGTACTGATCGTTCCCACGCTCCGCGTGGGAATGCAGCCCCGGACGCTCTGCGTCCCAAGGCATGACGCAGAGCGTCACAAGAGGCATTCCCACGCAGGGCATGGGAACGATAGGCATAAAAAAACCCCGCTTTTAAGGGCGGGGTCTTTTCGACTAAGTCAGTACAAGTTAGATAACTTGAACTTCTTCAGCTTGCATGCCTTTCTGACCGCGGGTAGCGATGAAAGAAACCTGTTGGCCTTCTTTCAGGCTTTTGAAGCCGTCGGATTGGATAGCTTTGAAGTGAACGAACAGGTCGTCACCGGATTGTGGAGTGATGAAGCCGAAGCCTTTTTCATCGTTGAACCACTTAACGGTACCAGTTTGGCGATTAGACATGGTGTATCTCCTTGGACAAAGTTAACTGCGACTCAGGAAAAGCCCTGGCCGAGACTGAGTGCAAAGAGCAGGAAAAATTCTTGGAGATGGTTGGATCGAAATTCAACATATCGTGTAGAGATTCTCAGTGACACAAGCAGCACAGTGGCGCCACCTTAACCCTTTTTCCGGAACGTGCCAATGGTATTTCCGAAGGTTTCTCCATTTTCGTGACTGGCGGTGGTGTTTGCGGTCACCTTGCACGGCAATATTGGTCCCGGCCCCGCTGGCTGTGGCTTATAGCAGCAGGCGCGTTCATCAAGAAAAGCCGCGTGGCCTTTGAACCCCAACGCTGGCCCCGGTAAGATGCCCCACAGAATTTTTCCACCTCGCTATTCAGGACACCCGCCATGAGCATCAAATCGGACAAGTGGATTCGCCGCATGGCGCAGGAACACGGCATGATCGAACCGTTCGTCGAGCGCCAGATCCGTGGCCAAGGCGATGCCCCGGTGATTTCCTACGGCGTTTCCAGCTACGGCTACGATGTGCGCTGCGCCGATGAGTTCAAGGTGTTCACCAACATCAACTCGGCGATCGTCGATCCGAAGAACTTCGACGAAAAGAGCTTCGTCGACGTCAAGAGCGACGTGTGCATCATCCCGCCCAACTCCTTCGCCCTGGCGCGCACCGTGGAGTTCTTCCGTATCCCGCGTGACGTGCTGACCATCTGCCTGGGTAAAAGCACCTACGCGCGTTGCGGCATCATCGTCAACGTGACGCCGCTTGAGCCGGAGTGGGAAGGCCACGTGACCCTCGAGTTCTCCAACACCACCACCTTGCCGGCGAAGATCTACGCCAACGAAGGTGTGGCGCAGATGCTGTTCCTACAGTCCGACGAGGCCTGTGAAGTGTCCTACAAAGACCGTGCCGGCAAGTACCAGGGCCAGCGCGGCGTCACCCTCCCACGCGCTTGATCGAAAGGTCTTACACGCAAAGGGAATTAGTCTGCGGAAAGTGACTCTATCTAGGTGTACTGCCTCGGCGCGTGTAAAACGCGCCGGGCCACGCTTGAGGAGTACCTTATGAAGCTTGACCCGCGAATCAGCGCAGAACTTGCCCGGCTTGAACCCAACCAGATTGGCGTTCTGGCCTGGTCCCTGATGGCCGACCCCGCATACGGGGGCGGCATCCCCGGCCAACCCGAGCCGGACTATCCGCAACCCACAGAACCCGGTGAGCCGACCCTGCCGGACGAGCCACCACCCGCACCTGTTGCCTGATACCTAACCCACTGGCCACACCTCCTGATCGCCGACCACAAAGAGTCGGTGGTCATCGGCCTGCTCCACCGCAAAGCCACCGGTAAACGCGCCAAACGCCGGCAACAAACTGACCCGCGTCCCGATCTGAAAGCACGGCAGCCGCAGGCGTTGCCGACCCTTGCCACGCAAGCGATACACCGGATGCACATGCCCCGCCAGCACGTGGTGGCTGGGGTGGGCATCCGGTTCGTGCTGCAAGGCAAAGGGGCCCATCAGCAGCGGTTCCGGCACCACTTCAATCTTCAGGTCCGGCGGTGGGTCACCGGCGCGTTTATCGTGATTGCCGCGCACCAGGGTCATGGGCAACGAGGGATGACGCTCGCGCCAAGCCCGCAACGCGCCCAGTGTGCCGCTGGCGTGGGAGCCGGGGCCATGCAGGAAGTCGCCAAGAAAGATCACCTGCGCGCACCCATGGGTAGCGAGCAGCCGGTCCAGCCGCTCAAGGTTGGCAGTGGTGGTCCCTTGCGGCACCGGCTGCCCCAGGCTGCGGTACGCCGAGGCCTTGCCAAAGTGCGCATCGGCAATCAACAGGCACCCGCGCGCAGGCCAGTAGATCGCCTTGTCTGCCAGCAACCACAATTGCTCACCTTCAAGCGTTATTGAACAGACCATCAGCGCTTCCCGTTATCCGCGACCTTTTCCAGGTCCTTGACCATTCGCGCAATGCGCTCCGAGAGTTTTTCCGAACTCATGCTTTCGCGCATCCGCTCGACCAGCAGCGGAAAGGCCAGGGGAGTCGGCCGTTCGATCCGGTGCAGGTCCAGCTTCAGCGCCGACAGATGACGCAACGTCGCTTCCAGCCGACGAATATCCAACTCATCGCGCAGGACTTCTTCCCCGGCCTGGGTCAGCAACAGGTTCTGCGGGTCATACTGCTTGAACACCTCGAAGAACAGACCACTGGACGCCTGCACCTGCCGCGTACTTTTCGGTGCGCCGGGGTAGCCGGCAAACACCAACCCGGCGATGCGTGCGATCTCACGAAAACGGCGCAGGGCCAGTTCCCCGGCATTCAGGCTGGCGGCCACGTCTTCCAGCAGGTTCTCAGGACTCAGCAGCGCGTCATTCAACAACACCGGCCAATCCACAGGCGTGGCGCTCAACAACTCCAGCCCGTAGTCATTCACGGCAATCGAAAAGGTCACTGCCTGCCCCTGGCTCACCCGCCACGCCAACAGACTCGCCAGTCCCAGATGCACCTGGCGCCCGGCGAACGGATAGAGAAACAGGTGCCAGCCTTCCCGGGATTTCAGCGCTTCGGCCAGCAGATGCTCGCGCGTCGGCAGGCCGGACCAGCGCAACTGCGTCTGCAACAGGGGTTGCACCGCGTGCATCTCCGGGCCTTTAAACTGCCCGTGCGCCGCCGCATCAAAACGCTCCACCACCGCCTGGGCCAGCTCGTTGGAAAGCGGCATGCGCCCGCCATTCCAGCGCGGCACGGCGGCTTTTTTGGCGTTGCTGCGGCGCACGTAGGCGGTCATGTTTTCCACGCGCACCAGCTCCAGCAGGCGCCCGGCAAACAGGAAACCATCACCGGGCTTGAGCCGCGCGATAAAACCTTCCTCGACACTGCCCAGGTTCTTGCCGCCACCGCCCTTGCTCCAGTATTTCAAATGGATGCTCGCGTCACTGACGATGGTGCCCACGCTCATGCGATGACGGCGCGCCAGGCGGGCATCGGGGACACGCCAGACGCCCTGTTCATCCGGCTCCACGCGGCGGTAGTCCGGATAGGCGGTCAGCGACAGGCCGCCATGGCGCACAAACCCCAGGGCCCACGCCCAGTCGTCGTCCGTGAGGTCGCGGTACGCCCACGCGCCGCGCACTTCCGTCAGCAACGCATCCGGCGTAAACCCGCCGCCCAGCGCCATGCTCACCAAATGTTGTACGAGTACATCCAGCGGTTTGTGCGGTGATTCCCGCGCTTCAATGCGTCGCTGGGCAATTGCATCCTGGGCCGCCGCCGCTTCCACCAGTTCCAGGCTGTGGGTCGGCACCAGCGTCACCCGCGAGGGCCGCCCCGGCGCATGCCCCGAGCGCCCGGCGCGTTGCATCAGGCGTGCAACACCTTTGGCCGAGCCAATCTGCAACACGCGCTCCACCGGCAGGAAGTCCACCCCCAGGTCCAGGCTGGAGGTGCACACCACGGCCTTGAGTTGGCCGTCCTTCAACGCCCGTTCCACCCAGTCGCGGGTCTCCCGTGACAGCGAGCCATGGTGCAAGGCAATCACCCCAGCCCAGTCGGGCCGGGCGTCCAGCAACGCCTGGTACCAGATTTCCGACTGCGCTCGCGTATTAGTAAACACCAGGCAACTGCTGCTGCTTTCGACCTCGGCCACCACCTGGGGCAACATTTTCAAGCCGATGTGCCCGGCCCAGGGAAAGCGCTCGGCAACCGGCGGCAGCAAGGTGTCGACCTTCAACTCTTTGGCTGTTTGCCCCTGTACATTGATCCCGTCGCCTTGTGGAACCAACACCTCCAAAGCGTGGGATTGGTTACCCAAGGTCGCTGAAATGCCCCACACCATCAAACCCGGATGCCAGTGCCGCAGCCGCGCCAGCGCCAGTTGCAACTGCACGCCGCGTTTGTTGCCGATCAATTCATGCCATTCATCGACGATCACCATGCGCACCTGCGCCAGGCTCATTTCGCTGTCGGCGCGGGCGAGCATCAGGGTCAGGCTTTCCGGGGTGGTCACCAGCGCGGTGGGCTGGCGCCGTGTCTGGCGGGCGCGCTCGCTGCTGCTGGTGTCGCCGGTGCGCAGGCCGACGCTCCAGGGAATCTGCAGGGCTTCCAGCGGTGCTTCGAGGGCGCGTGCGGTGTCGGCCGCCAGGGCCCGCATGGGCGTGATCCACAGCACCGTCAGCGGTTCAGCGGGTGGTTTGCGTTTACCGGTCACGGGCGGGCGAGTGATGGCGAAGCGATTGAGCGCCGCGAACCACAGCGCGTAGGTCTTGCCGGCGCCGGTGCTGGCGTGCAGCAAGCCCGACTGGCCGCCCTTGACCGCCGCCCACACCTCTTTCTGGAACGCAAACGGCTTCCAGCCTTTGGCGGCAAACCACTGTCTGGCGAAGTCGATGGGTTTTGCCATGGGGCGGCGCAACTCTGGAAGGTCTATTCCACAGACCTTCCAGCGCGCCCAAAGGTTTACTTCAAATTGCCACTCAGGAACTGCTGCAAACGCTCGCTCTTCGGATTGCCCAGCACGTCTTCCGGCGCGCCTTGTTCTTCCACCAGGCCCTGATGCAGGAACAGCACTTGGCTCGACACCTTGCGCGCAAAGCTCATCTCGTGGGTCACCATGATCATGGTGCGACCTTCCTCGGCCAGGCCCTGGATCACCTTCAATACTTCGCCCACCAGCTCCGGGTCGAGGGCCGAGGTGGGCTCGTCGAACAGCATCACCTCCGGTTCCATCGCCAGGGCGCGGGCGATGGCGACGCGTTGTTGCTGGCCGCCGGACAGGAATGCCGGGTATTGATCGGCCACGCGTGCCGGCAGGCCGACCTTGTCGAGGTAGCGACGCGCACGGTCTTCTGCGTCCTTCTTGCTGCAACCCAGCACTCGGCGCGGGGCCATGGTGATGTTTTCCAGCACGCTCATGTGGCTCCACAGGTTGAAGTGCTGGAACACCATGGCCAGGCGTGTGCGCAGGCGCTGCAATTCGGCGTCATCGGCCACGCGCATGCCGTGGCGGTCGCTGACCATGCGGATCGGCTGGCCATCGAGGGTCATGGCGCCGTCGTTAGGGGTTTCGAGGAAGTTGATGCAGCGCAAGAAGGTGCTCTTGCCCGAGCCGCTGGCGCCGATCAGGCTGATCACGTCGCCGGTCCTGGCCTTGAGCGAAACACCTTTGAGCACCTCATTGTCGCCATAGCTTTTATGCAGGCCTTCAACGGTCAATTTGTACATGGGGCGTGCATCCTCAAGGCGAAAGTAGATAGCCGCTGCGATAGGCCTCGGTGCCTGCGACATGGCCGATGACCATCCCGGCAGTGGCCATGCGGCGTAGCGAGCGGGCGTAAAGCAGGCCGGCCTTCTGGCAGTGCACGGGCGTTACGCGGTCGGTAATGGGGTCGATGATTTCAGCGATCAGTTGCCCGGCTTCCAGGTATTCGCCGGGCAGGGCGCTGAACACCAGCAGGCCGCCCACCGGCGTCGCCACCGGTTCAACGCCGGCCAGCGGCGTGGCGGGGTAGGGCAGGTCCGGCAGTGGTGCGACATCGCCGGCAATGGCGCCGAAGTGAACCAGGTAATCGATGATCGCCTGGCAGTCGAGCGCCGCCAGGCCATGGTTGACGTCACCTTGGCCGCGCAACTCGACGGTCACCGAAAAGCTGCCCATGGGGATCGGGAAGCGCTCGCCGAAGCGTTGCTGCAACTGCCACCACACCAGGGTGAAGCACTCATCGAAGGATTGCCCGCCGGAGTCGGTGGCGAGCAAATTCGCCTCCGAACCGATATACCGCGCCAACGGTTCCACCTGTGGCCAGGCTTCGGGCGTGGTGTACAGGTGCGCCACGGCTTCGAAGTCGCAATGCAGGTCCAGCACCATATCGGCGTCGCAGGCCAGGCGTTGCAGGACCAGGCGCTGGGACTGCAGTTGGGTGTCGGCACTTTGCGCGGCGAGGGCAGTGGACAGCGCGCTGCGGATCAGTTTGGCGTTGCGCTGGGGGTCGTCCCCGAGCAAGTCTTTGATCTGGTCGCCCACCGCGTCACTGAGGTCGACAAACAGGCGATTGAAGTTCTGCCCGCTTTCCAATTCATAGCGGCCCAGCGGGATATCCATCAACACCTGTTCCAGGCCCACCGGGTTGGCGATGGGCACCAGCACGATCTCGCTGCGCAGGCGCCCGGCGGCGGCCAACTTCGCCAGCTGCACCTTGAGGTGCCAGGCCACCAGCATGCCGGGCAGTTCGTCGGCATGCAGCGACGACTGGATGTAGATCTTGCCTTCGGCCTGTTCCGGGCCGAAGTGAAAACTGTGGATCTGCCGCGCCGTGCCGGGCACCGGCGCGATCAACTCATGAATCTGATGCCGCATGAACGCTCCTTAATGGCTCGGCCCGAGAAAGGCCAGCCAACGGCGCTCCGCCAGACGAAACAGACCGACCAGGGCAAAGGTCACGGTCAGGTAGATCAGCGCAGCGATACCGAATGATTGAAAGGTCATGAAGGTGGCCGAGTTGGCATCCCGCGCCACTTTGAGGATGTCGGGGATCGTCGCGGTGAAAGCCACCGTGGTCGAGTGCAGCATCAGGATCACTTCATTACTGTAGTAGGGCAGCGAGCGCCGCAGCGCCGACGGCATGATCACGTAGGCATAGAGCTTCCAGCCGCTCAAGCCGTAGGCCTTGGCCGCTTCGACTTCGCCGTGGGCCATGCTGCGGATCGCCCCGGCGAAAATCTCTGTGGTGTAGGCGCAGGTGTTGAGGGCGAAGGCCAGGATGGTGCAGTTCATCGCATCGCGAAAGAACGCATCCAGCAGCGGTTGCTCGCGCACGGCGGCGAGGCTGTAGATGCCGGTGTAACAGATCAGCAACTGGATATAGAGCGGCGTGCCCCGGAACAGGTAGGTGTAGAACTGCACCGGCCAGCGCACGAGGCGCTTGCGCGACACGCGGGCGATGGACAGCGGGATCGACACCAGAAAGCCGATGACCAGGGCGGCGCTGAGCAGCCACATCGTCATGGCCAGGCCGGTGATGTGCTGGCCGTCGCTATAAAGGAAGGGGCGCCAGTATTCCTGCAAGAGTTCGATCATCGTACGGCCTCCCGGGCGCCGGCGGAGTAGCGACGTTCAAGGCGGCGCAAAACGAAGTTGGACGCGCTGGTGATCAACAGGTAGATCAACGCGGCGATGACCAGGAAGTAAAACAGCTGATAAGTGCTCTTGCCGGCATCCTGAGCGGCCTTGACCAGGTCGGCCAGGCCGATGATCGACACCAGGGCCGTGGCCTTGAGCATCACCATCCAGTTATTGCCGATGCCCGGCAGGGCAAAGCGCATCATTTGCGGGAAGGTCACGTAGCGAAACCGCTGACCGCGCTTGAGCCCGTAAGCCGTGGCGGCTTCCAGTTGGCCGCGCGGTACCGCGAGGATCGCCCCGCGAAAGGTCTCGGTGAAATACGCCCCGTAGATAAAACCCAGGGTGATCACCCCGGCGCTGAATGGGTCGATCTCGATGTATTCCCATTCCATGAAGTCGGTCAGGCCGGTGAGCCAGGTTTGCAGGCTGTAGAAAATCAGCAGCATCAGCACCAGGTCGGGCACACCGCGAATCAGCGTGGTGTAAAGCTGGGCGGGGATGCGCAGGAAGGGCAGGCTGGAAAGTTTGGCGCTGGCGCCGAGCAGGCCCAGCAACACGCTGACGGCCAGGGACAGCACCGACAACTTGATGGTCATCCAGGTGCCTTGCAGCAACAGCGGGCCGAAACCCTTCAGGCTGAGCGCGCTCAACCCGAGGGTTTGCAACAATTCTTCGAACATAAATCAGGACCTATGGCGATAAAAAAGCACCCCTCCAGGGGAAGGGCGCTCCAGGCATTATTTGCCGCTGTACAGGTTCAGATCGCCAAAGTGTTTCTTCTGGATGGTGGCGTAGGTGCCATCATCGTGTAACGCTTTGATACCTTTATCCAAAAGCGCCTTCAGTTCAGTGTTACCTTTTTTGATACCGACCGCGGTTTTCGACGGCAGCAATGGATCGTCGATGGCCTTGCTCACTTCGTAGTCGGCACCGGCCGGCGACTTCAGGAAGCCCAGTTCGGCTTGCAGCATGTCCTGCACGGAGGCGTCGAGACGGCCGGAGGTCAGGTCGGCGTACACCTGGTCCTGGTTGGCGTAGGCCTTGGTGGTCACACCGGCTTTATCCAGCACGGCCTTGGCGTAGGCTTCCTGGATGGTGCCCTGCTCGTAGCCTACGGATTTGCCCTTGAGGGACTCCGGCGTCGAGTAGCCCGCGCCTTTCTTGAACACCAGCGAGGTCGGGCCGGAGAACAGTTCGCTGGAGAAGTCGATGGCCTTTTCACGCACCGGGGTCACGGTCATGGACGAAATCACGCCGTCGAACTTGTTGGCCTTGAGGCCCGGAATCATGCCGTCAAAATCACTTTCTACCCACTTGCACTTTACTTTCAGCTCGGCGCAGATCGCATTGCCCAGGTCGATATCGAAGCCCACCAGGCTGCCGTCCGCTGCCTTGGATTCGAATGGCGCGTAGGACGGATCGACACCAAAACGCAGTTCCTTGTATTCCTTGGCCGTGGCTACACCCGCGGCCATGCACAGAGCCAGTGCAGAAAGGGTCAGCAATGCTTTTTTCATTATGTAATCCCTGGAAACCAAGATAAGCGCTTGTGGCGCGTTTAGGACTGTTACTGAACGGTGTCAGACGGATCACAAGTAGCAATTTCTGCACCATAGTTCCGAATGTAGTTCCGAATGAGCGTTTTAAAAGGTGGGATGAGGGAGATCTGAGTGTAGGAGATGCCCGAAAATGGGCGCTGAAAAATGAGCGCACCATTTCGGGTCATAAGCAAATTTAAATGTGGGAGGTGTCAGGTAAGCAGGTCTTGCAGGGTGGCAAGGCTGTCGGCCTCATCCACCGCCTTATCCTGTCGCCAGCGCAACATCCGTGGAAACCGTACGGCAATTCCGCTCTTGTGCCGCTTGGACAGGGCAATACCCTCGAACCCCAGCTCGAACACCAGGCTCGGCGTGACACTGCTCACCGGGCCGAATTTCTCCACGGTGGTCTTGCGCACAATCGCGTCGACCTTGCGCATTTCTTCATCGGTCAGCCCGGAATAGGCCTTGGCAAACGGCACCAGTGAGCGTTCACTGCCGGGCGGGCCGTCCCACACCGCAAAGGTGTAGTCGCTGTAGAGGCTGGCGCGCCGGCCGTGGCCGCGCTGGGCGTAGATCAGTACCGCGTCGACGCTGAACGGGTCGACTTTCCACTTCCACCACACGCCCATGTCCTTGGTGCGGCCGACGCCGTACAGGCCATCGCGGGCCTTGAGCATCATGCCTTCTACTCCGAGGCTGCGAGAGGCTTTACGCTGTTCGGCCAGTGCTTCCCAGGTGGTTGCGGTCAGCAGTGGTGAGGCGAGCAGTACCGGCTGGTCGCACTGGGTGACCACCTGCTCAAGCTGGGCGCGGCGTTCGGCCTGGGTGTGGTTGCGCCAGTCCTCACCCTGATGTTCCAGCAAGTCGTAGGCCAGTACCGCCACCGGCGCATCCTCCAGCACTTTTTTGCTCAAGGTCTTGCGGCCGATTCGCTGCTGCAGCAGGGCGAAGGGTTGTACTGCCCCCTTCCACACCACGATTTCACCGTCGATCACTGTGCCATCGGGCAAGCCGCTCACCAGGCTATGAAGTTCAGGAAAACGTTCGGTGACCAGCTCTTCGCCACGGGACCAGATCCACAGGCGGCCGTCGCGCTTGACCAGTTGCGCGCGGATGCCATCCCACTTCCACTCCACCTGCCAGTCGGCGGGGGCACCGAGCAGCGCGTCGAATTGCTCCACCGGTTGCGCCAAGCCATGAGCCAGAAAAAACGGATAAGGCTGGCCGCCCCGTTGTGCATGCTCGTCGGACGATTCGGCGGCGATCAGCTTGAGGTAGCCCTCAGCGGTCGGACGATTGGACAGGTCGGTGTAGCCCACTAACCGCTGCGCCACACGCTTGCTGTCGAGGTCGGCCATGGCGGCGAGGGCACGGGTGACCAACAGCTTGGACACGCCCACGCGAAAGCTGCCGGTGATCAATTTGATGCACACCATCAAGCTGGGTTGATCCAGTTGCGCCCACAACGCCGGCAGGCGCTCAGCCAATTCCAGGGGAGGCAAGCCGCGCAACGGCAGGAGTTTTTCCTCCAGCCACACGGCCAGGCCATCCTCCGAGGTGTAGGCAGATTCCGGTAGCAGCAGGGAAATGGTCTCCGCCAGGTCACCCACAGACTGGTAGCTTTCCTCGAACAGCCACGGCTCGATGCCGGACGCTGCGGTGGCCATGTCCCGCAACAGGCGCGTCGGCACCAATTGCCGTGGTCGTCCGCCGGACAGGAAATACACGGCCCAGGCGGCATCTTCTGGCGCGGCCACCCGGAAGTAGGCTTGCAACGCCGCCAGCTTGGCATTGCTGGAGGTGGTGGCATCGAGGTTGGCGTACAGCTCGGCAAAGGCCTTCATGCGCCAGCCTCTTCTTCGTCATCGCCGTATTCGGTGGTGAAGCCCTGGGCATCCAGGCCTTTTTCCCGCAGATGGCGCACCAATACGCCGACGGAACCGTGGGTGACCATCACCCGCTCGGCGCCGGTCTGCTCGATGGCCCACAACAGGCCGGGCCAGTCGGCGTGGTCCGAGAGCACAAAGCCCCGGTCGACCCCGCGTCGTCGACGGGTGCCACGCAGGCGCATCCAGCCACTGGCGAAGGCGTCACTGTAGTCGCCGAAGCGCTTGATCCAACTGCTGCCGCCAGCGGAGGGCGGGGCGATGATCAGGGCTTGGCGCAGCAACGGGTCGGTCTTGTTGAAGTCGCCGGCGTAGAGGGTCTCAGGGATATGGATGCCGGCCTCGCGGTACACCCGATTCAACGGTTCGACCGCGCCATGGCTGAGGATGGGCCCGATGCTGGCGTCGATGCCGTGCAGGATGCGCTGGGCCTTGCCGAACGAATAACAGAACAACACGCTGGCCTTGCCGGCGGCGATGTTGGCCTGCCACCAGTCGTTGATCCCGGCGAAGATCTGCGCCTGGGGCTGCCAGCGGTAGATCGGCAGGCCGAAGGTGGATTCGGTGATAAAGGTGTGGCAACGCACCGGCTCGAAGGGCGCGCAGGTGCCGTCGGGTTCGACCTTGTAGTCGCCGGACGCGACCCAGACTTCACCCTGGTATTCCAGGCGCACCTGGGCCGAGCCAAGCACATGCCCGGCCGGGTGAAAACTCAGGGTGACGCCGTGATGCTCCAGTGGCTCGCCGTAGGCCAGGGTTTGCAGGTTGATGTCCTGGCCCAGCCGGGAACGCAGGATGCCTTCTCCGGGGGCTGCCGCCAGGTAGTGCTGGTTGCCAGTGCGGGCGTGGTCGCCGTGGGCGTGGGTGATGACCGAACGCTCCACCGGGCGCCAGGGGTCGATGTAGAAATCTCCGGCGGGGCAGTAGAGGCCTTCGGGGCGGGCGATGACAAGGTCCATTGGCGTGCCGGGGGCGATGGGCTTATCAGGTAGGAGGTGGGCGGGCGATGAGAAGTTCGATTAACTATTGTAGTGAGCGGGCTTGTTGTGGTGAGCGGGCTTGCCCCGCGCTGGGGCGCGAAGCGGCCCCAATCCAGTCAATGCATGCTTCCAGTCAGACACAGGTCGCCTGGTTTTAGGGCGGCTTCGCCACCCAGCGCGGGGCAAGCCCGCTCACCACAGTAAAAGCCCGCCCCACACTTGCCGGATTATTTGCCCGGCGTCAGGGTCAACCGCGCCTTCCCATACACCTTCTCGAAGTTCTGCGGCTGCATCGGGAAGCTCAGGTATTGCGCCTTGAGCGCTGGGTCGATGCCGTTGGCATAATTCGGGCTGGCCGGGTTGCCGGACTGGCCGATGCCACCCTGGCCCATCATTGGCTCTACTTGGCCGAAATCCACGATCAGGCGCAGCGCCGGCACCTGGGTGGTGGTGAAGTCCTGGCCCCAGTTGTAGGGCGCCGGGTTCAAGGTGTTGTGGTCGCCGCCGGAGGCCAGCGGGCCGCGAATGACTTGGCCACTGGTGTTTTTCCAGGTGGTGGTGTGCAGCTTGCCCCACTGCCAGGCCTTGTGGTCGGCGCCCAACTGGCTGTCGCCGGCGCTGATCGCAGCGGCCAGGCTGCGGGCGAGGATCGCCGGTTTGTCTTCCTTCTGTGGGGTACGCACGTCATCCCAGAACGGGCTGTCTTCGCGGCCCAGCAGGTGGTCGGCCTGGGCTGCGTAGGACAGGCTGGCGTTGCTGACAAAGGCTTTCCAGCTCGCGCTGTTTTCCGGGCCGAGCTCGTCGAGGAAGATCTGTCTGGTGCTCTCCTGCAGGAACAGTTCATAGAGCGCCGCATCGGCAGAGGTGGACACCAGGCGACCATCGAACGCCATCAGGCGCCCCAGCGCCTCACGGGCCTTGGCTTGTTCCGCCGCAGGCAGTGCGTCAATCGCCTGTTTCAGCGGCTGGGCCATGCCCGGCGCCTGGAACATGCTCTTGAGCTTGGCGGCGAAGGTCGTGGTCTGGTCGTACTGCATGGCGATCATGCTGCGGCTGTCGTGCTTGCCGGCATTGGCCAGTTGCGCCAGGCGCTCGCTGCGCTCCGGGGCGTCCCAGGAGTTGGACAGTTGCATGCCATAGCCACGCGGCGCGGTGCGCTGGTTGGCGGTGCCGATCCAGCCTTGGGCCGGGTCCTGGTCATAGGGATGCAGCATGGCGTCGGCGTAGCCATCCCAGTCAAACCGCGTGTCCCAGCCCGGCGACGGCAGCAAGCCTTCGCCTTCGCGGCGGTTAGGGAAGCGGCCGGTGACTTGCCAGCCAATGCTGCCGGCGTCGGCGAAGATCATGTTCAGGGCGATGGCACGGATTTCCCGGGTCGCGTCCGACGCTTTGCCGATGGATTGTGCGCGGGACAGGTCGAAGAACGCGTCCAGGCTCTTGTCGTCCTTGAAGTCGGCGGTTTGCAGGGCCAGGCCCAGGCCGGTGGTCAGTGCCTGGCTGCTGTTGAGCAGGGCGCCGTGACGGGTTTCGTACACCACCTCGCGGATCGAGCGTTGGCCCTTGATGAAGAAGGTTTCGTTACGCACGCCTGCCGGTAGCCACTTGCCGTTGTTCTCGTAGTACAGCGCGCTGCCCTGGCGCTTGACCTTCTCCAGGAACAGGTCCTGGGTGTCGCCCTTGACCGTGCTCATGCTCCACGCGACTTTGCCGTTGAAGCCGGACAGCAGCGTCGGCAGGCCGGCAATCGAAGCGCCGGCGGCCTGGTATTTCGGTGCACGGATCTGCACGTAGCTCCACGGCGACGGTGCCTGCGGCTGGGCGGCGAGGTCGCCTGCCAGCAGGCTTTTACCGCTGCGGCTGCGCTGCGGGCCAATCGCCCAGTTGCTTGAGGTGGTCACCGCCAGCGAATTGAGGCTGCTCAGTTGCTGGCTGACCGCGTCCAGCCCGGCCAGGCCGGTGATCTGGCCCAGGTTCACGCCCTTGAGTTTTTCGGCCTCGGCCAGTGGGATCGCTTCGTCCGGCGCGCTGGGGGTGAGCCAGGCGAGTTTGTCGACGCCGACTTTCTGCGCCAGCACCAGCGACGAAATTTCTTCCTGCAGGTTGGCCGACTCGCTGAAATTCAGCAGGCAGAACAGCAGCGCCGAATCTTCCGGCTTCCAGTACTCGGGCTTGTAGCCGGTCTGTGCCAGGTCCGGCGGCAGCTTGTCGCGGTGGCGGAACAGGTAGGCGTTGACGCCGCGTGCATACACTTCAAAGAAGCGCTTGAGGCGCGGGCTGGAGGCGTTGTACAGCTCGCCGGCGCTTTTCTTCAGGTTGACCGCGCGCATGAAGCGGTCGACATCCAGCACCTCTGGCCCCGACATTTCCGCCAGGCGGCCCTGGGCCAGCAGGCGCAGGGTCACCATCTGGGTGATGCGATCACTGGCGTGCACATAACCGAGGCTGAACAGCGCGTCGTGGAAGGTGTTGCTTTCGATCAACGGCATACCCTGGGCATTGCGCCGTACCGATACGTTCTGCGCGAGGCCTTTGATCGGCTGTACGCCGGCGACCGGCGGCAGGGTGTCCTGGGTGCTCTGGAGCTGGCAACCGGCCAGGCTTAACGCACTGGCCACTGCCGCGGCAACGCCGAACCGGGGAAGAAAATGTGAGAGGGCTGGCGAGGCCATGGCAAAGCTCCTGCGGGGGGTAGCGTCAGTAAAGGCGCTACGTTAGTGAGCGCGGCGAAACGACGCAAGCGGGAGTTTGGGTTAAGCGTTAGATCTTGAGTCTTGCACGAATCAGTGTGGGAGCGGGCTTGCTCGCGAATGCGGAGTGTCAGTCGACATATTCAGTGACTGACACTCCGCATTCGCGAGCAAGCCCGCTCCCACATTTTGATCGAGTAAGGCTTCAGTTCAGGATTTGGGCGGGTTCACTTTCTGCAGCAGCTCATACGCCCGGACCGTCGCCGGCCGTTCCTTGATGCTGTTGAACCAGCGATGCAGGTGTGGGAAATCTTCCAGGCGCTGGCTCTGCCATTTGTGGGAAACAATCCAGGGGTAGATCGCCATGTCGGCAATGCTGTAGTCCTCACCGGCCACGAACGCACGGTCCGCCAGGCGCCGGTCGAGCACCCCGTAAAGGCGTGCGGTTTCATCCACGTAGCGTTTGATCGCGTAGGGGATTTTTTCCGGGGCGAACTGGCTGAAGTGATGATTCTGCCCCGCCATCGGGCCCAAGCCGCCCATTTGCCAGAACAGCCACTGCAGCACTTCCTGGCGACCGCGCAGGTCTTTTGCAATGAACTGGCCGGTTTTTTCCGCGAGGTACAACAGGATCGCGCCGGATTCAAACAGCGAAATCGGTGCGCCGCCGTCGGTCGGGTTCTGGTCGACGATGGCGGGGATGCGGTTGTTGGGAGCGATCTTCAGGAAGTCAGGCTTGAACTGTTCACCCTGGCCGATGTTGATCGGGTGCACCTTGTAGGGCAGGCCGGCTTCTTCCAGGAACAACGATATTTTGTGGCCGTTGGGGGTGGTCCAGTAATACAGGTCGATCATGAAGCTCTCCAAAAGTGGTGATGCTTGAACGGATGCCTGTAGGTATAGGTAATGTTGGGCGTGCGAAAATTCAATGAAACATTTATGCATACCCTTAGAAGCCAATCAGAAAGCGCCATCCACCAACACCTGCAACGACTGCTCAGAACAACGTTCGATGCGCGCCCGCACGCGATACACCTCGGCAAACAACAGCGGGTTGAGCACGTCGTTCGCCGCGCCGCTGGCATACAAGCGACCCTGGCGCAGCACGGCAATATGGTCGGCAAAACGTGCGGCAAGGTTGATGTCGTGCAATACCACCACGGCGATCAGGTGGTGTTCGCGCACCAGGTCGCGTACGCACTCCATGACTTTCAATTGGTAGTTGAGGTCGAGGGCGCTGGTGGGTTCGTCCAGCAGCATCACTTGGGGGCTCCGTGCAATCAGCTGCGCGAGGCTGACCAGTTGGCGTTGGCCGCCCGACAGCGTGCTTAGCCACTGATCGGCCAGATGGGCGATGCCAATGCGTTGCAACGCTGCAAAGGCTTCGCGCAGGCAGGCGTCGTTGGACAATGGAATGCCGTCCACACTGGCGACGCGCAGCGCGGCAATCACACTTTCCATCACGCTGAGGCTCAGGCCCGGTGGCAGGTTCTGCGGCATGTAGGTCACGCGCCGGGCGCGTTCGGCCACGGACATGGCCGACAGGTCGAGGTCACCCAGGCTTACGACGCCATGCATCTTTTCCAGCCCGGCCACGGCGCGCAGCAAGGTGGACTTGCCGGCGCCGTTGGGGCCGATCAGGGCGGTCAGGCTGCCGGGCGGCAAGGTCGGCAGGCTCAGGTCATGCACGATCTGCCGGCGGCCATAACTCACATTGGCGTTGTGTACGCTCAACCCTTGGTTCATAACTGCCTCCCGCGCTTGAACACCAGCACCACGAAAATCGGCACGCCCACCAACGCGGTGACGATGCCCACCGGCACGATCACACCGGGCATGATCAGCTTACTGGCAATCGACGACAGCGCCAGCAACAGCGCGCCGGTCAGGGCGCTGGCCGGCAGCAGGAACCGTTGGTCTTCGCCCACCAGGATCCGTGCGATATGCGGACCCACCAGGCCGATAAAGCCGATGGTGCCGACGAAGGCCACGGCGGTGGCCGACAACAGGCTGATGCGCAACAACGAGAAAAACCGCAAGCGTTTCACGTCCACGCCGAAGCTTTGTGCGCGGTCTTCGCCCATGCGCAGCAGGGTCAGGCGCGGTGCGGCGGCGAAGGAAAACGGCAGCACCACCACGACTACCAGCGCCAGGATGCCGAGCTTGTCCCAATTGGCGCGGGTCACGCTGCCCAGGGTCCAGAACACCAGTTGCTGCAGCACATCTTCGGTGGCCACCAGTTGCAACAAAGCCACCACCGCGTTGCAACTGAACACCAGCGCGATGCCGAACAGCACCAGGCTCTCCACCCCGGCGCCCCGCAGGCGCGACATGGCTTGCAGCAAAAACACCGAGGCGGCGGCGAAGATGAACGCCGAAATGGAAATCGCGGTGTTGGCCGACACCCACAGGGTCGTCACCGGGAACACAATCACCAGGGATGCCCCCAGCGCCGCCGCCGACGACACGCCCAAGGTAAACGGGCTGGCCAGCGGGTTGTTCAAGATCGCCTGCATCTCGGCGCCGGCCAGCGACAACGCACAGCCCACCAGCACCGCCATCAACGCGTAGGGCAGGCGCACGTTCCAGATGATCACCTGGTCGGTGGCGCTGAGGTGGGACGGGTGCGCAATCCCGTCAAGCAACGCCCAAAGGCCCATGCCGGACGGGCCGCTGGCCAGGTCCACCAGCAGGGCGCAGACCAGCGCCGTGCCGAGCAGCGCCAATAGCCAGGCACGCCGCGCCAGCAGGCGGCGATAGCCGTGGGTGGCTGAGGCGAGGTCAAGGGTTTGCGTGGTCATTTAGGCATGTCGATCCAATAGGCACCCTGCAACGGCATCCCCAGGAACTGCTGGTTGATCTGTTCCATGGTCGCCTGCGGGTCCAGCTTGGCGAACAGCTCTGGGTGCACCCACTTGGCCAGTGACTCAATCGCCAACAGGTTGTACGGCGAGTTGTAGAAGTCATGCCACAGGCCGTGGGCATTGCCTGCGCGGATGGCATGCAGGTTGGCGAACTCGGGACGCGCCAATACGCGGTCGAAGGCTTCACGCGCCTCGTCATGGCTCACGCCGGCACCGAGGACCAGCCCCGGCTTGTGGTTGCCGGTCGCAACATAAATATCCGGATCGGCTTTCAAGGCGTATTCCACGCTGATATCCCCCAGTGCCCCCGGCACCACATCGGCGGCAATGTTGCGCCCGCCCACCAGCTTGATCACTTCCCCCATGCCGCTCTTGCCGGTGGTGTGCCCCGGCGCTTGCCAGGCGCCGGCCAGCAGTTCGAGGAACACGCTAGGACGCGGTCCGGCCGGCAAGGTGGCGACGGCATCGGTGATGACCTTGAGGTGCTGGTCATAGAAGTCCAGGAAAGCCTTGGCCTGGGCTTCGCGCCCCAGCGCCTGGCCCAGCGCGTTCATGCTGGTGTGAGTGCCTTGCACCGGGTTGATGCGAAAGTCGACGAACAGCACCGGGATGCCCGCCTTGGCCAGCACGTCGGCCACCGGGCTGTGTTCGGTCGGGCCATGGCCGGAAATGCTGAACACGGCCAGGTCGGGTTTGAGCGAGAGGATTTCCTCGGCGCTGACGCTTTGTTCCGACGCCTGGCCGATCAGGGGGATGTCTTTGACCGTCGGAAATTTCGCCACGTAGGCGTTATAGGTGTGCTGGTCGAGCAGCTTCAAATCGTTCTGCCAACCGACGATGCGCTGGAACGGCGCATCGCGGTCCAGCAGGGCAAACGCCGAAATCAAGCGGCCTTCACCGAGGACCACGCGCTTGACGTTGTCCGCCACCTCGACCTTGCGGCCCAGCACATCGGTGACTTCATGGGCGGCAGCGGTCTCGGCATGGCCGAGGACCAACGCGGCGAACAGCACGCCCAGTTTGAGCACATTACGGGGTTTCAACATGGCAGGGACTCCAGGTGAAGGCGGCGCATCAGGTATTGCTCCAGCGCCGCAATGGGTTGTGAGGCAGGGATCTCGATCAGCATGGTTCAGAACTCGTAGTCGACGCTGGCGGTGAGGGTGCGCCCGGCGCCCGGAATGCCGTAGAGCTGGAAGCCATCGAGGGACGCGCCGACCTGGCTGTAATAGAAGGTGTTGAACACATTGTTGAGGTTGAGGTTGACCGTGGTGTCCTTGTTCACCTTGTATTGTGCGGCCAGGTTGCTCAGCCAGTAGCCAGGGGCTTTTTCGTGGTCGCGGGCGTAGATCGCGTAGACCCCGGACGGGCCGTTGGCGTAGCTGCTGTTGTTGTTCAAACCCCCGACGTATTTGTTGTCGGTGTAGCGGCGCCGGCCCACGTATTGCTCGCCGTAGCTGAGACTCAGGGCGTCGGTGACGGCGTAGGTGGTCCACAGGTTGGCGGTCAGGTCCGGGACGTTCTTGGCTTCGGCGCCTTTGTTGATGCCTTTGGTCTGGGTGCTCTTGAGGGCCGAGAAACCGCTGTAGGCGGTCCAGCGCGGGGTGATATTGCCTTGCAGGCCCAGTTCGATGCCGTCGACGCGTTTGGCGGGCAGGGCGCGTACCGGGGCGGATTCGCCGTCCTGGTATTCCCAGGCGTTGTCCAGTTCGGTGCGGAAGATCGCCGCCGTGACGTTGAGCCTGTCGTGGGCAATGTCCCACTTGGTGCCCAGTTCATAGGTCTTGGATTTGGCCGGGCTGTAACTACTGGTGCTGGCCGCGCCGTAGATCTGGTTGTTGGTGGACGCGCCCAGCGCCGACGGTTGCGCGGCCTCGCTGTAAGACACGTAGATACTGCCGTTGGGCAACGGCTTGAACACCGCGCCGACCCGACCGCTGACGGCACCATCGGTGCTGCTGATCGTCGCCTGGCCGCGTTGGCGGGTTTCGGCACGCCAGTTGTCGTAGCGCAGCGAGCCGAGTACTTGCCATTGCTCGTTGAGGGTGATGGTGTCGCCCAGGTAGAGACCGGCGTTGTCGATCACCGAGCGCGGGTCGCCTTCGCCTTTGGTCACGTAGGTGCTGGCGAAGCTGTGGCTGGGGTCGTGCATGTCAAACAGCATGTTGCCGGCCGGCACTTCGGCGTTGCGTTTCAGGCCGCCGTAGGTCTCGTGATAGAACTCCAGGCCACTGACCACCGCGTGCTGCAGGCTGCCGGTGGTGAGGTTGAAATTGAAGTCGGTCTGGTTGTCCAAGATGGTGTAGCGCTTGGACAAACCAAAGTCGCTGCCGCGCAGGATGCCGTAGCCGGTGTTGCTGTTGTTCACGTAGTCGGTGTAGGCATTCACCGTACTGCCGGGCACTTGGCTGATCGGGCCTACGCCGGTGTAACCCAAGGTCGCACAGCGGGTGCCGGTGCAGGTCTTCTGGCCGTTGGCGTTGGCGGCGAAGAAGCGCGCCGGCGAGAGCACGGCGAAGTTGTCGCTGCGTTCCCAGCGCGTCTGGTTGCGCAGGTTGGCGTCGTTCCAGGCGAAGTCATGCTCGAAGCGCGCCGTGAGCGAGGTGGTTTTGTTCTCTTGGGTGTAGAGGCGGGAGTCGCCGTACCAGTTGGAGCGTTTCACGCCTGGCATGCGGTCGCCGTTGGTGCCGCGCTGGATCGGCACACCGCCGTCCGGGGTGTTGGTGTCTTTCTGGTAGAAGGTGTCGATGAACAACCGCGTGTCGGTGCCCAGGCCGAAGCCGAACGAGGTGGCGATGCCCCAGCGGTCGTAGTCCACATCGTCGCGCTCGGCCACCTGGTTGTAGTGCTTCATCAGGTTGATGCGTACGGCAGTGGTGTCGTTCAGCTGTTTATTCAGGTCGGCGGTGAGGCGGCGGTAGCTGTCGGTGCCGATCCCGGCCGAAACTTTGTTGGCATCGCCCAGGTGCGCTTCCTTGCTGACCAGGTTGACGCTGCCACCCACGGCCGAGACCCCGGACTCGATGGAACCGGTGCCCTTGAACACTTCGGCCTGTTGCAGGTTGAAGGTGTCGGTGCGCGTGGACATGCCGGCATCGCGCACACCGTCGACGGTCAGGCTCTGCTCGGAAGAAAACCCGCGGATCGAAAACAGATCGCCCCAGCCCAGGTTGCCCTCGCCGGACATAAAGGTAATGCCCGGCACATTGCGCAACACTTCCTGCAAGGTCTGCGCGTTCTGCTCCTTGAGCACCTGTTGCGGCACGATGGTTACGCTTTGCGGTGCGTCCAGCAGCGGCTGGCTGATTTTGGCCGAGGTGACGCGGTCCACCTTGAAGGTGGAAGTGGCTTCGCCGTCGACCTTGATTTCCGGCAGGTTCAACACCGAATCGCTGGACGTGGCGGTTGGGGCGTCAGCCAGGGCAACCGGTGCGACGCTGCCGGCAGCCAGCAAACCGAACATCGGTGCGAGGGTGGTGTGCAACGTGTGGCGGTGAGGCGTGGGCAATGATAGGGGCAATGACATGGTAACGTCCGAGTCTAAATTACAATTACTCTCATTTAGGTTCGGTAGTCTAAAGAGCGATTCCGCCTGCCATACCCCGGGTTTGTATCGCTGATGCGTGATTAGGGTTTCCTACAACATTCCATTACATTTGCCTGCGCTGCTGGCTGAACTTTCGGCTATTTGCTGCGTTTCATCGTTTTTCGGATTGACTGCCCATGGCCAAGCAAGACCACCTGCTGATCGTTGATGACGACCCGCAAATCCGCCAATTGCTCTGCGACTACCTGAGCGACGCCGGCTTCCAGGTGTCCACCGCCGCCGATGGCAAGGAAATGCGCCGCCGCCTGTCGCTGAATGTCATCGACCTGATCGTGCTCGACCTGATGCTGCCCGGCGAAGACGGCCTGAGCCTGTGCCGCGAACTGCGGGTGAACTCCAACACGCCGGTGGTGATGCTCACCGCCAAGGGCTCGTTGATCGACCGTATCGTCGGCCTGGAAATCGGCGCCGACGACTACCTGCCCAAACCCTTCGACCCGCGCGAGCTGCTGGTACGGATCAAGGTGGTGCTGCGCCGGGTGCAGAGTTTTCCCGACCGCGCGCGCCTGGATGAAGCGCCGAGCATTCGTTTTGCAGGCTGGCAACTCGACACACGGGCGCGGCAATTGCTGTCGCCGCAGGGCGTGGTGGTCAGCCTGGGCAACTCGGACTACCGCGTGCTGCGCCTGTTGTTGCAGCACCCCAACCGCCCGTTGAACCGCGATTTTCTGCTCAACCATGTGTTCGACAAGGACAGCACACCGTTCGACCGCTCCATCGATGTGTGCGTCAGCCGTCTGCGCTCGCAACTGCCGGCGGGGTTGATCAAGACCGTGCGCAACGAGGGCTACATGCTCACCGCCCATGACGTGGTGCTGGAGTCGTGAGACTGCTGCCGCGTTCGCTGTTCGGCCGGCTGGTATTGATCCTGGTCAGTGGCATGCTTGCCGCGCAGGCCCTGACCAGCAGCATCTGGTACGACCGGCGCCATGGGCAGGTGCTGGAAATTCCCGCGCGGTTGATCGCCACGCGCCTGGCGGACGTGGTGCGCCTGGTGCACAGCGATCCGCAGCAGGCAGATGTGCTGATCAAACTGCTCGACACGCCGAACTTCCGCCTGACCCTCAGTGATCAGGCCAGCAACACCCCGAGCACCCTGCACGACAGTGACCGGCCCACCGAACAGCTGATCAAGAAAGTGCTGTCGGAAAAAACCGGTTATGCCCAGAGTCTGATCCTGTTGCGCTTGTCGTTGGTCGATGGCGATGGGCAGACCGCCGGGCTGTCGACCCTGCTCGGCTCCAAGCCGGTGGTGGGGCAATTTTTGATCGACCTGCGCCTGCCCGACGGACGCTGGTTGCAGGTGGATGCCAGTGAGGAACAGGGCTGGACCAGTACCTCGCCGTTGGACCTTTTGTTCGATTACGTCATGCGCATTTATTTGCTGCGGGTGTTGGTGCTGGTGCTGATCGCCCTGGTGGCGGTGCGCCTGGCCATCCGTCCACTCAATGCCCTGGCCAAGGCGGCCGAAGCGCTGGGCCGGGACATCCAGCGTCCGCCATTGTCGGTGGACGGCCCCACCGAAGTGCGCCGCGCCGCCCAGGCGTTCAATGCCATGCAGCAGCGGCTGATCGCCAATATTGCCGAGCGCACGCGGTTTCTTGCGGCCATTTCCCACGACCTGCGGTCACCGATCACACGCTTGCGCTTGCGCACCGAAATGTTGGAAGACAACCGTACCAAAGAGCGTTTTCGCAGCGACCTGGAAGAAATGGAGCACATGGTGTCCAGCACGCTGGATTTTGTCAGCAGCGGCGAAATCAACGAGACGCGACAGAACATCGATATCAACGCCTTGCTGCAAAGCTTGCAGGCGGACCTACAGGACGTTGGCGAACAGGTGGTGATTGACGGCCGGGCGAAGCAGCCATTGCCCGGGTATGCCCGCAGCCTTAAACGTTGCGTGCAGAACCTGCTGGAGAACGCCGTGCGGTATGGCCGTGATGTGGTGGTGCGGGTCGAGGACAAGGCGGACAGCTTGAAGATCGTCATCAGTGACCGTGGCCCCGGGATTCCCCAGGAACAATTGGAGCAGGTGATGGAACCGTTCTATCGGGTGGAAGGTTCACGCAATGCCGAGACCGGCGGGTATGGCTTGGGATTGAGCATTGCCCACACCATCGCCAAGGCGCATGGCGGGCGTTTGGCGTTGCACAATCGGGAAGGCGGGGGGCTTGAGGTGGTGTTGCAGCTGTGGCGAGCGGGCTTGCCACAGCAAGCCTGCTAGCTACAGAGCCAGGCTTTACGCCCCGTGGCACTTCTTGAATTTCTTCTCGCTGCCGCACGGGCAAGGATCGTTGCGACCCACGTCCTTCAGGGCATTGCGCACCGGCTCCTGGTGAGCGTGGCCGCAGTTCGGGCCGTGGACATGGCCGTGGCCGTGGTCGTGATCATGGTGATCGTGATCGTGGTTGCAGTCAGGACCATGGACATGGGGTTGCTGAGTCATCGATGTCGCTCCGGAATAAAATCGCCGGGGATTATCTCGCCATTGTGGTTCACCTGCACGTCATAACCGATGAATAATCCGGTTTTCAGCTCGCCTTCGAGGCGATAGGGCACGGGGCGGTCGGGTTTTTTCAGCATCTGCACCACATCGCGGATCTGCGGCCAGAGGTTGGTGCGCACCGACACCTTGAAAAAGGCATGGCCTCGTGGCGGCACGGTGAGCCATTCGTTGGACTCGCCCTCGGTCAGCACAAAGTCATCCAGCGTCACCTTGTAGATCAGGCCACGCACGGTCAGGTCGGCGTCGTCGCGGTTGTCCACACGAAAGTACAGCTTGAATTTCTGCTCCAGCAGCTTGGCCCGTACCACTTCGACCTTTACCAGGGAGACGTGGGGCGGCGGCGCGTCGTCTTCGAACCACGACGCGCAGCCGGTCAGGCCAAGGGTTAACGCCAGCATCAAGCTGTAGATCCGGAGCATGGCGTGAGTCCTGTGGTGGCTAGAGGTAGCTGGAACAACACTTCTTGAATTTTTGCCCACTGCCGCACAGGCAGGCATCGTTGCGTCCGGCCTTCACTTCCACGGTCGGGTCGATGAAGTACCAGCGCCCGTCATTCTGTACGAAAGAAGACTGCTCGCGGTGGCTATGTTCACCGGTACTGTCATGCCAGCGCGCGGTGAAGGTCACAAACGCGTGTTCCGGTTGGCCGCCGAACACCTCGGAACTTTCTACTTCAAGGCCGAGCCAGGTGCTCTGGGCGCTCCACGCGGCGATGGCGGCACGGTCCAGACCGGGTTGTTGCGCGGGCAGGGTGGTCGCCACCAGGTAGTCCACCAGGCCGAGTACGTAGGCGCTGTAGCGCGAGCGCATCAACGCGGTGGCACAGGGCGCCGGGTGCCCGGCGTGATAATGACCGCAGCAGGCATCCAGCAGGTTGCCACTGCCGCAGGGGCAAATGGATGTACTCATCGGGTTACCACCAATACTTTCCGAAGTTTTCCGGGTTGGCCCAGAAGCGGGCGTTGAGCCAGTCCGGCACTTGTTTATAGTCAAGCAGATCGTAGGTAAACAGCGTCAGAACCTGCTCGTCACGCTGGAAACGCTCGCCGGCCTGCAGGGCCAGGGAGAAGAAGTCGGTGTCCTTCCAGTCGCAGGCGCCCAGGTCCACCAGCACCGCAATGCGGCTGGCATTGAGGTTGCGGATGCCGCCGAGCAGGGTCAGGCCTTGCGGTTTTGACAGGTGCTCCAGGCAGTCCACCACCAGTGCCAGGTCAAAACGCTGCGCCGCCAGCTCCGCCGACAGTGGGCCGGGTGGGGCAAGAGCAACCTGGGTGTCGGGATGTGCTGCTTGAAAAGCCTCCAGCGCCGGGAACTGGCTGGCGCCCAACAGCAACAGGCGTTTGGGCTGGTGCAAGTCGAGCAAGGCGGCCAGGGCTTGCTGGGGTGTACGGTCAGAAATACCGGCGGTCATCAGAGATCCTCACATCAGGACCGTAGAGACTAGCGCGGCTGAGCGTGCGGGCCTAGAGCGGGCGGTGGCGAAAAGTCCTACAAGGGCGATGATCCCCAATGAATACAGGGGCGCGGCGTAGTGGCGCAGATGAAAAGAGCCGTCTTTACTCCAGTCATCGGCCCCCGCCGATCCCCTCAGGAGAAACTCAATGAGCATCATGCGGACAGC
This sequence comes from Pseudomonas azotoformans, assembly GCF_900103345.1. Taxonomy (NCBI): domain Bacteria; kingdom Pseudomonadati; phylum Pseudomonadota; class Gammaproteobacteria; order Pseudomonadales; family Pseudomonadaceae; genus Pseudomonas; species Pseudomonas azotoformans. The sequence continues at coordinate 6,244,939 of NZ_LT629702.1, forward strand.
TCTACCCTTGGTTCTGCTAACCGGAGTATTGACAGGTTGCGCAGGTTTGCAAAAAACCGATTGGCCCACCTGTGCCGCCGTTGGCGGCGTGACCGGTGCGGCGATCGGTGCCACTGAAAGCTCGGCCTATGCGGGCTACGGCGCGTTGTTGGTCGGCGGTATGGCCGGCGCCTATTGCTGGGTGCATGGCGATGGTGACGAAGACGGCGACGGTGTGCCGGATAGCCGCGACAAGTGCCCAGGTACGCCAAAAGGCGTGCAGGTGGATGCCAATGGCTGCCCACCCGCGCCGCCGCCGGCTGTGGTAGAGGAAGTGGTGGTGGTCAAGGAAGAAACCATTGTGATCCGTGACGTGCACTTCCAGTTCGACTCGGCCAAGTTGACGGCGGCGGATACCGCCAAGCTCGACACCGTCGCCACCCGCCTGAAACAGGAAGCCCCAGGCGCTCAACTACGTGTCAGCGGTCACACCGACAGCGTCGGTAAAGACGCCTACAACCAGAAACTCTCGGAAAAACGCGCGCATTCGGTGGTCGAGTACCTGATCAAGTCCGGTGTGCCGCGCAGCAGTTTTGTATCGGTGACCGGTGCAGGCGAGAGCCATCCGGTAGCCGACAACAAAACCGCTGAAGGCCGTGCCTTGAACCGTCGTACGGAAATCCAGATCAACCGCTGACGGCCCTTGCCCCTGTGGAATCCCACAGGGGCAATGCTGCCGATCCTCCCCTTTATTAACTTTTTTGATCCTTCACTGGCAAAGCGCCTGCGGAAGTCGTTACTGTGCGTCCAAAGAAAAACTAGAAATATTTTTTGAAAAAATTCAGGGGAGCTCCATGATGCGTAAGGTTTTTCTGTTGGCCCTGTTGGTCAGCCCCGTTGCCCTGGCCCAGAGCGTCAGTGTTGAACCCAACTCGCTGATGCGCCTGCCCAACAGCACCAGCGTGTTGCAGCTGGAGCGCCTGGAGGTGGCGGACTACGGCACCTTGCTGATCCCCGCCAACATCAGCCAGGTCAGCGTGGATGAGTTGCGCTTGGGCCGCGACGCCCGTATCGCCATTGTGCCCGGTAGCACCGCGCTGCAATTGCAGGTGCGCCATGCGCAGTTGGAGCACGGCAGCCAGATCACCTCCCGCGGTGCTCCCGGTACTCACGAAAAACCGGCCAAGGCCGGGCGTGACCTGACCCTGCGCATCAATTCCCTGGCCGCAGAAGAACTCTCGGTTGATGCCCGTGGCGGCGCCGGTGCCCAAGGTTATGCCGGGCTGGACGGTGCCAATGGCGTGGATCCGGGTTGCACCTGGGGCTCGGCCGGTCGTGGCGCCAATGGTGATAACGGCGGCGATGGCTTGCCGGGGGCGTCGGGCGCGCAGGTACGGGTCGAGTTGCCGCAGGATTTCCCGGCGCAACAGATCAAGGTCTGGGTGGACGGTGGTCCCGGCGGTTTGGCCGGTACGGCGGGCAAGCCTGGCAAAGGCGGCCAGTCCAAAGGCTGCCTGGTGTACCGCGCCGACGGCGGCGAGAAGGGCCGTCCGGGCTTGGAAGGGCAGCCGGGGCCAGCTGGGCCTGCGGGGACTGTGACCATCCAGCGGCTTTGAATTACCTGGCCTGACGCTATCGGGGGCAAGCCCCCTCCCACAATTGGACTGCATTCCAACTGTGGGAGGGGGCTTGCCCCCGATGGCGATATACCTATCGCCTCACAACATCGGCCGAGCCGAAGCAATCGCCACCACCACCAACCCCACAATCAGGTTGATCCCCACCAACCGACGAATCTGCCCCAGTACCGCCGCGCCCGCCGGCCAATCCTCAGCCGCCACTGCCTTGCGCAGTTCGGGGAACTTCAACGCCTGGATACGGATAAACAACGCCGTCATCACCAGATACAAGCCCATCATCACCTGCACATAACGCGGCGCCGTCTCGAACCCGTTGAAGCGCAAGTGCAGCAAGCCAATGCCGCTGATCGGCAAAACCGCCACGGCAACCCACACCCATACGAAAAAACGTTGAAACACATTTGCCCACAGCTTGAGCCGGGCAGGGCCTTCAAGTGCCGCCACAGCGGCGGGGCGCAGGATCATCCAGGCGAAAAACATACCGCCGACCCATACCAGGGCGGCCAATACATGCAGGGTGTAAGCGAGGCTAAACGCGGTCATTGTGGTACTCCGTTCTGCGCGGGATTCATTAGCGGGGTATGATAGCCGCCGATCCGAACCACTGAAAATTTATCCAGCGTTTTTTGCGCCCGACTATCCATGATCAGCACTGAACTCAAAACCACGATCCAGGGTGCCTATTCGCGTTTTCTCGAAGCCAAGAGCTTGAAACCGCGCTACGGCCAACGCCTGATGATCGCCGAAGTGGCCAAGGTCCTCGGGGATATCGACACCGACGACGAAGGCCGCCGCGAGGGTGAGCCCGCGGTCGTGGCCGTCGAGGCCGGCACCGGTACCGGCAAGACCGTGGCCTACAGCCTGGCCGCGATCCCCACCGCCAAGGCCGCTGGCAAGCGCCTGGTGATCGCCACCGCCACCGTCGCCCTGCAGGAGCAGATCGTCTACAAAGACCTGCCCGACCTGATGCGCAACAGCGGCCTGAACTTCACCTTTGCCCTGGCCAAGGGGCGTGGGCGCTACATGTGCCTGTCCAAGCTCGATGTGCTGTTGCAGGAAGGTCACGCGCAAACCGCCACCGCCCAGCTGTTCGAAGAAGAAGGCTTCAAGATCGAAGTCGATGAGGCCAGCCAGAAGCTGTTTACCAGCATGATCGAGAAACTGGCCGGCAATAAATGGGACGGTGACCGCGACAGCTGGCCCACTGCCCTGGAAGATTCCGACTGGGCACGCCTGACCACCGACCACAGCCAATGCACCAACCGCCATTGCCCCAACTTTGGCCAGTGCGCCTTCTACAAGGCCCGCGAAGGCATGGGCAAGGTCGATGTGATCGTCACCAACCACGACATGGTGCTGGCCGACCTGGCCCTGGGCGGCGGTGCGGTGTTGCCGGACCCGCGCGACACCCTTTATGTGTTTGACGAAGGCCACCACCTGCCCGACAAGGCCATCGGCCATTTCGCCCATTACACGCGCCTGCGCTCCACCGCCGACTGGCTCGAAACCACCGCGAAGAACCTCACCAAATTGCTGGCCCAGCACCCGCTGCCGGGCGACCTGGGCAAGCTGATCGAGCAGGTGCCGGAGCTGGCGCGCGAGATCAAGACCCAGCAGCAGTTCATGTTCAGTGCCTGCGAACAGGTCGCCGATTTCAAGCCGGGTGAAGATGTGGAGGGTCGTGAGCGTCCCCGCCATCGTTTTGTCGGCGGCCTGATCCCCGAGCATATGCGCGAAATGGGCATCGAGCTGAAGAAAGGCTTTTCACGCCTGACCGACCTGTTCACCCGTCTTACCGATTTGCTTAAAGAAGGCATGGACGGCGAGGTCAACATCGGCATCGCCAGTAACCAGGCCGAGGAATGGTACCCGCTGTTCGGCAGCCTGTTGTCCCGTTCCCAGGGCAACTGGGAGCTGTGGACCGCCTTCACCGTCGAAGACCCGGAAGACAACCCGCCCATGGCGCGCTGGCTGACCCTGTCGGAAAGCGGTGCGCTGTTCGATATCGAGGTCAACGCCAGCCCGATCCTGGCCGCCGAAATGCTGCGTCGCAACCTGTGGAATGTGGCCTACGGTTGCCTGGTGACCTCCGCCACGCTGACCGCGCTGGGCACCTTCGACCGCTTCCGCATGCGCGCCGGCCTGCCGAAAAAGGCCGTCACCGCCGTGGTGCCAAGCCCGTTCCATCACGCCGATGCGGGCGTGCTGCGGGTGCCGGACCTCAAGGCCGACCCACGGGACGCAGCGGCGCACACCGCCGCCATCATCCGGGACCTGCCGGAGCTGGTCGAAGGCTCGCGCGGTACCCTGGTGCTGTTCTCGTCACGCAAACAGATGCAGGACGTATTCGACGGCCTCGACCGTGACTGGCGCAAGCAGGTGTTTATCCAGGGCAACCTGTCCAAGCAGGAGACCTTGAACAAACACAAGGCGCGTGTAGACGGCGGGGACTCCAGCGTGCTGTTCGGCCTGGCCAGCTTCGCCGAAGGCGTGGACTTGCCGGGTGCCTACTGCGAACACGTGGTGATTGCCAAGATCCCGTTCTCGGTGCCGGACGATCCGGTCGAGGCGGCCCTGGCCGAGTGGATCGAGGCGCGGGGCGGTAACCCGTTCATGGAGATCTCGGTGCCGGATGCTTCCTTGAAGCTGGTCCAGGCCTGCGGTCGCTTGCTGCGTACCGAAGAAGACCGGGGCACCATCACCTTGCTCGACCGCCGTTTGGTCACCCAGCGTTATGGCAAGGCTATCCTGAATGCCTTGCCGCCGTTCAGGCGCGAAATTTCTTAAGCCACTGTGGGCGTTTTCGCCCACTTCGTGGTCTATCTCACTGTATTTCAACAGGCCATTCATCGGCCGTCTGGGAGAACCTTGTTCGTATGATTCGCACGCTGCCCGCCGTTTTTGCCTTGCTGTTCGCCGCGCCCCTGATGGCCGCGCCCGTTGGGCAACAGACTCTGTTCAACTTCGTCCGGCCTGCCGATGTGGTCAAGGTGGCGACCCAGGACGCCAGCCTGCCGCAATACAACGCCGAACAAACCCCCGAAGGCGAAGTGCTGCGCCGCATCACGTTCAACCCGGCCGCCGAACCAAGCCTGGTGCTGAGCCCGCAGACCGGCACCTGGGACTGGTCTCAGTCGGGTGCCATGAGCCTGCGTATCCAGAGTGCAATGGACTGGGCGTTGACCCTCTACGTCAAGGTGCAGAGCGCGGATGGCAAGACCCTGGTCAGCCGCATCGACCTGCCCGCCGGCCCGGCCCAGACCTTGCTGGTGCCGCTGCAGGCCAATTCGCCGCTGAGCCAGGGCATGAAGGCCGGCCCACCGATGCCGATCACCATGGACGGCCAGCGTGTGCTGCTGGCCAGCAGTGCAGGTGAAATCGACCGCAGCCAGGTGGTGTCGGTGACCGTGTCGATGCTCAAGCCTAATGCCGCCCAAAGCATCCTGCTTGAGCGCTTTGGCGTGCAGGACAGCGAGCCGGTGCTGAAGGCGGCCTACAGCGAGCTGGTGGATGCCTACGGTCAATCCACCCGTGCGCGGTGGCCGGAAAAGGTCAGCAGTGACGAACAGCTCAAGGCCGCCGCCGCCAAGGAGCAACAGCAGCTCCAGGGCTGGCTGGCCACGCGGGATAAATCCGCTTTGGACCAATACGGCGGCTGGAACAAAGGCCCGGCATTCGACGCCAGCGGTTTTTTCCGTACCGAGAAGCGCGATGGGCGCTGGTACCTGGTGACGCCGGAGGGGCATCCGTTCTACTCCCTGGGCGTCAATACCGTGGCCCCGGACAACAGCCAGACCTACGTGGCCGGCCGTGAATGGATGTTCGCCGCGCTGCCCAAGGGCGGCGAACCCTTCGATAAGTACTACGGCAGCGGCGACAACCGCAGCGGCAACGGCGCGGGGGAAGGCCGTGGCTTTGGTGCCGGGCGTTGGTATGACTTTTACGGCGCCAACTTGCAGCGCACCTATGGCGGTGACGGCTTCGACCAGAAACGCTGGGTCACTCACACCCTCGACCGCTTGCAGGCATGGGGTTTCAACACCGTCGGCAATTGGAGCGACGAGAGTCTGGCCACCGCTGACCGGGTTCCCTACACCTTGCCGCTGTCGATCGTCGGTGATTACGCCAGTATCAGCACCGGCACCGACTGGTGGGGCGGCATGCCCGACCCGTTCGACCCGCGTTTCGCCATGGCCACCGAGCGCGCCGTGGCGATTGCCGCCCGTGACCACCGTGATGACCCCTGGTTGATCGGCTTCTTTGCCGACAACGAGCTGGCCTGGGCCGGCCCCGGCGATGATCCGAAATCCCGCTACGCCTTGGCGTACGGCACGTTGCGCATGACCACCGACGTGCCGGCCAAGCGCGCGTTCCTCAAGCAACTGCGCGACAAGTACCGCAACGAAGAAGGTTTGTCGAAAGCCTGGGGTATCGAATTGAAGGGCTGGGAGCTGATGGAAGACCCGGGTTTCGAACCGCCGATGCCGAATCCCGAGCACCCGGAAATCGAGGCGGACTTCAAATACTTCCAGAAGACCTTCGCCGATGCCTACTTCAAGACCATTTCCGACTCGCTGAAATGGCACGCTCCCCATCAACTGCTGCTGGGCGGCCGTTATGCGGTCAGCACGCCGGAAGCCGTGGCCTCCTGTGCGCAATATTGCGATGTGTTGAGTTTCAACATGTACACCCTCAAACCCCAGGACGGTTATGACTTTGCCGCGTTGCGGGAGTTGGACAAGCCGGTGCTGATCACCGAATTCAACTTCGGCTCGGCCGACCGTGGGCCGTTCTGGGGCGGCGTGACGCAGTTGGCCAGGGAAGAAGATCGCGGCGCGGCGTATGCCAACTTCCTCAAGCAGGCCATGGCCGAGCCGTCGATTGTCGGCGTGCATTGGTTCCAGTACCTGGACCAGCCGGTGACCGGGCGTCTGCTGGACGGTGAGAATGGTCATTTTGGCCTGGTGGGCATCACCGACGTACCATTCCAGGGTTTTGTTGACAGCGTGCGCAAAAGCAACCTGGCAGCCGTCGACCAACTGGGCCAGGAAGCGCAAAAGGCCAAGGTGGCAGGCGCCGCGCGTGAAAGTGAAGGTGGCAGGGCCGGGCATGAAGGCAAAGGCCCGGGGCAGGGCGCCGGGCATGCAGGCGGGCACTCAGGGAATGGTCATTGATTGAGCGCTGACGGGTTCACAAAACCCACCAGGGCTGGAACAATGTCGGCCACTTTTTTCGATGTTTTCCGAGGGCGCTCAGGTGCAGATCCAGGGTCATTACGAACTCCAGTTCGAAGCGGTACGTGAAGCGTTCGCCGCGTTGTTTGATGACCCGCAGGAGCGTGGTGCCGGGCTCTGCATCCAGATCGGCGGCGAAACAGTCGTCGACCTGTGGGCCGGCACCGCCGACAAGGACGGCGCCGAGGCCTGGCACAGCGACACCATCGTCAACCTGTTCTCCTGCACCAAGACCTTCACCGCCGTCACAGCCCTGCAATTGGTGGCCGAAGGCAAATTGCAACTGGATGCGCCGGTCGCCAATTACTGGCCGGAATTCGCCGCCGCTGGGAAAGAAGCCATCACCCTGCGCCAGTTGCTGTGCCACCAGGCCGGGTTGCCGGCGATCCGCGAGATGCTGCCCACCGAAGCCCTGTACGACTGGCAATTGATGGTCGATACCCTGGCGGCAGAAGCCCCTTGGTGGACGCCGGGCCAGGGCCATGGCTACGAGGCGATCACCTACGGCTGGCTGGTCGGTGAATTGCTGCGGCGTGCCGATGGTCGCGGGCCGGGAGAGTCCATCGTGGCGCGGGTCGCACGGCCATTGGGCTTGGACTTCCATGTGGGCCTGGCGGACGAAGAGTTTTATCGCGTGGCGCATATAGCACGCAGCAAAGGCAATATGGGCGATGAAGCCGCGCAACGTTTACTGCAAGTAATGATGCGCGAACCGACCGCCATGACCACCCGTGCATTTGCCAATCCACCGTCTATTCTGACCAGCACTAATAAACCCGAATGGCGTCGTATGCAGCAGCCGGCGGCAAATGGTCACGGCAATGCGCGCAGCCTGGCGGGTTTTTATAGTGGATTGTTGGACGGTAGTTTGCTGGAGGCCGACATGCTCGAACAATTGACCCGCGAGCACAGCATCGGCCCGGATAAAACTTTATTGACACAAACCCGTTTCGGCCTCGGCTGCATGTTGGATCAGCCGCAGTTGGCCAATGCCACCTTCGGCCTTGGCCCACGTGCATTCGGGCATCCGGGCGCTGGCGGTTCGGTGGGGTTTGCCGATCCTGAACATGATGTAGCGTTCGGTTTCGTGACTAATACACTCGGACCTTATGTACTTATGGACCCGCGGGCACAGAAGTTGGTCAGAATATTGGCCGGTTGTCTGTAAACCCCTTGCTGTTTCACGTTTTTTTGTTACAAAGGCAACTATAAGAAGACGCTGTAGGAATAGTCGTAACTTTATTCATCTACAAGCGTCTGTTTAACGGATCATTTAGATCCCTGGTTTTTTCTCATTTTGTGGATATCTCATGTTATCGAACAAGTCCTTGGCTCTTGCGCTATGCCTCACTATTACCGGTTGCGCACAAACTCCACAAAATGATGCCGAGGGCGGGCATTGGTGGTCATTTGGATCCGATAAGGCCACGACCAAGGACGCAGTGACGCAAGCCGATGCCAAGCCGGAGGCTAAACCGGACACCAAGCCGGCTGCCGGCGCCAAGCCTGTCGCACCGGTAGCCGCTGCGGCTGCTGCGCCAGCCCCGGCTCCAGCCGCCAAGGCTGACACCGGGTCCAGCTGGTGGCCATTCTCTTCCAAAACCGCCGACGAAAAGGCTGCCGATGCCAAGGCCGACCTGAAAGCCGACCTCAAGGCCGCAGAACCTGCACCAGCGGTTGCCAAGACCGACACCGAAACCCACTGGTGGTGGCCGTTCGAAAGCAAACCCAAGCCATTGGCCAAGGTCGACGTGACCAACGTGCCGATGCCCGACCCGAAAATCACCCAAGCCTGGCTGGACGACTATGAGCCGCGTCTGCGTGCGGCCATCAAGGACAGCAACCTGCAACTCGAGCGTCGTGACAACGTTCTTGTGGTGATTGCCCCGGTTGATGGTTCCTACAACCCGAAACGCCCGGCCATGCTGCTGCCGGTCACCCTCGGCCCGTTCACCCGAGTGGCCAAGGCGGTTGAAGCCGATCCGAAGACCGCAGTACTGGTACTGGGCCACGTTGATGCCACCGGCACCGCCCCGGCCAGCCAGGCGTTGACCAAGGAACGTGCACAGTCCATCGCCTCGATCTTCAGCCTCAGTGGCTTGAAGCAGGACCGCCTGATGCTGCGCGGCATGGGCGACCTGATGCCACGTGCGGCCAACGACAGCAGCCAGGGCCGTGCCCTGAACCGTCGCATGGAAATCATGTTCACCCAGCGCACCACCATGCTGGCGCTGCTGAGCAAATATCAGTCGGGTAAAACCCCGCCTGTAGCCGAAATGGTGGCAGTGCAGGACGTTCCAGCCCCGGCTCCAGCCGCCAAGGCCCCGGCCAAGAAGGCTTCGACCGCCAAGAAAGCGGCTGCCAAGCCAGCGGCCAAGAAAGCCCCGGCCAAGCCAGCGGCGAAAAAAGCGGCACCCGCCAAAGCCAAGGCCGCTGCACCGGCAAACGACCAGGCGAAAAACTGATCCGCTGAACCAGAAGGATAAAGCCGCATGACCCAGGCACTGGCCGATATGCGCCGTGACTACACACGGGATGGCTTGAGCGAGGCCCAGGCCCCGAGCGAGCCGTTTGCCTTGTTCCACCAGTGGTTTGCCGACGCGGTGAAAACCGAGCAGCCACCGGTGGAAGCCAATGCCATGACCTTGGCCACCGTCGACCAGGACGGTCGCCCGCACTGCCGCATCCTGTTGCTCAAGGGCCTGGATGCGCAGGGCTTTACCTTCTTCACCAATTATCAGAGCGCCAAGGGCCAACAGCTTGCGGCGCGGCCGTTTGCAGCCATGACGTTTTTCTGGCCGACCCTGGAGCGCCAAGTGCGCATTGAGGGTCGGGTGGTGAAGGTCACGCCTGAAGAGTCGGATGCTTATTACCAGGTTCGTCCCTTGGGCAGCCGCCTGGGCGCATGGGCGTCTCCGCAAAGCCAAGTCATCCGTGACCGGGAAGAGCTGCAGGACCTGCTCAAGGCTACCGAGCAGCGTTTCAGCGATACCCAGCCTGACTGCCCGGAGCACTGGGGTGGCTATCGCCTGTTACCCGAGCGCATCGAGTTCTGGCAGGGCCGTGCCAGCCGCTTGCATGACCGCCTGAACTATCGCCTGCAAGGGGTCGACTGGACCCGCGAACGCCTGGCACCCTGAGCTGCACCTTTCGTCACTTCGCTTGAATGTTGCCCATCACCCCGAAGTCTTTTGAACAGAGGCTTCGGGTGTGTACTGCTGCGCCGCAGTCTTCAGCCAGTGAGGCAAGTCGGACCGTTTGATTTTCAAGCTGCGAGCCTTTTCCAGCTGCTGCAGCATGAAGGTGCGCTTGTGCAGGTCATTACCCGCCAGCGACAGGGCCAGGTCACGGCCTATCCAATGTCTGATGCGCAGGTACAACCAGCCATGGAAATACAGTCCAGCAAGGGTTGTGACTACAATGATGAAGTAATCCATGAAGATCCCGGTTGAGAGAACAGCGCTACCGTTCGTCTGTTTTTCTGGTGTGGGCAGTCTGTACTAAGGCTGAATGAAAGCAATTTTCTGCGGTGCTTGCCGTGACAGGCGTCAAGCTGCAGCGTTTAATGACCACCTGTCCTTTGGAGTTGATGCTATGCGTAAGTCTGTTTTACTGGTTGCCTGCTTTACCACCCTGTCTTTGCTGCTGGGTGGCTGCGCCTCGAGTCTGACCGGCGACTCGTACTCCCGTGACGAGGCGCGTCGTGTCCAGACCGTGCGCATGGGTACCATCGAATCCCTGCGTCCGGTGAAAATCGAAGGCACCAAGACCCCAATCGGCGGCGCTGCCGGTGCAGTCATCGGCGGTGTTGGCGGCAGTGCCATCGGCGGCGGCCGTGGCAGCATCGTGACCGCCGTGATCGGCGCCGTCGCCGGCGGCCTGCTGGGCTCGGCCACCGAAGAAGGCCTGACCCGCACCCAGGGTGTGGAAATCACCGTTCGCGAAGACGACGGCAGCATGCGTGCCTACGTGCAGGCTGTGCAGGAGAATGAAATCTTCCGCATCGGCGACCGCGTACGCATCATGACCGTTGACGGTACCAGCCGCGTTACTCGCTAAACGTCGGTTGTAGAAATACAAAACCCCAACCGGGTGACTGGTTGGGGTTTTTGGTTTTATGGGTGGGAAACTCCTGCAGCGGCTACTTGAAAGTGCATAAATGGCAGGCAATAAAAAACCGCCTCGATAGGGCGGTTTTTTATTGCCTGCCCAGTTAGTGGCTGGGGTTGCAACCTCAAGGATGCATCGACCTGCATCCGAAGGCTCACATGTTCCGGTAAGTGTGCTGGAGGTACGGCTCAACGTTAGGAGGGCCGAGTATGTCTAAGTTTGCCTGTGGCGAGGGAGCTTGCTCCCTTTGGGCTGCGTAGCAGCCCCAAAGTACTTGCCTAGCGCCTGATGCAATATCGTGATCACCTGAGAAGGGCCGCTTCGCGACCCAACGGGAGCAAGCTCCCTCGCCACAATGATTGTGCTTCGTCAGGTGTTTCAGGCCTTTTTACGACTCGCCATCGCCGTCACCGCATACCCGATACACGCCGCCAGAATCGACCCGGTCAAAATCCCCATCCGGTCTTCCCCGGCAAATTCACTGGCCCCCGGCACAAATGCCAGCGAGCCAACAAACAGGCTCATGGTAAAGCCGATACCACACAGGATCGCCACGCCAAACACCTGGCCCCAGTTCGCACCGCTGGGCAGGGCGGCCAGGCCGGTCTTGATGGCTAGCCAGGTAAGGCCGAACACACCGATGGTCTTGCCGATCAGCAGGCCCGCGGCGATACCCATGGGCACGTGGTGGGTGAAGCTTTCCAGGCTCACGCCGGTCAGGGACACGCCAGCGTTGGCGAAGGCGAACAACGGCAGGATGCCGTAGGCCACCCAGGGGTGCAGGGCATGTTCCAGCGTGAGCAACGGCGAGGGCTCGGCGTTTTTGGTGCGCATCGGGATGCAGAACGCCAAAGTCACACCGGCCAGCGTCGCGTGCACACCGCTCTTGAGGACGCACACCCACAGGATCAGCCCGACGATCAGGTACGGCCCGAGCTTGATCACGCCCAAGCGGTTCATCGCGATCAACGCAATCAGGCAGGCGCCCGCACCCGCCAGGGCTGCACCGGACAAATCGGCGGAATAGAACACGGCAATCACGATGATCGCACCGAGGTCGTCAATGATCGCCAGGGTCATCAGGAACAGTTTCAGCGACACCGGCACGCGCTTGCCTAGCAAGGCCAGTACGCCGAGGGCGAAGGCAATGTCGGTGGCCATGGGAATCGCCCAGCCGGAAAGCGCGGCAGGGTAGTCCTTGTTGATCGCCCAGTAGATAAGCGCCGGCACCACCATGCCGCCGATGGCGGCAGCGCCGGGCAGCACTACTTGCGAGGGCTTGGACAGGTGGCCGTCGAGCAACTCGCGCTTGACCTCCAGGCCGATCAGCAGGAAGAACAGGGCCATCAGGCCATCGTTGATCCACAGCAGCGCGGGCTTGGCGATTTTCAGCGCGCCAATCTGTGCCACCACCGGTACGTCGAGAAACGCGCTGTACAGGTGCGACAAAGGTGAATTGTTGATGATCAGCGCCAAGGCGGCAGCCGCGATCAACAACAGACCGCTGGCGGCTTCCAGCTGGAAGAAACGAGTGAAAGTGCTACGCAGAGGCAAGGGATGCTCTCCAATCCAGGTTCAATAGGTGGGTACCCTAACCCGTACCGTTAGTTGTTAAAACAAAAGTTATATTCTTATTTGTTATAAGAGGCTGGCTGGGGTGATGTTGCGGCTAAGCCTAGCAATTGTGTGTCCGATTGCGTCGGTACTGTATCTGTGTGGTCTGTAGGAACCCCCCTAAAATCAGGGCTGACACCTTCAGAGAAACTCTCCATGAGCGACCACCGTCCCTGGGCCCGCGAAGCCATTCGTATCATTGAAGCAGACTTCCAGCGCAGCGCCGACACGCACCTGATTCCCTTGCCGTTACCAGGGTTGCCGGGCATCGAGTTGTACTTCAAGGATGAGTCCAGCCATCCCACCGGCAGCCTGAAGCATCGGCTGGCCCGCTCGTTGTTCCTGTACGCACTGTGTAATGGCTGGCTCAAACCTGGCGCGCCGGTGATCGAAGCGTCCAGCGGTTCGACGGCGATTTCCGAGGCTTATTTTGCTCGTCTGCTGGGTTTGCCGTTTATTGCGGTGATGCCGGCCACCACCTCCCAGGAAAAAATCGCACAGATAGCGTTTTACGGTGGCAAGAGTCATCTGGTACAGGATCCCACGCAGATCTACGCTGAATCCGAGCGCCTGGCGCGAGAAAGCGGTGGTCATTTCATGGACCAGTTCACCTACGCCGAACGCGCCACTGACTGGCGGGCGAACAACAACATCGCCGAGTCGATCTTCCAGCAGATGCGCTTCGAACAGCATCCGGAACCGAGCTGGTTGATCTCCAGCCCCGGCACCGGTGGCACCACTGCCACCCTCGGTCGTTATGTGCGTTATCGCCAGCATTGCACCCGCGTGTTGTGTGCCGATGCCGAGCGTTCGGTATTCTTTGATTTCTACCAGAGTGGTGATGCCAGCTTGCGCCTGGACTGTGGTTCGCGGATTGAAGGCATTGGCCGACCACGGGTCGAGGCGTCGTTTTTGCCCAAGGTGATCGATGCGATGGTCAAGGTGCCGGATGCCCTGTCACTGGCGGCCATGCATTACCTGGCCGAGCGGCTGGGACGACGGGTTGGAGGTTCCAGCGGGACCAATCTGATTGGCGCACTGGTCGCGGCGCAACAGATGAAAGCGGCAGGGGAGTCCGGCTCGATCGTGGCGATCTTGTGCGACGGGGGGGAGCGGTATGCCACAACCTATTACGACCAGGCCTGGCTGGCGGGGCAGGGTTATGCGTTGGACGGTTTGATTACGGCTGTTGCGGACAGTGTCGAGCGGGGCGAGCCATTGCCGGACAGCATCCTGCGGGCAAATATCTAACCTTGTAGGAGCCCGGCTTGCCGGCGATGGCGATCTTGAAGACGCCATAGCCGGCAGGGCAATGCGTCAGGCTTCCAGGCCCAACATATCCCGCGCCAACGCCTCGGCAATTCGAATCCCATCCACGCCCGCCGACAGAATCCCACCGGCGTAACCAGCGCCCTCACCAGCCGGGAACAGGCCTTTCACGTTCAAGCTCTGCATCGATTCGTTACGGGTAATCCGCAGGGGCGAAGAGGTGCGCGTCTCGATACCCGTCAACACCGCGTCGTGCAACGAGTAGCCCTTGATCTGCTTCTCGAACGCCGGCAACGCTTCACGGATCGCTTCGATGGCGAAGTCAGGCAAGGCCAGGGCCAAGTCACCCAACGACACGCCAGGCTTGTAGGACGGCTCTACGCTACCAATCGCGGTGGATGGCTTGCCGGCGATGAAATCACCCACCAGTTGCGCGGGGGCCTCGTAGTTGCTGCCGCCGAGAATGTAGGCGTGAGACTCCAGGCGTTCCTGTAACTCGATACCTGCCAGCGGGCCACCTGGATAGTCGACTTCAGGCGTGATGCCGACGACGATGCCGGAGTTGGCATTGCGTTCGTTGCGCGAGTACTGGCTCATGCCGTTGGTGACCACGCGGTTCGGCTCGGAAGTCGCCGCTACCACGGTGCCGCCTGGGCACATGCAGAAGCTGTAGACCGAGCGGCCGTTCTTGGCGTGGTGTACCAGCTTGTAGTCGGCGGCACCGAGTTTCGGGTGGCCGGCGTATTTGCCCAGGCGCGCGGCGTCGATCAGCGACTGCGGGTGTTCGATACGGAACCCTACCGAGAATGGCTTGGCCTCCATGTACACGCCACGGGAATGGAGCATGCGGAACGTATCGCGGGCGCTGTGCCCCAGGGCCAGGATCACGTGTTTGGAGAGGATCTGCTCGCCGCCATCGATGACGACACCGTTCAACTGGCCGTCTTCGATCAACACATCGGTCACTCGTTGCTCGAAGCGCACCTCACCGCCAAGGGCGATGATCTGCTCGCGCATGTTCTCCACTACGCCGGTCAGGCGGAACGTACCGATATGCGGTTTGCTGACGTAGAGGATTTCTTCCGGCGCACCGGCCTTGACGAACTCGTGCAGCACTTTGCGACCGTGGAATTTCGGGTCCTTGATCTGGCTGTACAGCTTGCCGTCGGAAAAAGTCCCGGCTCCGCCTTCACCGAACTGCACGTTGGACTCGGGGTTGAGCACGCTTTTGCGCCACAGGCCCCAAGTGTCCTTGGTGCGCTGGCGCACTTCCTTGCCGCGCTCGAGGATGATCGGCTTGAAGCCCATCTGGGCCAGCAACAGCCCGGCGAAGATCCCGCACGGGCCGAAGCCGACGACGATCGGGCGTTCGGTCAGGCCTTGCGGCGCCTGGCCCACGACTTTATAGCTGACATCCGGTGCCGGGTTGACGTTGCGGTCATCGGCAAACTTGAGCAGCAGGGCGGCTTCGCCCTTTACGTTCAAGTCGATGGTGTAGATGAAGCACAGCTCCGAGGACTTCTTGCGCGCATCGTAGCTGCGTTTGAACAGGGTGAAATCGAGCAGGTCATCACTGGCGATGCCCAGGCGCTGCACGATGGCAGGCCGCAGGTCTTCTTCGGGATGGTCGATGGGCAGCTTGAGTTCGGTGATTCGTAACATGACGGGATCCGGTAGGCGGCGGGCAGAGAGGCCGGCTGTTTTGCAAACCGGCGATTATAAGCCCCAATGACCGTTTCCCGTCATGTTAAAACAGCATGGCGTCGCGTCAGTCGTCGCGCGAGCCGCCGAACGATGCGCAACCGCGCTGTACCTGGCCATTGACGCGCAACTCGGCGGTCATGTGCTGCAAACTGCCACTGACCGGGTCGACACAACGCTGCGGCGCTACCCACAATTCCACGTGCTGATTGTTGGCCTCGGTCATCAGGTTGAAGCGGCCGTCACCGATTTGCTCTTCCACATAAGGCACCGCCAGTGGCGGCTGGCCTTCACGATCCAGCACCAGGCCCTTGGCGGTGACGTTCATCACCCAGGTCGGCTTGTGGCCGTTGGCGCGCAGGATCATGCGCTTGAAGTCCGGGTCGCCGCAGGCCGAGGTCGAGCGCTCGACGCGGTAGAGTTGTTGCAGGTCGACGCTGCCCTGGGTACCGCTGGCAACCCCGGAGAACTTGCCGCGCAGGTCGGCAAACAACGCGCCTTGCTGGCCGGCCAGGGAGGCCGCTTCCTGCAGGATGCTGGTGCCACCGGTGTCGTTGACCACGTAGTTGCGCTTGTCGTTGCACGGCTGGAACAGCAGTTTGCCGCCGACAGCGGTGAGTTCACCCTGCATGCGGGTCAGCCCGGCGAGCGACGGCTTGGCAGGATCACTCTCGAACATCTGGCAGGCAGCAAACAGCGGAAGCAGGGCAAACAGGAACAGGGTATGGGCGGCACGCATTATCGGGTCTCCAGGCAAGTGCCGCCACGTTACGCAGGCCGGAGCTGCATCACAAGCCCGTGACATGGTTTGAACCGTCGGCCCGGAACGCATGGGAAAAGTAGCACTGCCGATTGGACGTTTCCTACACGTGGACTTGAAGCGATGTGAGAGTGTCGAGCTCTTTTGATTGGGAGCAGCAATGAACACCAAATGGTCTATCTGCGTTCTTATGCTCTGGGCAAATGCAGCCTTTTCAGACGAGCCTGCCCAGCTCTCCTACTCTTCAGCCACTGACTTCACGGAAATTTCGGTGTCACTCAAGGGGGCTGCGAATTCTGCGCCAGCTTATGTTGAAGTGAATGTGTCACTGGGCCCAGAGGCGACAGCAAGGACAAAATCCATCACGTTGCTGGCCTATCAAAAGTACGTAACACTTTCTGTAGACGGGTATCAGTTGACTACGTCCAGGGTTCACAGCCAAGTGGGCGGGGCGTTCAGGTTTTTAGCCCCGCGTGCGCTGGTGGTTGAGTGGATGTCTCAGTTCTCATCTGAGACAGTTGCTGCTCAACCGACGATGTAGGTCTGCCCGGTCTGCAAACCCTCGACACTCTTCGCGTAGGCCAACGCCACGTCAGCACCTGCCGCGGGTTTGAAACCACGGAAATACGGCGCGTAGCTGCCCATGGCCTCCACCAGAACTGTCGGGCTGACGGCGTTGACGCGCAGGCCCCGTGGCAGCTCGATGGCAGCGGCTTTGACGAACGCATCCAATGCACCATTGACCAGTGCGGCCGAGGCGCCGGTGCGGATCGGGTCGCGGTTGAGGATGCCGCTGGTGAAGGTGAACGAAGCACCATCGTTGGCGTACTCACGGCCGATCAGCAGCAGATTGACCTGGCCCATCAGCTTGTCACGCAAGCCCAACTCGAAATCGCTCTCGCTCATTTCGCCCAATGCCACGAAGTTTACGCTGCCCGCCGCACAGACCAGGGCATCGAACTTGCCGGTCTGCTCGAACAGCTTGCGGATCGACGCGCTGTCGCTGATATCCACCTGGAAGTCACCGCTGCTGCGGCCAATGCTGATCACCTCGTGACGCTGAGCCAGTTCCGCCTTGACCGCCGAGCCGACGGTGCCGCTGGCGCCAATCAATAGGATTTTCATGGTGCTGTTCCTCCGGGTTTGTCATGACCTGTAGGAGCGGGCTTGCCCGCGAGAAACCAACGAGCACCGCCGTGTACCAGGTTGGCCGCGCTATCGGTGACGATTTTCGCGAGCAAGCTCGCTCCTACAGTAGGGGGGTGTCATCAAGTTTAGGCTGGCTTTTTTGCTTGATAAACGCACTAATAGGCAACCTTTGGTTTTCTTTCGGAAACAATCCATGAGCGAGACGGACGACTTGGCGGCCTTCGCCGTGCTGATCGAAGCCGGCAGTTTTACCGTCGCCGCCGAGCAACTGGGCTGTAGCAAAGGGCAATTGTCCAAACGTATCAGCCAGATGGAAGCGCGGTTCTCTGTAGTGTTGCTGCACCGCACCACGCGCAAGCTCAGCCTGACCGCAGCCGGTGCGGCCTTGTTGCCCCAGGCCCAGGCCCTGGTGGTACAGGTGGATCGCGCCCGTCAGGCATTGGCCCGGCTCAAGGACGACCTTGCCGGGCCGGTGCGTATGACGGTGCCAGTGTCCTTGGGGGAAACCTTTTTTGATGGGCTGCTGCTGGAGTTTTCCAAGCAATATCCGCAGGTGCAGATCGAGCTGGAGCTCAATAACAACTATCGGGACCTGGCGCGAGATGGGTTCGATCTGGGGGTGCGCTCAGGCTCCATTGAGAACGAGCGCCTGGTGGTCAAGCCGTTGCTGGCCTGGCGTGAGATGACCTGCGCCAGCCCGGCTTATCTTGAGCAACACGGCGAACCGGCGACGCCGGCCGACCTGGCCAGCCATGCTTGCCTGCTCAACAGCCACTACAGCGGCCGTGAAGAGTGGTTGTACCACCAACAGCACGAGTTACTGCGGGTACGAGTCAGCGGCACGTTTGCCTCCAACCACTACAACCTGCTCAAAAAAGCCGCGCTGGTGGGGGCGGGTATTGCACGGTTGCCGTCCTACGTGCTGCCAGCGGAATTGGCAGATGGCCGACTGCGTTGGCTCCTGCGCGATTATCAGACGCGCAGCATGCCGATGTACCTGGTGCATCCGTATCAGGGCGGCTTGCCGCGTCGCACCCAGGTGTTGGCCGACTACCTGGTGGAGTGGTTCAAGCGCAGCGGCGAAGCCCTGGACCGCCTTTAACGGTAGCGGCGAGCGATCAGGTGATCGATCGACAAGCGACCCGGGCCCTTGGCGACCAGCAACAGCAATAACGCGAGCCAGGTGCCATGGGTTGGGTAGGCGTCCGGGTAGACAAACAATTGAATGGTCAGGGTCATGCCGACCAGGGCCAGGGCCGAGAAGCGCGTGGCGAACCCGACAAGGATCAGCACCGGGAAAAAGTGCTCGGCAAACGCAGCCAAGTGCGCTGCGACTTCCGGCGATAGCAACGGCACATGGTATTCGCTGCGAAACAGCGGCAGTGTCGAGGCGGCCAGGCGCGGTTCACCGAACTGGAAGGTGCCGTTGATCAGGTCTATGGCAAAGCCTTCGACTTTGGTTTGCCCGGACTTCCAGAACACCGCGGCAATCGAAAAGCGCGCGAGAAAGGCGATCAGGCTGTAGGGAATTTGCTCGAAAAGCGCGATGACCTGATTGATCAGGCCCGAAGGGCGAGTGTTCATGGCGATACCTTTTGTTCTGGATGCAGATGAGTAATGGCGTTGTGGCTGATCAGCAGCGCCAGGCATTGGTGCAGGTCAAACTCGGCGCACGCCTCAAGCGCGTGCTCCACGGCGTTTTCCAAGGTCGCGCCCCGGGCCAGGCTGTTGATCAACGCGACAGCATCAGGGTTGACGGCGAATACCTTGACCTCCAGACCCTGGCGCAACACCAGGGCACTCTGTGGCTGCCAGGGATCCAGGTTTTCCAGGCCCCCCTCGGTCTGGTGTGCCGCCCACAGCGCTACGACGGCATAGGCTGAGTCCAGCGTGGCCAGGGAGGGGTGCCATTGCACGCGCAGTCCACTGAGGTCCGTCTGACCTTGCAGTGCTTGCAGTACGGTCTGTTGATCCAGGGGTTGGCTGTCTGCCGCGTGGTAGGCCTGTACCCGCAAACGCTCCAGCCGGGCCATGTCGGCAAGATAAGGTACGCTGGCTGCCGGTTCGAACCCCTCGATGAAGCAGGCGAACGCGCTACCGTACTCGCTCATCAATGGGCTGGTGGGCGGGTGCGCCTGTGCATAAAGGCCGGCCATCGCGCGGAAAAACGTATCACCCACCAGTTGCAACGTCACCGGATAAGCCGCAGCCAATGCGTTGACCAGTGAGCTGTGCACATTGTTGCGGTACACCGCGAAGCGGCTGGCCGGCTCGGCGCCATTACTACTGAACAGGCCGTCGGGGCAAGGCAGTTCAGGTGCCAACAAGGCGGCGGTAAAAGCATCATGCCGGCTCATGGGGTCACCTGTGAAAGATGCCATTCGGCTTGTCGGGCCTCGGCTTGCAGCACGCTGAACGCGGGCAACTGGTTATCCCGCTCGATCAGCGTCGCCACTGGACCGATGCGCGCCAGTACCGACTCGTAGAGTTGCCACACGGCGTTATCGACAGGGGCGCCGTGGTCATCGATCAGCAAGCGGTCGCCAAGGCTGTCGGTGTCTTCGGCAAACCCGGCCAGATGAAGCTCTCCCACCGCGTGCAACGGCAACGCATCGATGTAGGACTGTGGATCACGTTGATGATTGATGCATGACACGTACACGTTATTCACATCCAGCAGCAAGCCACAGCCGGTACGGCGGATGATTTCGCTGATGAAGTCGGCTTCGTCCAGGGTGGAGCGCTGGAACTGCAGGTAGGTCGACGGGTTTTCCAGCAGCATCGGCCGCCTGAGTGTGTTTTGCACCTGGTCGACGTGTTCGCATACCCGTTGCAGGGTGGCGTGGTCGTAGGCCAGGGGCAGCAGGTCGTTAAGGAACACCGGGCCGTGGCTGGACCAGGCCAGGTGTTCGGAAAAGGAGTGAGGTTGGTAGCGCTCGATCAGTGCCGCCAACCGTGCCAGGTGCTCACGGTCCGGCGGGGCTTCGCCACCGATGGACAAGCCTACACCGTGCAAGGACAGTGGGTACTGCGCGCGGATCAACCCCAGGTAATGATGAAAAGGGCCGCCGGCCACCATGTAGTTTTCGGCGTGCACTTCAAAAAAACCGATATCGGGTGAGGTCTCAAGTACTTCAATGAAGTGCTCATGCTTGAGACCCAGTCCGGCCCGACCGGGAAGGCCGGGCGCCTGAGCCTGGGAGACGGCTTGCAGGGATGAAAGAGTCATCATCGGTACTCAGGTTTTGCGAGGGATCAGGATTTTGCGGTGAAGGCCGTTTCCTGGCCGAAACCGGTCGGCGAGGTGGAGCTTGGGGTTTTGAGGCAGGTGCCGGCAGGGACCAGCTTCCAGGCGTTGGCCTGGTCTTTGACTTTCGAGGTACCGGCGCAGGAAGTGCCGGCGCCCGCGGCGCAATCGTTCTTGCCAGCTTCAGCGACGCCGAAGCATTTCTGCATGTCGTCGGCAGCGTGGGCGGTGGTGGTCAGGGCGGACAGGCTCAGGGCAGAACCGAGGGCCAGGACGAGGGTAGCGGCAGACAGTTTGGTAGTCATGGTGTATCTCCAGCAGTGGGTTGAGTTGGCGGGCTTGAGTGCCTGCTTGTACCACTAGAGACGGCAGGGTGGAATCCGTTACAAGTCGATCAAAAATAATTTCAGGCGACGCGAAACAAATGTGGGAGGGGCAAGCCCCTCCCACATTTCAGAGCCGGTTCGCCTAGCCGCCGAGGTACGCCTCGCGCACCTTCGGATCGGTCAGCAACTGCTCGCCCGTGCCCTGCATCACCACCCGGCCGTTTTCCAGCACATA
Source organism: Pseudomonas azotoformans (assembly GCF_900103345.1). NCBI lineage: Bacteria > Pseudomonadati > Pseudomonadota > Gammaproteobacteria > Pseudomonadales > Pseudomonadaceae > Pseudomonas > Pseudomonas azotoformans. Next base: position 6,266,203 of record NZ_LT629702.1, read on the forward strand.
GGCGCGGTCAGCAATCTTCAAGGCCTGGTTGGCGTTCTGCTCCACCAGGAACACCGTCACACCGTCCTTGCGCAGCTGTTCGATGATATCGAAGATCTGCTGGATGATGATCGGCGCGAGGCCCAGGGAAGGTTCGTCCAGCAGCAACAGCTTGGGCTTGCTCATCAGCGCCCGGCCGATGGCGAGCATTTGCTGCTCGCCGCCGGACATGGTGCCGCCGCGCTGGCTGAAGCGTTCCTTGAGCCGAGGGAACAGGTGCAGCACCTTGTCCATCTGCTCCTGGTAGTCGCCTTTGTCGGTGAAGAAACCGCCCATGGCGAGGTTTTCTTCGACCGTCAGGCGCGAGAACACGCGGCGGCCTTCCGGCACAACCGCAATGCTCTTGCGCATGATATGAGACGACTGCTGCCCCACCAGCTCTTCACCCATGTAGCGGATGCTGCCGCTGTGGGCCTGGGGCGACCCGCACAAGGTCATCAGCAGGGTTGATTTGCCGGCACCGTTGGCGCCGATCAGCGTGACGATTTCACCTTGGCGCACTTCCACGTTGACGCTGTGCAGGGCCTGGATCTTGCCGTAGAAAGTGGAAACGTTTTCGAATTGCAGCATTTTACGCTTCCCCCAAATAGGCTTTGATCACTTCAGGATTGTCGCGGATCTGCTCCGGTGTCCCGTCGGCCAAAGGCGTGCCCTGGTTGATCACCACGATGTGGTCGGAAATGCTCATGACCAGCTTCATGTCGTGTTCGATCAACAGCACCGTGGCGTTGTTTTCTTCACGCAATACGCTGATCAGCGCCTTGAGGTCTTCGGTTTCCTTGGGGTTCAGGCCGGCGGCCGGTTCGTCGAGCATCAGGATCCGCGGGCGGGTCATCATGCAGCGGGCGATTTCCAGGCGACGTTGCTGACCGTAGGCCAGGGTGCCAGCAGGGCGGTTGGCAAACTCGGTGAGGTTGACCTTGTCCAGCCAGTACTCGGCGTATTCCATGGCCTCGCGCTCGCTCTTGCGGAACGAAGGGGTCTTGAACAATCCCGCAAAGAAGTTGGTGTTCAGGTGACGGTGCTGGGCGATCAACAGGTTCTCGACCGCCGTCATGTCCTTGAACAAGCGCACGTTCTGGAAGGTCCGCACCACGCCCTTGCGGGCGATCTCGTGACCGGCCAGGCCCTGGATCGGCTGGCCGTCCAGCAGAATGCTGCCACCGCTCGGCTTGTAGAAGCCGGTGAGGCAGTTGAACACCGTGGTCTTGCCGGCACCGTTGGGGCCGATCAGCGCTACAACCTGTTTCTCTTTCACGGTCAGGGCCACGCCGTTGACCGCCAGCAAGCCGCCGAAGCGCATGCTCAAGTTTTCGACTTTCAGGATCTCGCGGCTCATTTGCGCAGCTCCATGTGTGGGCGTTGCATCGGGAGCAAACCTTGAGGACGCCAGATCATCATCAGCACCATCATGGCGCCGAACATCAACATGCGGTATTCGCTGAACTCACGCATCATCTCCGGCAGCAGGATCATCACGATCGCCGCCAGGATCACGCCCAGTTGCGAGCCCATGCCCCCCAGTACCACGATGGCGAGGATGATCGCCGACTCGATAAAGGTGAACGACTCCGGGGTCACCAGGCCTTGGCGCGCGGCGAAGAAGCTGCCGGCGAAACCGGCGAACGCAGCGCCCAGGGTAAAGGCGGAGAGCTTGATGATGGTCGGGTTCAGGCCCAGTGCGCGGCAGGCGATCTCATCTTCGCGCAGCGCTTCCCATGCACGGCCGATGGGCATGCGCAGCAGGCGGTTGATCACGAACAGGGCGGCCAATGCCAGCAGCAGCGCCACCAGATACAGGAACACCACTTTGCTCACCGGGTTGTAGTCGATCCCGAAGTACTCGTGGAACGTCTGCATGCCTTCAGCGGCGGAACGGTCGAACGACAGCCCGAAGAACGTCGGCTTGGGGATGCTGCTGATGCCGTTGGGGCCACCGGTGATATCGGTGAGGTTGCGCAGGAACAGGCGGATGATTTCACCGAAGCCCAGGGTCACGATCGCCAGGTAGTCACCGCGCAGGCGCAGCACCGGAAAGCCCAGCAGGAAGCCGAACGTCGCCGCCGCCATTCCCGCCAGCGGCAGGCAGACCCAGAAGCTCCAGCCCAGGTAATGCGAGAGCAGCGCATAGGTGTAGGCACCCACGGCATAGAAGCCCACGTAACCCAGGTCGAGCAGGCCGGCCAGGCCCACCACGATGTTCAGGCCCAGGCCCAGCAACACGTAGATCAGGATCAGGGTGGCGATGTCGACCGCACCGCGCGAGCCGAAGAACGGCCAGATCAACGCGGCGATGATCAGGGCAATGATGATGTAGCGCTGGGTGCGCGGCAGGGTCAGGAATTGGCTGACCTTGGGCGATACCAACGGGCCACGGTTGCTCTTGAGCAAGGCATTGAACTGATCGCTGAACAACACGCGCAGGAACATCAGCACCGAACACAGGGCGATGACGGTCAGGGTCACGGGACCTGTGCCATGCACTTCAAGGTTGATGCCGACAATGCTCAGCTTGAGGCCGAGTACCGGGAAGGCCACGGCCCATACCAGCAAGGCGCTGAAAAACGCCGATTTAAGATATCTGCTCATACTTTCTCAACCTCCGGACGGCCCAGGATGCCGGTCGGACGGAACAACAGCACCAGAACCAACAGGCCGAACGCCACGACGTCCTTGTATTGGTCGCCGAAGATATCGGCGCCAAAGGCTTCAGCCACACCCAGCACCAGGCCACCGAGCATCGCGCCCGGGATACTGCCGATGCCGCCCAATACCGCCGCAGTGAAAGCCTTGAGGCCTACCAGGAAACCGGCGTTGGGGTTGATCACGCCGTACTGCATGCTCAGCAGCACCGCCGCGACGGCGGCCAGCGCAGCACCGATCACGAAGGTCAGGGCGATGATGTTGTTGGTGTTGATGCCCAACAGGTTGGCCATCTTGATGTCTTCGGCGCAGGCCCGGCAGGCACGCCCCAGACGGGAGCGGGAGATGAACAGGGTCAGGCCCAGCATCGCCACCAGGGTGACGACGAAGACCAGGACCTGCATGTACGAAATCAGCACTTCTTGTGCGCCGCCTGGGCCGAAGGAGAAGCTCCCCGGAATCAGGTTGGGAATGGACTTGTCCTTGGAGTCCTGGGACAGCAGTACAGTGTTCTGCAGGAAAATCGACATGCCGATGGCGGAAATCAGCGGGATCAAACGGTTGCTGCCACGCAAGGGACGGTAGGCAACGCGCTCGATACTGTAGCCATAGGCACTGGTCACGACGATCGACGCAAGGAACGCAGCGGTCATCAACAGCGGCAGGGAGTGGATACCCAGCATGGCCAGCCCGGCAAGGGCGATGAAGGCCACGTAGGAGCCAATCATGTACACCTCGCCATGGGCGAAGTTAATCATTCCAATGATGCCGTAAACCATTGTGTAGCCAATGGCTATCAAGGCATAGGTGCTGCCAACGGTCATGCCGTTAACCAGCGTTTGGAAAAAATGATAGATCTCAGGCATTACAGCGCTCCTAAAAACCCGATACGCATTTCACTGGTGGAGTCATGTTCCGGCCCCGTGCTGTGTTCTGTGAGCACATTTGCACAAAGCGTTTGCCAGCGAACCGCTGGTGACGGTTTTAAGATTTTCAGGTGAGCCAGCGCCCGGATCGCGGGTGTCAGGCCCATAAACCTCGTAAAACAAAGCCCACTGCTTTCACAGTGGGCTTGCTGGACCAGTAATGCCTGGCTTACTGAGGGGAAACTTCGGTTTTTGGTTTACCGAAGTGCCATTCGTAGACCACGAACTTGAAGTCCTTCAGGTCGCCCTTGGCGTCGAAGCTCAGGTCGCCGGTTGGGGTCTTGAAGGTGCCTGCGTGGATGGCGGCTGCCACTTTGGCGGTGTCTTCGGACTTCGCGGCAGCGATACCGCCGGCGATGACTTCAACAGCCGAGTAGGCCGGGAACACGAACGGACCGGTTGGGTCCTGCTTGTTCTTGGTGAACTCTTCAACGATCGCCTTGTTGGCTGGATCGGTGTCGAACGACTTCGGCAGGGTAACCAGCAGGCCTTCGGAAGCGCCCTGGGCGATTTGCGAGATGGAGTCGTTGCCGGCACCTTCCGGGCCCATGAACTTGGCGTTCACGCCTTTTTCCTTGGCTTGGCGCAGGATCAGGCCCAGCTCAGGGTGGTAGCCGCCGTAGTAGACGAAGTCGACGTTGGCTTGCTTGAGCTTCTGAATGAGCGAACCGAAGTCTTTGTCGCCAGCGTTGATGCCTTCGAAGAGGGCAACTTTCACGCCTTTCTTCTCGAGGGTCTGTTTAACGGCGGTGGCGATGCCTTCACCGTACTGCTGTTTGTCGTGAATGACTGCAACGACTTTTGGCTTCACGTGATCGGCGATGTAGTTACCGGCCGCAGGGCCTTGGGCGCTGTCCAGGCCGATGGTGCGGAAGACCAGTTTGTAGCCACGGGAAGTGATTTCCGGGCTGGTGGCAGCCGGGGTGATCATGATCACGCCTTCGTCTTCATAGATGTCGGAGGCTGGCTGAGTGGAGCTGGAGCAGAGGTGGCCGACCACGAACTTGACGCCGTCGTTGACCACTTTGTTGGCCACGGCAACGGCTTGTTTAGGATCGCAAGCGTCGTCGTACTCCTTGGCTTCAAGCATTTTGCCGTCGACGCCGCCCTTGGCGTTGATGTCGGCGATGGCTTGCTTGGCACCCATGAATTGCATGTCGCCGTATTGCGTCACAGGACCGGTTTTAGGACCTGCGATACCGATCTTGATGGTGTCGGCTGCGAACGAATGGCCGGCAACCCCAGCCAGGACCATAGCGGCAAACAGTTTGGAAATCTGCTTAGTAGCCTTATTCATAGTGCTCCACTCTTACTGTTGTATTTTTTATAGTTCTAGCGGCCTTGTGAGCTGCAGAACCGGATCGGATATCTCGGATATCCCCCCGGCAGTGCCCTGGCAACTGTACCGGTACAGTGTAGAGCGCCGGTTGATCGCTTGACAAGCTGGCTGCTGGGGGCAAAACCCGGGTATGTCGCTTAAATGAAAGAAAAAGACAGAATTGCGGCGGGGTGATGCCAGAGTTTCGGGCAATCCTTGGCTTTCCTGACACTTTCAATCGATGACGCATTTGCAACTGGGTTTTTCTGCCTGACGCCCGACGTTATGATTGCGCCGATTTTTTATTCAGGTGAACTCCCATGACGCAAGAACCTAGCACCCTCTATGCCAAGCTGCTCGGTGAAACCGCCGAAATTTCCTGGAAGGAGCTTGAGCCGTTCTTTGCCAAGGGTGCCCTATTGTGGGTCGACGCGAGCCTGGATTTGATAGAAGCCGCCGAGGGTATGGCCGAAGACAACCGCGATAAAGTCGCTGCCTGGCTGGCCGCAGGGACGCTTGGCGAAGTGTCTGCGACGCGGGCATTGGACCTGGTGGAGCGCGACCCGAGGCTGTGGGCGGTGGTGGTTTCGCCTTGGATCCTGATCCAGGAAAGGGCGGCGGCGGCAATGTGAGCACTAAAACAGTGCGTGGTTTTTCGCTTTAAAAGTGTGTAGCGGAGTAACCGCTCGTACCGTGATGGCACCTTGCCGTGGAGAAACGTCACAGCCCAGGGTGACGCGCACGTCATGGGAACAGTTTTTCCACGGCTGAAAAGGCAGGAGAATTGTTTCTCGGCGTTTAAAATGTCTGGCGATTGTCGGATTGGGGCAGTAGGAAGCGCTGAATTTCCGGTAAAGTGCGCGGCCTGTCACACGGAGCCCGTCATGTCGCCAGCGCTGCCCACTTCAGCGAAACCCTCGCATCAGTTGCTTTACCTTATCTACGGTGAACAAGATGTTTATCGGCGCGAGGCCAAGTTCAGCATCCTTACAGCCCTGGCGCAGCTCAAGCAGGGCGAGTCGCTGTGCATCCGGGTCATGACCGACCGCCCCCAGGATTTCATCGGCTGGCCGGTGGAGACCATTGAGCTGGACGAACAGACCCTGACCCAATGGCAGGGTGAGAATGGCTACCTGCACCGGCGCAAGGCCTGCGCAATCGCCCAAGGGTTGACGCTGGCGGACAAAACCCTGTTCGTTGATACCGACACCGTGTTCCTCAAATCCCCGCATCGCGTGTTTGAGCTTATCCAGCCTGATCAGTATGTGATGGACGAGTTCGAATACGACTGGCACTACGTGTGCAAGCGCCCGGATTACCTCAAGCTTGGCCGGCACCTGAGCGCCTATGGCGTTTCTGCCGGCAACAGCTTCAAACTCTACAACAGTGGCCTGTGTGGTGTGCAAGCCAGTGATGCGTCGCTGCTCGAAACCGCGATCCGCTGGATCGACGAGTGGACACAGGATTCGTTCGACATCCACACCATCGAGCAAGTCGCGATTTCCTTTGCCATGCACGGCAAGAAGGTGTGCGAGTCGAGGAAGTTCGTTCATCACTATTACGCCGACAAGCGTTTTTTCCACGCCATGCAGGCGCATTTTTTCAGCCTTCACGGTGAAGCCTTCGGCACCGAACTGCTTGCGCGTTGCCTGGACGTACCGCAGTTCAAGCCAGTGCCGTCAGCCTGGCAGCGGCTGTGCATCAAATGGAAACTGCGCAATCAACGCAAGCACGTGAAACGGGTAGGTCGCGACTTGCTTTATGGCAGTGCGGCACCTGAGCATCCCTATTACGACGTGTGCCGACACGGTTGGTGGGAATCAGCTTCGCGTGAAATTCGTGGTTGGGATGAAGCTGAACAGAGGAAGTTCTTCGACGCACACGACGCCAGGTGGCCGCAGCAACTGCCCCGGCCGACGAAGTCCGCAGACGAGCAAGCCATCGTCGCCTACCTGCAGCAACGCATGGCCCAGTGAAGCAGTGACGGCGCCGAATGGCGCCGTCGCCAGGGGTCAGCCGGTCTTGCCGGTGTGGTTGTTCAACGAAATCACTTTGGTCTTGCCGATGCGATGACGGTAGATCTCGCGCAAGTACTTGATCGCTTTCTTCACACAGTCCCGTGAAAGGCGAATATCGTTGATCGACACAAACTTCTCTTTGTCGTTGATCAACTCGCGGTACTTCTTCTCATACATCGGCTTGATCGCGTACCAGTTGGTATCGAGGATTTTCGCCGGGTTCTCGAACTCGTTGAGCAACTCGTCGATACGGTCTTCGTCAAAGTCCTCGTGGATGATGAAGTCCAGGATCGAGTTGTCCAGCGTGTCATCGAAGCGGTACGGGTTACGCGCAAAGCAGCGTTTGATGAAGGCCACGATCAAGGTGAGGAAGTCATCCGACAGGCACGGGCTCTTGGCGATCAGGGTGGTCAGCGACAGGTTGGCCGAGGCGCCGATCACCAGGGCGTAGCGCTTGAGCGTGGTGTTGGGGAACAGGCTGTTGAGGTGGGTCTTGAGCCGGTTCAAGTCCATGTAGGACAGCTTGTAGTCCTTGGGCAGCGACACAATCGACACCACCGACGAGCAGTTCTTGAAGAAGTGCAGGTCATGCAGCGCGGCGGCGTCGTAGCCAGAGTTCTTGTACTGTTCCAGGGACGCCTTGTAGCGCTTGGATTCGATTGGCAACAGGCTGATGCCTTCGATGGCCTGGGTGACCTTGTTGAAGTGCGGCAGGTCGATGGAACGGAAGAACAGGTCGTCGATGTTCAGGCGCTGCGGCTCTTTCTCGAACACCTTGAACTTGTCGTTCGACGGCGCGGGGGTTTCCGGGACCACGGACTCGGCGTAGGCAATCGCCACCGGGCCGGCCAGGCTCATGAACAGGTCGTTGGCATCCAGGCGAATGGTTTCGCCGATGTCGATGCCGGCGCGCCGGAAGTAGTTCTGGTCGTAGTCGGTGGTCACGGCCTGGGCGGTGAGGATGTTGAAGATCTGCTGGGAAATGTACTGGTTGGCGTGCTTTTCCATGGCATTGACGTCGATGTTCTGGATATTGCCGTCATCGCTTTCTTCGGCATAACGCATGATGTCGTTGGAGATCAGCATCATCGCGTTCCACGGCCGGATACGCCCCTTCACGCTGGCTTCGCTGCTGTCTTCATTGGCGAAGTTGTACGAAAAATCCCATTCTTCCGACAGGTATTTGCACAGCAGTCGCCCGGCGTTGATGTGCAGCGCCTCGGACATTTCGCTGCGGTGGTCGGAAATGTTCGGCAGCACGCAGATGCCGCTGGTGAAGATCGGCTCGAACACAAAGGCGTGGCCGCTCTTGCTGTCGTGCTCATCGGCGGGCTTGGTGTCGAAGGTCTTGTTCATGTACGAGTGTTGCTGGGCCAGGCCGAACTCCGAGGCCATACCTGAACCCGTTCCGCCGCCGGCGCTGAAGATCGAGAAGTACAGGCGCGACTGGTTGGCCTTGATGCCGCAGGAGTCGATCAGGTACGAGTGGATCATCTTCCAGTCGGGGCTGGAAAACCGCTGGGTGTCTTTGTTCAGGATGATCTTGGCCAGGTACTGGCCGAGGATCGGCGCATTGCCGGCGCCGCCGGCATGGACTTCCGACAGGTCCATGATTTTCATCTTGCTGTAATCGCGCAGGAAACCGCTTTTCTCGCCTTTGCGCGAGAAACGGATGCGCCCGGCGATGTCTTTGTCCAGGTCACCCAGCATCACCAGCGGTTCCACCAGGAACACCGGTTTGCTGGCCTTGCCGCTGCCCAGGCGCAGGTTGTTGCGAATCCACTGGGCCGGGCTGTAGCCCTTGTCCTGTGACTTGTCTTCGTTGCTGAATTCGTTCAGGTAGAACTTTCGCGCGTTGTACACCAGTTCCGCCACGTCCAGCGCGATGTTCGAACCGCAGCGACCCAGGCCGATCAGGCACACCGAGGGAAATTCCTGTTCGTTGCGCGGATCGCTGTCGCCTTCGAGGTGGGGCGGGCGCGGGAACACCATGTCGCGCAGGCCGTCGAGGTTGTCGAGGATGCGGTCGGTATTGGTTTCGGTGAAGTACAGGTATTGCTGAGTGGCCAGCGGGCGGGCGGTGCTCAATGACTTTGAACCTGAGGGTGTGTCCGCAGGAGCTGGGAGCAACACGTCGGATACCACGGTGGCAGAGTTATTTTTAGAAGTCATTGTGCGCCATGTGCCTGGGCGGATGGCTGAAGAAAATCAAGGGGCCATCACGGAATGGGTGTTCGCGACTTTACAGTGCGTCCTTGTCCTGGACGATTGGGTTTTACCCCGATGATTTCAGGGAAAACACGGCCGGACTCTGATGAATCGGCCGTTCGTCGGGGTTCTTTAGGCAAGTGATGGCGAAATGCCAAAGATTCGGCGTCAGCGAATTGGCCTGACGATGGACGTGGAGCCGCCGCGGCCTGGGGAATGCTCTTTGGGTGCGCTGCTGTCCTTGGCGCCCTGTGTGCTATGCGGGTACAGCGGGTTACGCAGGTTGATGCCCTGCATCACACCAATAATGTCACTGGCCGGCACTGCCGGGCTCAGCAGGTAACCCTGGACGAAATCGCAGCCATGCTTGAGCAGCAGTTCGAACTGATCCTGGGTTTCCACGCCTTCGGTCACGACCTCCAGGTGCAGGGTGTGAGCCATGGCGATCACTGCCTGGACGATCTCGATATCGGCGGTGGACTTGGGAATATCCTGGATAAACGAGCGATCGATCTTCAACGTGTTGAGGGGCAGGCGCTTGAGGTAGGCGAGGGAGGAGTAGCCGGTGCCAAAGTCATCGATGGCCAGCGACACGCCCAGCGCGCGGATTTGCCGCAGCAATGCCAGGGTGCTGCTGATGTTGCCCATCAGCGCATTTTCGGTGACTTCCAGTTCCAGGCGGTTCGCGCCGATCCCGCTGAAGCGCAAGGCGTCTTCAATTTCATCCGCCAACTCATCACGGGCCAGGTTCAGCGCCGAGCAGTTCACCGCCATGGTCAGATCGGTGTAGCCCCGGTCAGACAGCAGGCTCAGGTCATGACAGGCCTGGCGCAGTACCCAGTGGTCCAGTTCGGCAATCAGCCCATTGCTTTCGGCGATGCCGATAAACCGGTCTGGCGCCAGCAACCCATGCTGGGGATGCTGCCAGCGCACCAAGGCTTCCAGCCGCGTGACCTTGCCGAGTCTCATGTCAAAGATCGGTTGGTAGAACAACACCAGTTGGTTGCGGGTGCGCAGTGCGCCGCGCAGTTCTTCCTCCAATTGCAGTTCCAGGAAGGCGCGGGTCTTCAGGTTGGAGCTGAAGAAGTTCAGGCTATTACGCCCGGCGTCCTTGGACTGGTACAGCGCCAGGTCGGCGGTTTTCAGCAGCTCTTCGCAGGTCAGCCCATCATCGGGGAACAGGCTGATGCCAATACTGGTGGTCATCACCATGCGCCGGCCGGCCAGTTCGATGGGTTCTTTCATCTGCTGCATGATGCGCTGGGCCAGGTGCCGCGCTTCGTCGCGGTGATGGATGCTGATCAGGATGCAGAACTCATCGCCGCCAAAGCGTGCCACCACATCCGCGTGGCTGCGTACCGAGCCCTTGATATGCCCGGCCAGCGCGGTGAGCAACTGGTCGCCGGCGTCATGCCCGAGGCTGTCATTGATGCGTTTGAAGTGGTCGATATCGAGGAAGATCACAGCCATCATGCCGTTTGACGCGGTTTTTTCGGCGAGCTTCTCCGCAAAGATCTGGTTGAAACCGCGACGATTGAGCAGGCTGGTGAGGGCGTCGTAATGCGCCACCTGTTGCAGCGACGCGCGGGCCTGGTCGAGTTCGCTGAGCAGGGCGTTGACCCGCCGCAGGTCGCGTTCCTTGTGCTGCAGTTTTTTGTCGGCCAGGGCGGCGCTGATGCTGCTGCCGATCACCAGCAGGGTGATGACGGCCACCGACAAGCCCAGTTGAATGGGGTTGTTATCCAGTGGCAACGAAAGGTCGGCCCCGGTGGGAACGATGAGTTGCATGGCGGCCATGCCGGTAAAGTGCATGCTCAGGATCCCTGCGCCGAGTACCAGGCTGGCGGCGTACTTGAGCAGTTGATGGAACACACCGGCGCCGGTACGCAGGTAGCTCGACAGCAACAGCGCAGCCAGGCTGGCACCGATGGCGATACCCACCGAGGCCATGAACAGTCCCGACTCGAAATAGACCTGGGCCTGCGAGCGCATGGCTGACATACCGACGTAGTGCATCAGGGCGATGCCAATGCCCATCCACACCGACGCCAGCAGGTACTGGTGGAAACGCAGGTTGGAATGACTGAGGGTCTGCATGGCGAACAACGAGGCGACCAACGCAATCAACAGCGAAGCAAATGTCATCAACAATTCGTAGTGGATTGCGATGGGGGCCTGGAACGCCAGCATGCTGATGAAGTGGGTTGACCAGATCCCGCCTGCCAGGCAACCGGCACCGAGCCAGCGCCAATGGCGCCTGGCGGTGGCGTCCTCGACATGGCCGACACGTTCGGCCATGTCCAGCGTGCCGAAGCCGGCCGCGCATGCGACCAGATAGGCGAGCAGCACCAAAAAGGGGTTATGACTGCAATTGAGTAATAAGTGCCCGCTCTCTGGAAGCTCGGTAAAAAAATGCAGACCTAGCCATTCCATAGCATGTCCCGTCATAGAGTCACGTCACTGCCTTAGGCGATGACCTATGAGGTCGAGTATAGAAGCGTAGGAGATTTCGCAAGTCGTAATGGCACTTTGCTTCTCTACGATTTTGGCATGCCGTCCATAGCGTTTGATGCTAAGCGCTGATCGGCAACGCCAGTTCGAAAGGCTCTTCCAGCGGTGCCAGGCCAAAGGCGGCTCGGGCTGCATCGCAATCGGCGTTGTGCACGCCCTGGTACCACGAGGACTCGAACTCACGGCACACGCTTGAGCGCTTTTCGTAGATCGTGCAGCGGGTGCCTTCGCCCACTTCACCCTCCAGGCTGCAGCAGCGCGCGGGTTTCTGGTCGGTGCCGATCATGGCCACGCGGGTCGGGTTGATCTGCACCACCAGGTCATCGGGCACCGTGCCCCCCGACGAGGCGCACTCACCCCAGAAGAAAGACACACGAAAGTGTGAACAGCAGGCACCGCAATTCAGACACGGACTGGCTTCGGACATGGGCGTCATCGATAAGAAAAGTAGGTTGGGGATGCTACGGAAGGCTCGCCATTCTATCCGTGCCATGGCCATTGGGAAGGGGGGCGCGCACTTATATTTTTGTGGGGAAAGTCCCGTGTTGCCGGGCGAAATCATGCCCTATCAGCTTTACGAATCATTACAGACAACCGGGCCCTGCCTGACTATGTTGCAGGTACCGGGCAGGATGCATCGGGCATCGCAGCTCTCATAACAATAAAAGAGACGGACCCATGCAGAACTCGACCCAAGCGGCGAATGCCTGGCGCATTCTGTTCCTGCTGTTCCTCGCCAACCTGTTCAACTTCTTCGACCGCACCATCCCGGCGATCATCATCGAGCCAATCCGCATGGAATGGCACCTGAGCGACTTCCAGCTCGGCATCATCGGCACCGCCTTCACCATCGTCTACGCCATTGCCGGGCTGCCGCTCGGGCGCCTGGCCGACACCGGCTCGCGCAGCAAACTGATGGGGTGGGGCCTGTTCGCCTGGAGCGGGCTGACGGCGGTCAATGGCCTGGTCGGCAGCTTCTGGACGTTTCTACTGGTGCGCATGGGCATCGGCATTGGCGAAGCCAGCTATGCCCCGGCTGCCAACTCGCTGATTGGCGACCTGTTCCCGGCACACCGCCGCGCCCGGGCCATGGGGATCTTCATGCTGGGCCTGCCGTTGGGGCTGTTGCTGGCGTTCTTCACCATTGGCTGGATGGTCAAGGCATTCGACAGCTGGCGTGCGCCGTTCTTTATCGCTGCGGTGCCGGGGCTGATCCTGGCGGTGTTCATGTTCTATATCAAGGAACCCAAGCGCGGCGCGGCAGAGACCGTACAAGTATCCCAGGAACGCGTCGACCGCCCGATCCGCCGCGTGTTGGCGGTGCCGACCTTTCTGTGGCTGGTGCTGGCCGGGTTGTGCTTCAACTTCGCGACGTATGCCTGCAACTCGTTCCTGGTGCCGATGTTGCAGCGTTACTTCCTGATGCCATTGCAGGATGCTGCGGTTGCTACGGGTGTGATTGTCGGCCTGACCGGCCTGGTGGGCCTGACCCTGGGCGGCTGGATTGCTGACAAAATCCATCAGCGCGTCGCCAATGGCCGCCTATTGTTTGCGGCGTTCAGCCTGATCATCTCTACCGTGACCACCGCGTGGGCGTTACACGCCGGGCGCATCGAGATTGGTGTGTTTGTGGCGCTGTTCAGTGTGGGCTGGTTGTTCGCTTATAACTTCTACACCTGCGTGTATACAGCGATCCAGGACGTGGTCGAGCCGCGCCTGCGGGCCACGGCGATGGCGCTGTTCTTCGCCGGCCTGTACTTGCTGGGCGGTGGCATGGGGCCGATCGTGGTGGGTGGCTTGTCCGACCACTTTGCCCATTCGGCGATGTACGCGGCGGGGGCAGAGCAGATGACCGAGGCTTACAAGGCCGTGGGATTGCACGACGCCATGTACCTGATTCCGGTGGCGTTGTTTTTGACCATGCTGTTCCTGTTCCAGGCGTCGCGCAGTTTTGTGCGCGATGCCAAGCGGATGAAGGATGGGCTGGGGGCGGTTGAGGTGCCGGCTTCGGCGGTGACGGCTTGATACTGAGGTGACGCCATCGGGGGCAAGCCCCCTCCCACCATTGATCGGTGATCGACATGACAACACCGTCAAATGTGGGAGGGGGCTTGCCCCCGATGGGGCCTCGAAGGCCAATGAAAAAGGCCCGCATTGCGCGGGCCTTTTCATTTAACAGGACAGGACAGTGATCAACCCGCCACCAACACCCGAATCGCTTCCAACCGCAGCGCTGCCTTGTCCAGCATGGCCAGACCTTGCTCGCGCTGATTGCGCAGGGCCACCAACTCACTGTCACGCACGGTCGGGTTGACCGCTTGCAACGCAGTCAGGCGCGCCAGTTCTTCGTCGGTGTCCGCCGCCAGGCGACGCTTGGCCTCGGCCACGCGTTCGGCATGTTGCGGAGTGATCTTCTCTTCGCCGGCGTTGATCCGTGGCGTTAGCTGGTCGCGCTGGGCCTGCACGAACTTGTTGGCGCTGGCCCGTGGCACGCTTTCCAGCTGGTCGTTGAGGGTCACGAATGACACACGGCTCGACAGGTCGTTGCCATTGGCATCCAGCAGGCAGCGCAGGGCGGCCGGCGGCAAGTAGCGCCCCAATTGCAGTGAACGCGGTGCAACTACTTCGCTGACGTAGAGCAGTTCCAGCAACACGGTGCCCGGCTTGAGCGCTTTGTTCTTGATCAGTGCCACGGCGGTGTTGCCCATGGAACCGGACAGCACCAGGTCCATGCCACCCTGCACCATCGGGTGTTCCCAGGTGATGAACTGCATGTCTTCACGGGACAGCGCCTGGTTGCGGTCGTAGGTGATGGTCACGCCTTCGTCGTCTCCCAGGGGGAAGCTGGCGTCGAGCATTTTTTCGCTGGGCTTGAGGATCAGCGCGTTTTCCGAATGGTCTTCGCTGTCGATACCGAACGCATCGAACAGGGTTTCCATGTAGATCGGCAGGGCGAACTGGTCGTCTTGCTCGAGGATGTCTTCGACCAGGGCATCGCCTTCACCCGCGCCGCCGGAATTGAGTTCCAGCAGGCGGTCGCGACCGGTGTGCAGCTCTTCTTCCAGGCGCTCGCGCTCGGCACGGGCCTCGTCGATCAGGGCTTGCCACTCGCCGTCGTCGGCGTTTTCCAGCAGCGGCAGCAGGCGCGGGCCGAACTGATGCTGCAAGGCGTTGCCGGTCGGGCAGGTGTTGAGGAACGCGTTCAGCGCTTCGTGGTACCACTGGAACAGGCGCTCTTGCGGGCTGGTTTCCAGGTACGGCACGTGCAGTTCGATCACGTGTTTCTGGCCAATCCGGTCCAGACGGCCGATACGCTGTTCCAGCAGGTCGGGGTGGGACGGCAGGTCGAACAGCACCAGGTGGTGGGAGAACTGGAAGTTGCGGCCTTCACTGCCGATTTCCGAGCAGATCAATACCTGGGCGCCGAACTCTTCATCGGCGAAGTAGGCGGCGGCGCGGTCACGCTCGAGGATGTTCATACCCTCGTGGAACACCGTGGCCGGAATGCCCGAGCGCACGCGCAGGGCGTCTTCCAGGTCCATGGCGGTTTCGGCGTGGGCGCAGATCACCAGGACTTTGGTGCGCTTGAGCATCTTCAACTGGTCGATCAGCCATTCGACCCGTGGGTCGAAGCGCCACCAGCGGTTTTCTTCTTCGACATCCGGCTGCGACTGGAAGCTGACTTCCGGGTACAGCTCGGCGTGTTCGCCCAGCGGCAGTTCCAGGTACTCGTCCGGGTTCGGCAGCGGATAGGCGTGCAGCTTGCGCTCGGGGAAGCCTTGCACCGCAGCGCGGGTGTTGCGGAACAGCACGCGGCCGGTGCCATGACGGTCGAGCAGCTCGCGCACCAGGCGTGCACTGGCTTCGGTGTCGCCATCGTTGACGGCGGTGAGCAGGGCTTCACCTTCGTCGCCGAGGAAACCCTGGATGGTCTTGTGTGCGGCAGGGGACAGGCGGCCCTTGTCCAGCAGCTCCTGCACGGCTTCGGCTACCGGGCGATAGTTCTCGCTCTCGGCGCGGAAGGCGGCGAGGTCATGGAAACGGTTCGGGTCCAGCAGGCGCAGGCGCGCGAAGTGGCTGTCCTGGCCCAGTTGTTCGGGGGTGGCGGTGAGTAGCAGCACGCCGGGAATCACTTCGGCCAGTTGCTCGACCAGCGCGTATTCCGGGCTGGCCTTGTCTTCATGCCACACCAGGTGGTGGGCTTCGTCGACCACCAGCAGGTCCCAACCGGCGGCAAACAGCGCGTCCTGGGCCTTCTCGTCGTCGACCAGCCACTCCAGGGCCACCAAGGCCAACTGGGTGTCTTCGAACGGGTTGGTGGCATCGCTTTCGATAAAGCGTTCTTCGTCGAACAGCGCCACCTGCAGGTTGAAACGGCGGCGCATTTCCACCAGCCATTGGTGCTGCAGGTTTTCCGGAACCAGGATCAACACGCGGTTGGCGCGGCCCGACAACAGTTGGCGATGGATCACCAGGCCGGCTTCGATGGTTTTACCCAGGCCCACTTCGTCGGCCAGCAAGACCCGTGGCGCGATACGGTCGGCGACTTCTCGGGCGATGTGCAGTTGGTGTGCAATAGGTTGCGCACGCACGCCACCCAGGCCCCACAACGAGGACTGCAATTGGCGGCTGGTGTGTTCCAAGGTGTGATAGCGCAGCGAGAACCAGGCCAGCGGGTCGATCTGCCCGGCGAACAGACGGTCGCTGGCCAGGCGGAACTGGATGAAGTTGGAGAGTTGGGTTTCTGGCAGGGTGACCTGCTCGTTTTGCCCATTGAGGCCGTGGTACACCAGCAGGCCGTCGACGTCGTCGACTTCCTGCACGGTCATTTTCCAGCCTTCGAAATGGGTGATGGTGTCGCCCGGCGAGAACCTCACGCGGGTGAGGGGCGCATTCCGTAGCGCATACTGACGAGTGTCGCCAGTGGCCGGATAGAGCACGGTCAACAAGCGCCCGTCCTGTGCCAGAACGGTGCCTAACCCCAGCTCTGCTTCGCTGTCACTAATCCAGCGTTGCCCCGGTTGATACTGCTGCGCCATGCTGCCTGACTCCCGCCGTGAAAAAGCCGACTATCTTAACGGAACAAGCCCCCACGCCCAAGGACTCTGACAAAAACTACTCCCTTGGCGGCATGCATCGGAAGTTGAATCGACGGGTGGCGGGCACTTGGGAGTGTCGACTGGGTCACAGGTTTGCGAGCCTGTGCTCAAGTCACCCTGCAACCCGCCGACAGCCTGTTGATCAGGAGAATAATCACTATGCTGCCACCCATGCTGCCCGTCAGCGTTGTGCCGGTCACGTCGCAACTCGATCCGGTGCGCCAGAAGCCGGACATCCCGCCCGTGGTGCCGGTCCAGCCGGGCTCCAACGAGAGCACCATCGACCTGAAAAAGGGCGATGCCGAGACGTCGACCTTTTTGCTGCGCGAAGAACAGCGCCGTCAGCAGGAACAGCAGAGACGCCGGCGTGAAGCCGATGAAGACCCGGAGCAGCACCTGGCCATTCCGGGCGATGTGTTGAATGCCGACAACACCGTGCCAGTGGCGCCGCTGATCGAAGATGCGCCGCGCCAGGGGCTGTGGGTGGACGTCGAGGTTTAGTCGCGCAGTTCCCTCAGGGCCGCTAGCAGCAACTCTATATCGTCCTCATTGTTGAGCGGGCTCACCGAGATCCGCGCCACGCTTTGCAGGCCACGCGCCTGCATATCCAGCGGAGTGTAGGCCACGCCGTTGGCGCCGATGTTGATGCGCTTCAAGCCCAGGCGCCGCTTGAGTTCAAAGGCATCCCAGCCAGCCAGGTTGAAGGCGATAAGGCCGGACTGGCGAGTGCCCAGGTCATGCAGGGTAATGCCCGCGATCCCACGTAACGCTTCGCGAATTCGCGCGCTGGTCTGCGAAACCCTCTCCCACACGCGTTCGATACCCAGCCGATTCATCTCCTGCAGCGCATTGCCCAGCCCGGCCAGCAAGGCGAAGGATGCCTCGCTGGTTTCAAAACGCCGTGCGTCATTGCGCAGGTCGAAACCCTGGGCGGTCCAGGGCGCCGAAAACACATCGCGTTGGGCCGGGTTCAGGCGCCCGAGGAAATCCGGCCGCACATACAACAGCGCCGTCCCGCGTGGACCGCGCAGATGCTTTCTTCCGGCGGACTTGAGCACATCGCACTGCAATGCTTGTACGTCCACCGGCACCTGGCCGACGGCCTGGCCGGCGTCGATGAAGTAGGGGATGGCGTGACGCCTGGCCAGGTCACCGATGGCCTGGGCGGGGTTGATCAGGCCGCCGTTGGCGGGGAGCCACGTAAGGTCGATCAGCTTCACCTTGGCATCGAGCATCGACTCCAACGCCACCGGGCAGACCGCGCCGCTTGCATCGCAGGGGATGACTTCCACGTGGGCACCCGCTTGCACCGCCAGTTCCATGCTGGCCAGGTTGCCGCCCCATTCGTGACGGCCTACCAGAATTCGGTCGCCGGGTTGCCAGGGGCCCAGGGCCTGGAACGCCAGGCTCCAGGCGGTCGAACCACTGCTGGCAAACGCGATGGATGAGGCCGGAGCGTTGAGCAGTTGTGCGGCGGCGCGGCGGGCTCTTTCCACCAGCACGGCGCCATGTTCGCCGGCTTCCATCGGGCCGTCGCGAGCCTCCCGTTGCAGTTGTTCGAAGATCGCGTCGAGGGTTGCCTGGCTGGGCAGCGAGGCGCCGGCATGGTTGAAGTGCACGATGCCGGATTGGCAGCCGGGCGTGTCATCCCGTAGGTGCTGAACTTCGAGCGGGCTCATGGTCGCAGCTCGAAAATCGCATCAACCTCCACGGCCACACCGGCCGGCAGGCTGGACACGCCGACGGCGGTGCGCACATGCCGGCCTTTCTCGCCAAGGGCATTGACCAGCAGGTTGGATGCGCCGTTGGCGACCACGCTCTGTTGCTTGAAGTCTCCGCTGCTGGCGATGAATACACCCAGGCGCACGGTGCGCACCAGGCGCGACAGGTCATCGCCAAGGGCATTGCTCAACTGCCCCAACAGGCCCAGGGCAGCGAGTTCCGCTGCTTGTGTGCCTTCTTCATCGCTGACGGACTCCCCCAGTCGGCCCACGTAGGCGGGTTTACCCTCCACCAGCGGGATTTGCCCGGAGACGTACAGATGATTCTGGCTGATCACGTGGTTGATGTAATTGGCGATCGGCTGGCTGGGGGTGGGCAGCGTGAGGCCCAGGGCTTGCGCGCGTTGGCGGAGGGAGTCGCTCATGATGAATCCTCTTGGGTCGGGAGGCTTCAGCATGTTGGCTGTATTGAAGGGCGACAAACGGATAGATCTCACGCGATGTATCGAAAAAACTCACGTGTCTGTGCAGGTTTCCTTCAGCCATTGGCTGAAACACGCGGCGGCTTCGCTGGGGGTGCCTTGAGGTGCGATCAGCCAGTAGCCGATGTCGCTGTGATAGGGCGGCCAATCGAAGGCCTCCACCAGGCTGCCGTCCTGCAGCCTGCGCTCGATCAGGCGATGACGGCCCATGGCGATGCCCTGGCCGGCAACGGCGGCTTCGACCACGATGTTGTAGTCGTGCAGCATCACGCGGGGGTGGTGACCGAGGTCGACCTGATAGTGCTCGGACCAGTCGGTCCATTCAAAGGGGCGGTGCGAAGTGGCCATCAGCAATGGGCTGTCTTGCGTTGCCTTGAACGTCGGGCTGCACACCGGCGAGATGATTTCCGGCATCAGTCGCGTGGCCTGCACATCGGGCCAGTCGCCTTTGCCATAACGGATGGCCAGGTCGACCTCCGCACCTGCCACGTCTGCCAGTTGAATGGCCGGCAACAATTCCACCTGGATATGTGGGTAGCGATTGAGGAAGCCTGCCAGGCGGGGCGCCAGCCACAGGGTCGCAAAGGAGGCCAGCAAGCCGATGCGCAGCACGGTGGCGCTGGGGGTGACCCGTTGGGCGCGTGTGGCGGCGGCGATGGCATCGAGGGCTGGGCGGATTTCGTCGTAGTACTGTTGGCCGTCTGTGGTCAGATCGATCGCACGGGTGCGTCGGATAAACAAGGGTTTGCCCAGATGCTGCTCAAGCTTTTGCACCTGATGGCTCAGCGCGCTCTGGGTCACAGACAACTCGCTGGCGGCCTTGATAAAACTCAAGTGCCGCGCCACGGCTTCGAAGGCGCGCAGCGCCAGCAGCGGCGGAAGGTCCTTGTGCAGTGCCACCTGGGTGAATCTCCTGGTTCGGAAAAATAGCGATTTTGTGCGATGACCTGCCTTTTGTCGCCCGCTGATTTGCCGTTGAGCGGGGGAGGCCGCATTATTGGACCATTCCCTCCACGACGTAAGCCAAGCCATGAGTGAAGACGACAAGCTGATCGACCTGAATGCCGAGCGTGCCAAGCGCGTGCATGACCTCAATGACAAACGCCTGAATGAAGTCCGCCAGGCATTTGAACAGGCAATGCCCCTCGGCAAAGTGAAGAAAAAACCGAAGAACAAACCCAAAAAGCGTTGAAACAGCCTGCATCCATTGATGCAGGTCAGTTATTGCCCTTCTTTACGCCCCGTCGCGGGCGACATTGATCCCCGTCAATTTTCCAATCCGCCTTCTCCATTAACTTAGCCCTATCGCAACAGGGCAAGCGCAGGAGGCCGGTCATGTTTATCGATAATGTGGTGTTCGCCGGAGTGCTGACCGTAAGCCTCATGGTGATGTTTTTTGTAGGGTTTGGAATTTTTATCTGGAAAGACGCGAACAAGCGGAAAAAACCATAGTTTTTCCAGGTTACATGAGCACGCAAGGCATTTTGGGCGACTTCGGTCGCCCTTTTTTTTGCGCCGGAATTAACGCAATAGTGATCGGCATAAAAAAAGGTGCGACCCTCGCGGATCGCACCTTTTTTATTGCAGGCGGCTTATCAGCTGCCCAAGGCCTTGGAAGCCAACCAGAACAACCCGGCCGAAAGGGC
This sequence comes from Pseudomonas azotoformans, assembly GCF_900103345.1. Lineage (NCBI taxonomy): Bacteria > Pseudomonadati > Pseudomonadota > Gammaproteobacteria > Pseudomonadales > Pseudomonadaceae > Pseudomonas > Pseudomonas azotoformans. Next base: position 6,286,814 of record NZ_LT629702.1, read on the forward strand.
CACGGTTGCTGGCAGGGTCAGTACCCATGCCATCAGAATGGTCTTCACGGTGCCGCCCTGCAGGCCGCTTTTGTTGGCGACCATGGTGCCGGCCACGCCCGACGACAGCACGTGAGTAGTGGATACCGGCAGCGCGAAGATGTTGGCAAAGCCAATCATGGTCGCGGTGGTGATCTGTGCCGACATGCCCTGGGCATAGGTCATGCCCTGCTTGCCGATCTTCTCGCCGATGGTCAGTACTACACGCTTCCAGCCCACCATGGTGCCCAGGCCCAAGGCCAGTGCGACGGCAAGGATCACCCAGAATGGGGCGTATTCGGTGGTGGCGGTCAGGTCTTTGCGCAGCTTGTCGAGGTCGGATTTCTCACGGGCATCCAGGCCTGGCAGCTTGCCGACTTTCTTCGCGGTGTCGTCCAGGCAGAGCAGATAGCGGCGCACTTCAATACGCTGGTCAGCCGTCAGCGAGTGATAGTCCGACACGCCTTTGAGCGTGTCGACCAGCGCGTTGATGGTCGGCTCGGTCTGCTGTGGATTGCACTGGAACTTGCCTGGCAGGTCGTTCTGCACGCTCTTGCCCAGGGCCAGGAACTCGCCGAGCGTGGCGTTATTGCGCTGGTAGAACTGGCTCAAATGCACGGTGGCGTCGCGGGTCCGTTCGATCTGGTAGGTGGTGCTGCCCAGGTCGAGCACGAATTGCGCCGGTACGATACCGATCAGCACCAGCATGATCAGGCCGATGCCTTTCTGGCCATCGTTGGAGCCGTGCACGAAACTCACGGCCATGGCGGAAATCACCAGCACCAGGCGGTTCCAGAACGGCGGGTGTTTCTTGTCATCGAGCTTGCGGCGCTGGTCCGGGGTCTTGTGCATCTTGGACAGCGGACGCCACCACTTCAGGCCGATCAGCACCAGGGCTGCGACGAGGAAACCGGCCATCGGCGAGAACATCAGGGAGGCACCGATATCCACTGCTTTCTGCCAGTTCACACCGTCAGCCAGGGGAATGTCGTTGATCAGGGCGTTGGCCAGGCCGACACCGAGGATCGAGCCGATCAGCGTGTGGGAGCTGGAAGCCGGGATCCCGAAGTACCAGGTGCCCAGGTTCCAGGTGATCGCTGCTGCCAATAAAGAGAAGACCATCGCCAGGCCATGGCCGGTGTTCACATTGATCAGCAACTCCACCGGCAGCAAGTGCACGATGGCGTAGGCGACACCCACACCGCCGAGCAACACGCCGAGGAAGTTGAACACCCCGGAGAAGAACACGGCCAGGTGTGGCGGCATGGCTTTGGTATAGATGACTGTGGCCACCGCGTTAGCGGTGTCATGAAAGCCATTGATGAACTCGAAGGCGAGGACAAAGGCCAGGGCGAGCAACAGGCTCACGAGAACCCAAGCATCCAGTCCGCTGAATAAATCGATCATGAAGGTTTTCTGACCCGGTCGTAAGGGGGCGCGATTATGCCAGAAAACCTCAGTAATCGATGCACTAGCTGCTCATCGGTAACAATCTTCCCTGAAAAAAATCCCGGAAAAGGCGTGCATCCCAGGGTTTTCGGGGCTTAGGCAAGTCTTTGATTTATATAGCAGAGGGCGCCGGAAGCGGGGGATTGTCACAAAAACGTCACGGCTGAAACATTTGTATGAAATTTTACCGTTCTTGGTAGGGTGCAAGATTTCTGGCTGCTAGCTAAGTGCCAGCAACCTGGGCCAAAACCTCGAGGCTCAAACCGAATCGCTCAGGGCTCTTCGGTTTTGAGTTCCTGTTCAATCTTGTGGATTTCCTGGGCAAATGCCTGGTCGAGCAGGCTGGCGCGCTTGCGCCATGGTTTGCGTTCAGGTTCAGGCTGGGCGGCGTAGGTGGTGACTTCCCCGCCGTAAACGTCCTTGTAACGTTGCTCCTGGCGCTCAAGTTCCGCGCGCAGTTCATCTTTTGTCACATCGTTACCTAATTGAGTTGAGTGTAAATACGTTGCAGCGTTATGCCGGAATGCGCCCTCGGGGTGTTTCAAGTCGAACCGCCGTAGCGTTCAAGTTTGAAACAGACATGGGTGAACACTTGTTAGTGCCGTCATTCAAGGCAGGTAGTTGCTATCGACGATGCACGGCCTATGCATCACGTGGCCAGCTCCGTTGGCGATAATGAAGCCGGGCGGACCAGTACACAGGGTGCATTATAGCGGCGCATTTGAACAACACTATCGGTATAAAGTTAAAAACCGTCAACTTTGTATGAGTGTTTTGTTACACGCGCCGGTTGGTAATTGCACACATTGGGTGTCATGAATCCATCCAAACTTCAGACGTTAATAAGACGCCTCTGGTTTTTTTCAATCCGCCGTGGATGAGGGGGAGGTTGTGAGCAAATTGCGATAATCGAATGATCGTCCGATAATCGCACAACGTTGTCGGCCCTGCCTTGTGCATCTCGGCTGACGCGGCTTGTAATAGTGGCAAAACCTCCCCCTCGGTTGACAATAAGACAAAGGATCCCGACATGAACGATCAATTGCGCAACTCTTTCGCGTCAGTGGCGCCGCCGATCGTTGCGTCCCCGGCCAAGCGTATCCAGGCGTTTACCGGTGATCCGGACTTCATGACCTCCCTGGCCCGTGGCCTGGCCGTGGTGCAGGCGTTCCAGGAACGCAAGCGCCACCTCACCATTGCCCAGATCAGCCACCGCACCGAAATCCCCCGCGCCGCCGTGCGCCGGTGCCTGCACACCTTGATCAAGCTTGGCTACGCCACCACCGACGGGCGTACTTATTCGCTGTTGCCCAAGGTCCTGACCCTGGGCCACGCCTACCTGTCGTCCACGCCACTGGCGGTGTCGGCCCAGCCTTATCTGGACCGCATGAGCGAGCAACTCCACGAAGCCTGCAACATGGCGACCCTCGAAGGCGACGACATTCTCTACATCGCCCGTTCGGCCACGACCCAGCGTCTGATTTCGGTGGACCTGTCGGTGGGCGGACGGCTGCCGGCCTACTGCACCTCCATGGGCCGCATCCTGCTCGCGGCGCTGGATGACGCCTCGCTGCAGGATTACCTCGACCACGCCGACCTGCAGACCAAGACCAGTCGCACCCTGACTACGCCCGCCGCACTGTTCGACTGCCTGCAACAGGTGCGTCAGCAAGGCTGGTGCATCGTCGACCAGGAACTGGAGCAGGGCCTGCGCTCCATCGCGGTGCCGGTGTATGACGCCTCGGGCCAGGTACTGGCTGCGCTGAACGTCAGCACCCACGCCGGCCGGGTCAGCCGCAGCGAGCTGGAGCAGCGCTTCCTGCCGAGCATGCTCAGCGCCAGCCGCGAGTTGAGTGCGCAACTGTTTGCCTAAGCTGTTCGGTGACCGCACAGATCCCGGTTTGGTCAATTGCGCTGTTTTCCCTGGCTTATTACTGTGCGGCAGCGCTCTAGGGAGCGCGCAATAATAACGACGGCCCAAGGTCGTCAGCCCGCCATCGGTGTGGAAATAAAAACAATGAATCAGCCCTCTGTCGGTACCCCCTTGGACGTGCAGTCCTTCATCAACACCCAGCCACTGTCGCGCTATCAGTGGCGCGTGGTGATCCTGTGTTTCCTGATTGTTTTTCTCGACGGCCTCGACACTGCCGCCATGGGCTTTATCGCGCCGGCGCTGTCCCAGGATTGGGGGATCGATCGCGCCAGCCTCGGCCCGGTGATGAGTGCCGCGTTGATCGGCATGGTCTTCGGCGCACTCGGTTCCGGCCCGCTGGCGGATCGCTTTGGTCGCAAAGTGGTGCTGGTGGGTGCGGTGCTGGTGTTTGGCGCGTTCAGCCTGGCGTCGGCCTACAGCAGCAACGTCGATCAACTGCTGGTGCTGCGCTTCCTGACCGGGCTCGGCCTGGGTGCTGGCATGCCGAATGCCACCACGCTGCTGTCCGAATACACCCCTGAACGCCACAAGTCGTTGTTGGTGACCAGCATGTTCTGCGGTTTCAACCTGGGCATGGCCGGCGGCGGGTTTATCTCGGCCAAACTGATTCCGGCGTTTGGTTGGCACAGTCTGTTGCTGATCGGCGGCATCCTGCCGTTGATCCTGGCACTGGTGTTGCTGGTGTGGCTGCCGGAATCGGCGCGCTACCTGGTGGTGCGCAACCGGGGGACCGACAAGGTGCGCAAAACCCTGTCACCCATCGAGCCGAACATCGTCGCCCAAGCCAGCAGTTTCAGCGTGCCCGAGCAAAAAACCGTGAAGGCGCGCAACGTGTTTGCGGTGATCTTCTCCGGCACCTACAGCGCTGGCACGTTGTTGCTGTGGCTGACCTACTTCATGGGCCTGGTGATCGTGTACCTGCTCACCAGCTGGCTGCCGACCCTGATGCGCGACAGCGGCGCGAGCATGGAGCAGGCGGCGTTTATCGGCGCGTTGTTCCAGTTCGGTGGCGTGTTGAGCGCGGTGGGCGTGGGGTGGGCGATGGACCGGTTCAATCCGCACAAGGTCATCGGCACGTTCTACCTGCTGGCCGGGGTGTTTGCCTACGCGGTCGGGCAGAGCCTGGGCAATATCACCTTGCTCGCGACCCTGGTGCTGATTGCCGGCATGTGCGTCAACGGTGCGCAATCGGCGATGCCGTCCCTGGCCGCACGTTTCTACCCCACTCAGGGCCGTGCCACGGGTGTGTCGTGGATGCTCGGCATCGGCCGTTTCGGCGCGATCCTCGGCGCGTGGATGGGCGCGACCTTGCTGGGCCTGGGCTGGAACTTCGAGCAAGTGCTCACCGCGTTGGTGATCCCGGCCGCATTGGCCACCACGGCCGTGGTGATCAAGGGCATGGTCAGCCATGCCGACGCCACCTGATCCACCCTTGTAGGAGCGAGCTTGCTCGCGAAGGTCGTTAACGATAACGCGGGGTGCCTGATTCACGGTGGCGCACTGCGGTTTTTCGCGAGCAAGCTCGCTCCTGCAGAAATTGTTAGGTAGATAACAATCCGTTCGATAATCGAACGCTGAGTCGATTATCGGATTGTTTGACCCATTTCCCCGGCTTAATCTTCAAGCACTTCGGCGCCACCTCAGCGCCTTTTTCGATCCACACCGGGAGCCCGAACCCCATGGCTGAAATCCTCGCGCTGCGTGACGCGGTGAAGCAATTTGTGCACGACGGCGACACCGTCGCCCTCGAAGGCTTCACCCATCTGATCCCTACGGCAGCGGGTCATGAAATCATTCGTCAGGGCAAGAAAGACCTGACGCTGGTGCGTATGACGCCTGACCTGATCTACGACCAGTTGATCGGTGCCGGTTGCGCCCGCAAGCTGATTTTCTCCTGGGGCGGTAACCCCGGCGTGGGCTCCCTGCATCGCCTGCGTGACGCGGTAGAAAAGCAATGGCCGCAACCGCTGGAAATCGAAGAACACAGCCACGCCGACCTGGCCAATGCCTACGTCGCCGGCGCATCGGGCTTGCCGTTCGCGGTGCTGCGTGCCTACGCCGGTTCCGACCTGCCCAAGGTCAACCCGCTGATCAAGACCGTCACCTGCCCATTCACCGGCGAAGTGCTGGCGGCGGTGCCTTCGGTGCGTCCGGACGTCACCGTGATCCACGCGCAAAAAGCCGACCGCAAGGGCAACGTGTTGCTGTGGGGCATCCTCGGCGTGCAGAAGGAAGCGGCCCTGGCGGCCAAGCGCTGCATTGTCACTGTCGAAGAAGTCGTCGATGACCTGAATGCGCCGATGAACAGCTGCGTCTTGCCGACCTGGGCCCTGACGGCGGTGTGCCATGTGCCCGGTGGCGCGCACCCGTCCTACGCCCACGGCTACAACGAGCGTGACAACCGCTTCTACCAGGCGTGGGACCCGATCGCCCGCGACCGTGGGACCTTTACCGCGTGGATCAACGAATACATCCACGGCACCGCCGACTTCACCGAATTCCAGGCCAAGCTGGCCACCGCGCAGGAGGCCAAGTAATGGCTTACTCGACCAATGAAATGATGACCGTCGCCGCCGCGCGCCGCCTCAAGAACGGCTCCGTGTGCTTCGTTGGCATCGGCCTGCCGTCCAAGGCGGCCAACCTGGCGCGCCTGACGTCGTCGCCGGATGTGGTGCTGATCTACGAGTCCGGCCCGATTGGCGCCAAGCCATCGGTACTGCCACTGTCCATCGGTGACGGCGAACTGGCAGAAACCGCTGACACCGTGGTGCCGACCGGCGAGATCTTCCGCTACTGGCTGCAGGGCGGGCGTATCGACGTGGGCTTCCTCGGCGCCGCCCAGGTCGACCGCTTCGGCAACATCAACACCACTGTGGTGGGTGACTACCACCAGCCCAAAGTGCGCCTGCCGGGTGCCGGTGGCGCGCCGGAGATCGCCGGTTCCGCCAAAAGCGTGCTGATCATCCTCAAGCAGTCGGCGCGTTCGTTTGTCGACAAGCTGGACTTCATCACCTCGGTCGGCCACGGCGAAGGCGGCGACTCGCGTAAGCGCCTGGGCCTGCCGGGCGCAGGGCCTGTAGGGATTATTACCGACCTGTGCATCATGGAGCCGGAAGCGGGCACGAATGAGTTCGTAGTCACCGCGCTGCACCCGGGCGTGACCCGTGAGCAAGTGGTGGCCGCCACCGGTTGGGCGATTCGGTTTGCCGAGCAGGTCGACACCACCGCCGAACCCACTGAAGTTGAGCTGACCGCCCTGCGTGACCTTGAAGCACGCACCGCGGCCGCCCATGGCCAAGCACCGGGAGAAGCCTGATGCGCGATGTATTTATCTGTGACGCCATTCGTACCCCCATCGGCCGTTTTGGCGGTGGCCTGTCCACCGTGCGGGCTGATGACCTGGCCGCGCTGCCGATCAAGGCCCTGATCGAGCGCAACCTGTCGGTGGATTGGAATGCCGTCGACGAGGTGTTCCTCGGTTGCGCCAACCAGGCCGGTGAAGACAACCGCAATGTGGCGCGCATGGCGCTGTTGCTGGCAGGTCTGCCGGAGAGCATTCCGGGGGTGACCCTCAACCGCTTGTGTGCCTCGGGCATGGATGCGATCGGCACCGCATTTCGTGCGATTGCCTGCGGCGAAATGGAGCTGGCGATTGCCGGTGGCGTCGAGTCGATGTCCCGCGCGCCGTTCGTGATGGGCAAGGCCGACGCGGCGTTTTCGCGCAACATGAAGCTGGAAGACACCACCATCGGCTGGCGCTTTATCAACCCGTTGATGAAAGAGCAGTACGGCGTGGATGCAATGCCGCAGACCGCCGATAACGTCGCCGACGATTACCAGGTGTCCCGTGCCGACCAGGACGCCTTTGCCCTACGCAGCCAGCAACGCACTGCCGCCGCACAAGCCGCCGGCTTCTTCGCTGAAGAAATCGTGCCGGTGCGGGTCGCCCATAAAAAAGGCGAAACCGTGGTAGAGCAGGACGAGCATCCCCGGGACACCACCCTGGAAGCCCTGGCCAAACTCAAGCCAGTCAATGGCCCCGACAAGACCGTCACCGCCGGCAATGCGTCGGGTGTGAACGACGGCGCGGCAGCGTTGATCCTGGCTTCCGCCGAAGCCGTCAAGAAACATGGCCTGACCGCCCGCGCCCGCGTCTTGGGCATGGCCAGCGCCGGTGTCGCGCCACGGGTAATGGGCATCGGCCCGGTGCCGGCCGTGCGCAAACTGGTCGAGCGCCTTGGCTTGGCGGTCACTGACTTTGACGTGATCGAACTCAACGAAGCCTTCGCCAGCCAAGGCCTGGCGGTGTTGCGTGAATTGGGCATTGCCGACGACGCACCCCAGGTCAACCCGAACGGCGGCGCCATCGCCCTCGGCCATCCGCTGGGCATGAGCGGCGCGCGGCTGGTGCTGACCGCGCTGCACCAGCTGGAAAAAACCGGCGGCCGCAAAGGCCTGGCGACCATGTGTGTGGGCGTCGGCCAAGGCCTGGCCCTGGCGATTGAACGCATCTAACAAGAGAGGATTGCTCCATGAGTGACAAGCCCGGATACCGGCGCCCGCAAGCGGGCACTCAACCGGATTACCTGCACCCGGCCTACCAGTCGACGAACCTGCGTTCGCCGTCGCAGCCTTTGGTGTTCCTGCCCCATTCCTTGTCGGAAATCACCGGCCCGACCATCGGTGCCGAGCGGGTCAACGAGAAGGACAACGACCTCACCGCCCAGCATGAAGGCGAGCCCCAGGGCGAACGCATCATCATTCATGGTCGTGTGCTCGATGAAAACGGTCTGCCGGTGCCGGGCATTCTTGTAGAGATCTGGCAAGCCAACGCTGCCGGGCGCTACAACCACAAGCGCGATCTGCACGACGCACCGCTGGACCCGAACTTCACCGGCACCGGCCGCACGGTCACCGACGCTGATGGCTGGTACCAGTTCCAGACCATCAAGCCCGGCGCCTACCCGTGGGGCAACCACCACAATGCGTGGCGCCCGGCGCATATCCACTTTTCGCTGTTCGGCCCGAGCGTGCTGACGCGCCTGGTCACGCAGATGTACTTCCCCGGCGACCCGCTGCTGGCGTACGACCCGATCTACAACTGCGTACCGGACACTTCGGCCAAGGAACGCTTGATCGCCCGCTTCGACCTGGAAAAAACCATTCCTTCCTATGCCCTCGGCTACCGCTGGGACATCGTCCTGCGCGGCCGCGACGCTACGCCGATGGAGAAATGAGATGACACTCAACGCGACCACGTCCCACACCGTCGGGCCGTATTACCACATCGGCCTGACCTGGCTGAACCGCGAAGACCTCACCGTGGCCGCCACCCTTGGCGAGCGCGTGGCGATCAGCGGGCAAGTGGTGGATGGCAACGGCGATGTCGTCAACGACGCCATGCTCGAAGTCTGGCAGGCCAACGCCGCCGGCAAGTATGACCACCCGGAAGATGAGCAGGACAAAGCGCTTGACCCGAACTTCGACGGTTTCGGCCGGGTGCCGGTGGATGCCGAAGGGCGGTTCCGCTTTACCACCATCAAGCCGGGCGCCGTGCCGGGCCTGAAGGGCACCACCCAGGCGCCGCACCTGGTGGTACTGGTGTTTGCCCGTGGGTTGGTGAAGCACTTGCTTACGCGGATTTATTTCGAGGGCGAGGCGCTGAATGGGGATGACCCGTTGCTGGCGTGTGTGCCAGCAGAGCGTCGCAGTACCTTGATCGCCCGGCAGGATGCGGCGGGGGTGTATCAGTGGAATGTGATTCTGCAGGGGACGGATAAAGAGACGGTGTTCTTCGATTATTGACCCAGCCCTGTAGGAGCGAGCTTGCTCGCGAAAAACCTGAGAGCGCCGCATTCATTCAGGCTGCCCGCGTCATCGTTGGCGATTTTCGCGAGCAAGCTCGCTCCTACAGGAATCAGGCTTCAGGTAACACACATCCAAAAGTCTTCTTGCGGAACATGGTTGTTGCAAAGTATGTCTAGGCTATAACCGTTCCCACTGAGTGAAAAAAACATGACAACAACAACCAGTCACTACACCGGAGAAGAACGCAGCAAACGGATTTTTGCGATTGTCGGGGCATCCTCCGGCAACCTCGTCGAATGGTTCGACTTCTACGTCTATGCCTTCTGCGCCATTTACTTTGCCCCGGCGTTTTTCCCGTCGGACGACCCCACGGTGCAACTGCTCAACACCGCTGGCGTGTTCGCCGCCGGCTTCCTGATGCGACCTATCGGCGGCTGGCTGTTTGGCCGGGTGGCCGACAAGCACGGGCGCAAGAACTCGATGATGATCTCGGTGCTGATGATGTGTGCCGGTTCCTTGGTCATTGCCTTCCTGCCCACTTACAAAGACATCGGAGCCTGGGCTCCGGCATTGTTGCTGGTCGCCCGATTGTTCCAGGGCCTGTCGGTGGGTGGCGAATACGGCACCACGGCGACCTACATGAGTGAAGTTGCGCTCAAGGGCCAGCGCGGTTTCTTCGCCTCGTTCCAATACGTGACCCTGATCGGCGGGCAACTGCTGGCGGTACTGGTGGTGGTGATCCTGCAACAGATCCTGACCGAAGAAGAACTGCGCGCCTGGGGCTGGCGGATTCCCTTCGTGATCGGCGCCATCGCGGCGGTGATCTCTCTGCTGCTGCGGCGCACCCTCAAGGAAACCACCAGCAAGGAAATGCGCCAGGACAAGGACGCCGGCAGCATCGCCGCGCTGTTTCGCAACCACAAGGCGGCGTTTATCACGGTGCTCGGCTACACCGCCGGCGGCTCGCTGATTTTCTACACCTTTACCACCTACATGCAGAAGTACCTGGTGAACACCGCCGGGATGCACGCCAAGACCGCCAGTTACATCATGACTGGCGCACTGTTCGTGTACATGTGCATGCAGCCGCTGTTCGGCATGCTCTCGGACAAGATCGGCCGTCGTAACTCGATGCTCTGGTTCGGCGCCCTCGGCACCTTGTGCACCGTGCCGATCCTGCTGACCCTGAAAACCGTGACCAGCCCGTTCCTGGCCTTCGTGCTGATCTCCCTGGCCCTGGCCATCGTCAGCTTCTACACCTCTATCAGCGGCCTGGTGAAAGCGGAAATGTTCCCGCCTCACGTCCGCGCCCTGGGTGTGGGCCTGGCCTACGCAGTGGCCAACGCGATCTTCGGTGGCTCGGCGGAATACGTGGCCCTGGGCCTCAAGTCCATGGGCATGGAAAACACCTTCTACTGGTACGTCACCGGCATGATGGCGGTGGCCTTCCTGTTCAGCTTGCGCCTGCCGAAACAGGCGGAGTACTTGCACCACGATCTATAAGGGACGCGTTATGACACTGCGCACGAGCAATCAATTGTTCGACGCTTACTTCACGGCCGACAGCATGGCCGAGGTGTTCTGCGACAGCGGACGCCTGCAGGGCATGCTGGATTTCGAAGCCGGATTGGCTCGGGCCCAGGCCCGGGTCGGGTTGATTCCCCAGGCCGCTGTCGCACCGATTGCCCAGGCCTGCCTGGCCTCGCTGTACGACGTGGATGCCCTCGGCGTGGCGATTGCCACGGCGGGGAATTCGGCGATTCCGTTGGTAAAGGCGCTGGGCAAGTTGATTGCCAGTGAAGATGCCGGGGCCGAACGTTATGTGCATTTGGGCGCGACCAGCCAGGATGTGATGGACACCGGCCTGGTGTTGCAGCTGCGACGGGCGCTGGCGCTGATCGAAACCGACCTGGCGCGCCTGGGGGATATTCTGGCCGCCCAGGCCCAGCGTTACGCCGCCGTGCCGTTGGCTGGACGCACCTGGTTGCAACACGCGACGCCGGTCACCCTGGGGATGAAGATCGCCGGTTGGCTGGGGGCGGTCACGCGCAGTCGGCAACGATTGGCGCAGCTGAAGCCGCGTTTGCTGGTGCTGCAGTTCGGCGGCGCGTCCGGCACCTTGGCCGCGCTGGGCGAACAGGCCATGCCGGTGGCTGAAGCCTTGGCAAACGAGCTGCAACTGACCCTGCCCGAACAACCTTGGCACACCCAGCGTGATCGACTGGTGGAGTTCGCCGCTGTGCTTGGCTTGATCGCCGGCAGCCTCGGCAAACTGGGCCGCGATATCAGCCTGTTGATGCAGACCGAAGCGGCGGAGGTGTTCGAGCCGTCCGCACCGGGCAAGGGTGGTTCGTCCACCATGCCGCACAAGCGCAACCCGGTGGGCGCGGCCGTGCTGATCAGCGCGGCGACCCGCGTGCCGGGCCTGGTATCGACGATGTTCAGCGCCATGCCCCAGGAGCACGAGCGCAGCCTGGGTCTGTGGCATGCCGAATGGGAAACCCTGCCGCAGATCTGCTGCTTGGTCTCCGGCGCGTTGCAGCAGGCGCTGCTGGTGAGCGAAGGGTTGGAAGTCGACCCCGAGCGCATGGGCCAAAACCTCGACCTGACCCAAGGCCTGGTGCTGGCCGAAGCCGTCAGCATCGTGCTCGCCCAACGCCTCGGCCGGGAGACTGCGCATCACCTGCTGGAACACTGCTGCAAACGCGCGGTTGCCGAGCAACGGCATCTGCGTGCGGTACTGGCGGATGAGCCGCAAGTCACCGCCGAGCTGTCGGCGGCCGAACTGGACCGCCTGCTCGACCCGGCCCACTACCTGGGCCAGGCCCGCACCTGGGTCACCCGCGCCGTAGCCGAACACTTTGCTTGAGGAGACCACCGTGGCATTTGTACACCTCGCCGAAGGCGACCTGCATTACCAACTGGACGGGCCTGTGGATGCGCCTGTGCTGGTGCTGTCCAACTCACTGGGCACCGACCTGCATATGTGGGACATCCAGATCCCGGCCTTCACCCAGCACTTTCGCGTGCTGCGTTTCGACACCCGTGGCCATGGCAAATCCCTGGTCACTCCGGGGCCGTACAGCATCGAGCAGCTCGGTCGCGACGTGATCGCGCTGCTGGATGCGCTGGATATCCAACGCGCGCATTTCTGCGGTTTGTCCATGGGGGGCCTGATCGGTCAATGGCTGGGGATCAACGCAGGCGAGCGCCTGAACCGCCTGGTGGTATGCAACACCGCCGCCAAGATCGGCACGCCCGAGGTGTGGAACCCACGCATCGAGATGGTTCTGCGTGACGGCGCCGACGCGATGGTGGCGCTGCGTGACGCATCGATTGCACGCTGGTTCACGGCTGATTTCGCAGCGGCCAACCCGCATCAGGCCAAGCAGATTACCGACATGCTCGCGGCGACCTCGCCTGAAGGTTACGCCGCCAATTGCGCGGCGGTGCGCGATGCGGATTTTCGTGAGCAACTGGCCGTGATCAAAGTGCCGACGTTAGTGATTGCCGGCACCGACGATGCGGTCACCCCACCGGCCGGCAGCCACTTTATCCAGAACCATGTGCAGGGCGCCGAGTACGCCGAGTTCTATGCGGCGCACCTGTCCAATGTGCAGGCGGGCGCTGCGTTCAGCGACTGCGTCATTGAATTCCTGCTGGCCCGCTGAGGAGCTGTTTGTGGACGAGAAACAACGTTACGCCGAAGGCCTGCAAGTGCGCCGCGAAGTGCTGGGCGATGCTCATGTCGACCGCAGCCTCAATGCCCTGACCGAGTTCAACAGCGAATTCCAGGAAATGATCACCCGTCACGCCTGGGGTGACATCTGGACCCGCCCGGGACTGCCGCGGCACACCCGCAGCCTGATCACCATCGCCATGCTGATCGGCATGAACCGCAGCGAAGAACTCAAGCTGCACCTGCGCGCCGCCGCCAGCAACGGCGTGACCCGTGCCGAGATCAAGGAAGTGCTGATGCAGAGCGCGATCTACTGCGGGATTCCGGCGGCGAATGCGACGTTTCACCTGGCTGAATCGGTGTGGGATGAGCTGGGGGTCGAGTCACAAGCGTAAGCTTGGGACCTGAGACAAACGTGATATCCGGTTGGATTTATTCATCGCTATCGTAATCGCCATTGTAATCCCTAACGTGTGCGTACCTTTCCCGCTTTGGCTCCCTCATCTCTTTACGAAGAGCATTTTCATTGAAGGGGGCCGGGTTGGTATTAGTGAGCGGTGTTTTTGGATCGTTATCGTAATCAAAGTCGGGTTTGTTGGTGGGTAGGCCGACGGCTTGAAGTTCGATGTTCTGTTCGCCGGAGTTGTAGTCGGGTTGCTTTGTACCATTCATACCGTTCCAAGCATGCGACAGTTCATGATATAGGAAGTTGTGAGGTCCAATGACAGGGTTGGGCTCGGAATCGATAAAGGAGCGATTGTAGCCTACTTCGCCTCCCCTGTCGGGTGTGCCACTTTTTCCATTTTGAATAAAACCAAAATCTGATGTTTCTGCGTGTTCGGACGCTCTGCCTTCTTCTGTGAGTTTCATCTCGTTTGGGTTGTGCCCGTAGTAATAGCTGCTTTCCTGGGATTCAACTTCGAATATTTTTAGTGGCACACCATTTACTGCTGCTTTCGAATCTAGAAACTGCAGCATTTTTTGACCTGTAGGCGAGGATCTCAGCATTTCCAAGTCATCTTGGACGCGCTGCTTAAATTCAGGCGAGCCTTCAACTTTAATTCCTGTGGCTCCGACGTGCAGGTAGTTAATAGGGTTGACAATATTGTCTGGATGTTTTTGTACTGAGTCGCTTGGCTTCGCGTAGATAGCATCAAAGCGATGGTTTGATTCTATTTTGTCATTGCCTGCACCTGCATAGAAGGTAGTCAAAGCTTTACCTTGTAATAGGTCGTCACCTAAGCCTCCGTTCATCACGGTGTGTCCACGTTTACTACCATAAAGTTTGTCATCTCCAGGGCCTCCATTCATGTAGACCATTTTCGCCTTGGCTCCGAATATACGGTCGTTACCCTTATTGCCGTATAGATAACTTATGCCCCGGCCCGCACGTATGGTATCGTTGCCGTCATTGCCTTCAACATAATAAGTTCCGGAACCAAGTCTTATTGTGTCATTACCCCCTCCGCCAAAGATGCGGGAGCGGGCCCCGCGTGCAGTGATGTCGTCATCACCGTCTCCGCTTTCTATAATGATTTCAGTTGATACATCTTTGTCGACTTTGATGGTGTCGTTTCCTCTGTGAGTTCGAATAGTTATTTTTTGAACAGCGTCACCTGTCGTGTAACGGTTAGGCTGTACAGTGTAGCGCTTTTCGTTAACTACGATGTCGAGGGTTTCATCTTTGCCTTTGCGCACGCGAATAGAGTCGGCTTTGTTGCCGGTTTCTATAATAAGGTTGTCGGACTTTAGCTCAGCGCCATTGGAGGGGTAGTTTTTCATTGATGTTATGGTTTCTTCCCTAGTGACTTTTATATTTTCATCTTGATACACAAGGGTTGGTTGAATGATGGTTGTATATAAAGGTTCTTGGTCTATGGTGGGACGAGGTGTTCCTGGTCGCTCAGTATGCGCACTTGAGCTGTTGCGTTCTCCGCTGATAAATACAGGAGTGTCAGAGTTTTCAGTAGACTCTGATAATTTATATTTTTCAGCGGGTGAGGGCAGGGTCGGGTAATTTTTAATCATCGGTTGACCATTAAATTAAAAACGTGAGGTACCTCCTGATTGGTTTTTTTTACGTAATAGTTCCGTTTTCAGTTTAGCGAGAGTCAGAATCCCCGATCCAATTGCATGCAGGTCGGTTAGGTACCTCCACTTCGGCGCCAGCAATGGCGTGACCCGCGCCGAGATCAAGGAAGTGCTGATGCAGAGCGCGATCTACTGCGGGATTCCGGCGGCGAATGCGACGTTTCACCTGGCTGAATCGGTGTGGGATGAGTTGGGGGTTGAATCGCGCGAATAGGCGTCAGTGGGAGTCGGCATCCCATACCCAATTCCACACGCCCGGCAGATGCACCGGCTCACTCACATCCTTCACCGTGCGCGCCAGTGCCGCACGTTGCAGAGCTGCCGTATCGGTGTAGAACGGTTCAGCGGCGGTCTTCATGCCGTTGATCCGTGCACTGTCCAGCAGGATCTGCAAGTACTCCTGCATATGCCGTGCGGTGTAGCGATTGATGTCGTGGAAGGTCACCACCACAGGGATCACGCCATCCACCGTTGGCAGCTCGCCCAGCGCAATGTGTTCGCGCACCACCGACAGTTGCCGATACAAATTGGCCCGGCGCCGTGGGCTGCCGTTGAAGCCCCAGATCTTGCCGTCATTGGCACTCAAATCCGTGAGCAGCACCTGCATGCCGTGACGCTGGTAGGCGGCGAAGGTGCGGCGGTCGTAATTCCAGAACGGCGGGCGGACCAGTACCGGCGGGTTGCCGGTGATCGCCGCAATGTCAGCGGCACCCTGGGTGAGGGTGCGTTCCAGTTCGGCGTCATTCAGCCAGCGATGGTTGGTGTGAAACGCCGTGGCGGTGTGGAAGGCGAGGATGTGGCCCGCCGCATACTCGCGCTCCATGGTCTTGCGGCCCCTTGAACTGCCGCCGGAGCGCGAGGCTTCGGTTTGCAGGAAGAACACCGCCTTGATCCCCGGCAGTACCGGGTTTTGCGCCAGGTCCGCCACCACTGAGCGGCTCGGGTTGTTGTAGCCCGACGCGCTGGGACCGTCGTCGAACGTCAGCAGAAAGCGGATCGGCGCCTGGCTTTGCAGGCGCTGCTCGGTCTGCGGTGTCAGGGCGATGGGCGCGCCAATACAGCCGCTGAGGCTCAGGGCCAGGGCAAGCACGGCGGAGGCGATGGCGAAGGGTTTCATGGTGGGCGCGGGCTCGAATAGGAGGCCGCTGCTGGGTGGATCAGCAGCGGCAGGCGCGCACGATACAGCAAGATGGTTGGTGTGAGGTTACCGCCTGACCAACGAGCGCGGTTCAGGCTCAACCGACGTATTGGGTGCGCAGCGGCTTGCCCATCTCTTCGTTCAAGGCATTTTCAGTGAAAGGTTTGGGGTTGGGGGGAAACTCGGGCGTGGTCGGCAACCCTACGGCTTGACGTTCGCTGTTGGGGACATCGAATGATTCACCCTTGAACGTCTCCACGGTCGAGCCTGCCAGCGCAGTGCCGTTACCGGCGTCATAGGCGTGGACCATTTCGTGATAGAGAACGGTGATAGGTGAGTACGTCACGCCGGACAGTACTTCCAGGGCTGAGCGGTTGTAGGAGATTTCAGCCCGGTCAGCCCGCGACCCTGGCACGCCGTCGACCATGAAACCCCACTTGGGGTCGTCGCCGTCCACCGGCGGGCGTTCGTGTTGCAACAAGTCTTTAAGTTCCAGGCTGCCATAGGTGTAGCCGCTTCCTGTGTCGAGCAGGTCCTCCACCACTGTCACCGGTGCGCCGTTGCGCCGGGCTATCGCGTTCATTTCGGCAAGCATCTGTTTGCCCTGAGGGGAGCTGCGCAGCAAGGCCAGATCGTCTTCGACCCGTTGGATGAAGTCGGCCGAGCCTTTTATGACAAACCCTTCAAGTGGCGCGTGGTCAGGCGTGACGGTGGTTAATCTCGAGCCGTTGAGGTGTCGGATCGTATCGCCGGATTGAGCGTAGATCAGGTCGCCGGGGCGATTGGCAACCACTGCATCACGACCGCTGCCGGTATAGAACGTACTGCGGTCGTGGCCGATCAAGCGGTCATTATCAGCGCCGCCATGCAGCACGGTATGGCCGTTGCCGGCATACAGGCGGTCATTGCCGTTGCCGCCATCCAGGTAGCTGGTTTTGCTTTTTGGCCCGGCACCGGCGTAAAGGCGGTCATTGCCGTTGTTGCCATAGATCACGTTGTCGCCGCTACCGCCAAAGATCATGTCATCGCCGTCGTTACCTTCGGCGTAGCCAAGGCCGCTGCCGAGGTGAAGTACGTCGTTGCCAGGACCGCCGAACAGGCGGGTGTAGCCACCGCCGGCGCGCACCCGATCATTGCCGTCCCCGGCATCCACCGTGATGGGCTGGGTCACGTTGGCGTCAATGCGGATGTTGTCGTTACCGCCGTGGGTCTTGAGGTGAAAGGTCAGTGGCTCGCCGTTTTTATCGTGGCTGTCAAAGCGATACAACCGGCCATTGACCTTCACGTCCAACTGGCCTGGCAGGGTCTGGCTGATGTGGACCCGGTCCGCTTTGTCGCCGGTTTCAAGGATCAGGCTGTTGCTGAGGCTGTTGTCAAAGTCCCAGACTGATTGCCCGCCGGCCTTCAAATTTCCATCATCCAGAAACGGATGCCGATGCGCTTGAACCGGATTGTCGGGCGTGAACGCCAGTTGAGGAGGCGTGTCGGGTGTATAGCAACTGTTGCTGAAGACCGTGGAGCATGCAATACGATTTAAAGCGTCCATGTGAGATCCCTGTGGGAGAGCCAGGCATTGGCCCTGTCTCGTGAAGTCGGCCGGACGCTTTAAATCGTTCCCAGGATAAATGTTGTGCGGCTTTACAGCAGGCTGATCGGGTAACTGACGATCAACCGGTTCTCGTCGAACTCGTTGTTGCTGTAGTCGCGACGCATGCTGGAATTGCGCCAGCGCACGGTCAGGTTCTTCAGGCTGCCGCTCTGTACGGTGTAGCCCAATTCGCTTTCGCGGCCCCATTCCTTGCCGTCAGTGAGGGTGCCGGTGTGTACGTTGCTGCCGCTGATATAGCGGTTCATCAGGGTCAGGCCGGGCACGCCGAGGGCGGCGAAGTTGTAGTCGTGGCGCACTTGCCAGGACTTCTCCTGGGCATTGTCGTAGCTGCTGTTGTAACTGTCGTTGGCCAGGGTGCCGCCGCTGGTGCCGTTGACGCGCATCCAGGCGCTGTTGCCAGTGAGCTTTTGCAGGCCGACGTAGAAGGTGTTGCCGCCGTATTTGGCAGAGAACAGGCCAGACCAGGTCTTGTTGTCCAGCTCGCCGGCGCGGGCGCTGCCATCGTCCTTGCCGTAGAAAAAGCCCAGGTTGGCGCCCAGGGTCCAGTCGCCCAACGGCTGGCTGTGGGTCAGGTTGACAAACTGCTGGCTGTAGATGTCCTTGAGCTGGGCATTCCACAGGCCGATCTGGGTGCGTTTGTCGTTGAACAGGTATTCGCCGCCCTGGAAGTTGAAGCGGTCCGAGGTGAACGCGGCTTTGCCGAACATCGACATGTCGCTCATGCTGCTGTCGTCGCGCGGGCTGTTGGCGCGGAACTGGCCACCGTAGAGGGTCAGGCCGTCGATCTCCTTGGAGGTGATCTGCCCGCCGCGCAGGGTTTGCGGCAGGGAGCGGCCATCGTCCGAGCGCAGGATCGGCAGCACCGGCATCCATTCGCCGACCTTCACTTCCGTCTTCGAGATCCGCGCCTTGAACGCCACGCCCAGGCGCCCGAATTCATCCGCCGGGCGGCCGTCGTGGTCCAGCGGCAGCAGTTGGGTCCCCCCGGTGCCACGCCCGCCATCGAGCTTCAACGAGTACAACCCCAGCACATCCACGCCGAAGCCCACCGTGCCCTGGGTAAAGCCAGACTTGGCGTCAAGGATGAAACTCTGCGTCCACTCCTGCGCGCCGCCCTGGGTCTTGGTCGGGTTGGTGAAATTGCGGTTGAAGAAGAAATTGCGCAGGTTGAGGTTGGCGCTGGCGTCCTCGACAAAGCCGTGTTCCTCGGCGAGGACGGGCAGGGCAAGACTGGCGACAGCGGTTGCCAGCAAGAGCCGGCGCGGGTGGAGAGTGCTCATGGCGTAAGGACCTGTTGTTATTGGGTTTATGCAGGTGGCGGCCATGGTGCGGGGCAGTGCGGGGGCGATGAAAGTGGGGGAGAGCGGGTTGTGGGCGATGATCGAACGCAAGTTGACCGGTGCAGAAAAGTAAAAAGCCCACCAAAAGGTGGGCTTCGTTGACGCGGTTGTTATCAGAACAACTTCAGTGCCGGTGCTTCTTCTTTCAACGGCTCGTTCTTCGCGGTCTGCTCGTTCCAGCCACCGCCGAGGGCCTTGTACAGGTTGACCTCGCTGGTGAGCTGCGCCAGGCGGTCGGTGATCAGCGATTGCTGGGCACTGAACAGTTGGCGCTGGGCATCGAGGAACGTCAGGTTGCTGTCGACACCGATGCGGTAGCGACGCTCGGCCAGGCGGTAGTAATCCTGGTTGGCCGCGACGAAGCCACGCTGGGCGTCCAGTTGCTGCTTGTAGGTCTCACGTGCGGCAAGGCCGTCGGAGACTTCCTGGAAGCCGGTCTGGATCGCCTTCTCGTAGTTGGCCACGTTGATCTCTTTCTGGATCTTCGAGTAGTCCAGGCTGGCGCGCAGGCTACCGGCGTTGAAGATCGGGATGTTGATCTGCGGGGCGAACGACCAGGTGCCCGAACCGCCTTTGAACAGGCCGCCCAGGTTAGGGCTCGCGGTGCCGGCGCTGGCGGTCAGGCTGATGCTCGGGAAGAACGCTGCGCGGGCCGCACCGATGTTGGCGTTGGCGGCCTTGAGGTTGTACTCGGCTTGCATGATGTCGGGACGACGTTGCAGCAGGTCCGATGGCAAGCCGGCCGGCACTTCGCTGAGCAGGTTATCCGACAGCGGCTTGCTGGCGATATTCGCCGGCAGCCCGGTGCCCAGCAGCAGGGTCAGGCTGTTTTCGTCCTGTGCCACCTGGCGGGTGTAACGCGCCAGGGCGACCCGGGCGTTTTCCACCGAGGTACGCGATTGGCTCAGGTCGAGGGCCGAGGCCACGCCGACTTCGTTGCTGCGCGAGGTGAGCTTGAAGCTTTGCTCGTACGCGTCCAGGGTGTCCTGGGTCAGCTTGAGCAGTTCCTTGTCGGCCTGCCAGGTCAGGTAGGCGTTGGCCACACTGGCCACCAGGCTGATCTGGGTACTGCGCCGTGCTTCTTCGGTGGCGAAGTACTTTTGCAGGGCTTCTTCGCTCAGGCTGCGTACGCGACCGAACAGGTCCAGCTCATACGAGCTGATCCCGAGACCGGCCGAGTATTGGCTGCTGATGCTCGATTCGCCGGTCTGCGACAAGCGGGCCGGAGTACGCGAGCGGCTGCCGCTGCCCGTGGCCGACACGGCCGGGAACAGGTCGGCGCGCTGGATCTGGTACTGCGCGGCATAGGCGTCGATGTTCAGGGCCGCGACACGCAGGTCACGGTTGTTCACCAGCGCGGTCTGGATCAGCTGTTGCAGGGCAGGGTCATGGAAAAACTGCTTCCAGCCCTGCTCGACAGCGGCCTGGCTCGGCGCCTGGGCCGACGAATACGCCGGCCCCTGCGGGAACTGTGCGGCCACCGGCGCTTCGGGGCGCTGATAGTCAGGTATCAGCGAGCAGCCACTGAGCACGAATGCGGTGACGGCTAGGGAAAGTAGCGACTTGCTCATTGGCCAGCCTCTTTAGGGGTTTCAGTTGTGTCAGTCTTTTTACGTTCGCCGGCGGCGGATACGGTTGCGAAGAACAGAGGCACCCAGAAGATCGCCAGCACAGTGGCCGTGATCATACCGCCGATTACACCGGTACCGATGGCGTGCTGGCTGCCCGAACCTGCACCCGAGGAGATCGCCAGCGGCAATACGCCGAGGATGAACGCCATGGAGGTCATGATGATCGGGCGCAGACGCATCCGCGAGGCCTCGATGGCCGACTCGACAATGCCCTTACCCTGTTCGTGAAGTTCTTTGGCGAACTCCACGATCAGGATGGCGTTTTTCGCCGCCAGGCCCACCGTCACCAACAGGCCCACCTGGAAGAACACGTCGTTGGACAGCCCACGCATGCTGGTGGCGATCAACGCACCCACCACACCCAGTGGCACTACCAGCACCACCGCAATCGGGATCGACCAGCTTTCGTACAGGGCCGCGAGGCACAGGAACACCACCAGCAGCGACAACGCGTACAGCGCAGGCGCCTGGGAGCCGGACAGGCGTTCTTCGTACGACAGGCCCGTCCACGCGTAGCCGATACCGGCCGGCAGTTGCTTGGCGATACGTTCGACTTCGGCCATGGCGTCACCGGTACTGTAGCCCGGGGCCGGGGTACCGAGGATTTCCATCGCCGCTACACCGTTGTAGCGCGAGAGCTTGGGCGAACCGTAGATCCACTTGCCCGAGGAAATGGCCGACATCGGCACCATCTTCCCGGAGTCGCTGCGCACGTACCATTTGTCCAGGTCTTCAGGGGACATCCGGCCAGCGGCTTCACCTTGCACGTACACCTTCTTCACCCGACCACGGTCGATGAAGTCGTTGACGTAGCTGCCACCCAGGGCAATCGCCAGGGTCTGGTTGATGCTCGACAGCGTAATGCCCTGGGCACTGGCCTTCTCGTCGTCGACGGTAAGCTCGTACTGCGGCTCATCGTTCACGCCGTTGGGGCGCACACCCGCGAGGATCTTGCTTTGCGCGGCAGCCCCGAGGAACTGGTTGCGTGCATCCATCAGCTTCTGGTGGCCAACGCCGCCCTGGTCTTGCAGGAACACGTCGAAACCGGTGGCGTTACCCAACTCCAGTACCGAAGGCGGCACGATGGCGAACACCATGGCGTCCTTGAAGGCACCGAAGAAGTAACCCTGGGCACGCTTGGCCACTTCGAATACCGAGGTGGATGCATCCCGTTCATCCCACGGCTTGAGCATCACGAACGCCAGGCCCGAACTCTGGCCACGACCGGCGAAGTTGAAGCCGTTAACGGTAAATACCGATTTCACCGCCTTGCCTTCGCCCGGCTCGCCTTCCTTGTCGTTGAGCAGGAAGGCACGCATGTCGTCGATGACTTTCTGCGTACGTTCGGCTGAAGAGCCGACCGGGGTCTGCACCTGGGCAAAGATTACGCCCTGGTCTTCTTCCGGCAGGAACGCGCTCGGAATGCGGGTGAACAGCCAGATCATGCCGGCGAAGATGATCAGGTACACGAAGAATGCAGGAAACTTGTGCTTGATCATGTTGCCCACGCCGCGCTCGTAGCTCAGTACGCCACGGTCGAAGGTGCGGTTGAACCAGCCGAAGAAACCACGCTTGGGTTGGCCGTGCTTCTCAGGGTCGATCGGCTTGAGCATGGTGGCGCACAAGGCCGGGGTGAAGATCAGGGCAACCAGTACCGACAACGCCATGGCCGAAACAATGGTGATGGAGAACTGTTTGTAGATCACACCGGTGGAGCCGCCGAAGAATGCCATCGGCAACAGTACCGCCGACAGCACCAGGGCAATACCGACCAGTGCGCCTTGGATCTGGCCCATGGACTTGACCGTCGCCTCTTTGGGCGACAGGTGTTCCTCGGCCATTACCCGCTCGACGTTTTCCACCACGACGATGGCATCGTCCACCAGCAGGCCGATGGCCAGGATCATGCCGAACATGGTCAGGGTGTTGATGGTGAAGCCGAACGCGGCCAGGATCCCGAAGGTCCCCAGCAATACCACCGGTACGGTCATGGTGGTGATGATGGTGGCGCGGAAGTTCTGCAGGAACAGGAACATCACCAGGAACACCAGCACGATCGCTTCGACCAGGGTGTGGACTACACCGGAGATCGATTCGGTCACCACCGGCGTGGTGTCATACGGCACCACCGCCTTCATGCCTGGCGGGAAGAACGGTTCCAGGGACGCCACGGTGGCACGGATGGCCTTGGCGGTGTCCAGGGCGTTGGCGCCCGAGGCGAGCTTGATCGCCATACCCGATGCCGGCTTGCCGTTGAACTGCGCACTGATGCTGTAGTTCTGGCCGCCCAGTTCGATCCGCGCGATGTCACGCAGGCGAACCTGCGAGCCGTCGGTATTGACCTTCATCAGGATCTTGCCGAACTCTTCTGCGGTCTGCAGGCGGGTCTTGCCGATGATGGTTGCGTTCAGCTGGGTGCCGGGCAGGGCAGGTAGGCCGCCCAATTGGCCGGTGGCCACCTGGACGTTCTGTGCCGCAATGGCGCTGCTGACGTCGACCGGGGTCAACTGGAAGTTGTTCAACTTGGCCGGGTCGAGCCAGATACGCATGGCGTACTGCGAACCGAACACCTGGAAGTCACCTACACCTGCCGTCCGCGAGATCGGGTCCTGGATGTTGGACACGATGTAGTTGGACAGGTCGTCCTTGGTCATGCTGCCGTCTTCCGACACCAGACCGATCACCATCAGGAAGTTCTTCACCGACTTGGTCACGCGGATACCCTGCTGCTGCACCTCTTGCGGCAGCAGTGGGGTCGCCAGGTTCAGCTTGTTCTGCACCTGAACCTGGGCGATGTCCGGGTTGGTACCCTGGTTGAACGTCGCGGTGATGGTCATGCTGCCGTCGGAGTTACTGTCCGAGGCGACATAACGCAGGTTGTCGATACCGTTGAGTTGCTGCTCGATCACCTGCACCACGGTGTCCTGCACGGTTTGTGCGGACGCGCCTGGGTAGGTCACCTGGATGTCGATGGCGGTTGGCGCGATGGCCGGGTATTGGTTGATGGGCAACTTCAGGATCGACAGTGCCCCGACCAGCATGATCACCAGGGCAATTACCCAGGCGAAAATGGGACGGTCGATAAAAAATTTCGACATGGGTTACTCCCCCTGGCCAGCAGCTGCGGCAGGAGCTGGAGCAGAACCGGCAGGCTTGGCGTTGTCGGCGTCCTTGACCTTGACTTCGATGCCCGGCTTGATGAATTGCAGGCCTTCGGTGATCACGCGGTCACCGGCGTCCAGGCCTTTTTCCACCAGCCAGTAGGCGCCGGCGGTGCGGTTGGCCACCAGTTGACGCTGCTCGACCTTGTTGTCCTTGTTCACCACCATGGCGGTCGGGATACCTTTGATATCGCGGGTCACGCCTTGTTGTGGCGCCAGGATGGCCTTGCTGTTCACGCCGGCTTGCAATTGGGCGTGCACGAACATGCCCGGCAGCAGGGTGTGGTCAGGGTTGGGGAACACGGCGCGCAGGGTCACGGAGCCAGTGGTCTGGTCGACCGACACTTCGGAGAATTCCAGCTTGCCGTCCTGGCCATAAGCAGTGCCGTCTTCCAGGGTCAGCTTGACCTTGGCCGCGTTGGCGCCGGCTTTTTCCAGCTGGCCGCTTTCCAGGTCGCGGCGCAGTTTCAGCATTTCAGCCGAGGACTGCGTGACGTCGACGTAGATCGGGTCCAGTTGCTGGATGACGGCCATGGCATCGGTCTGGCCGTTGCTGACCAGCGCACCTTCGGTCACCGAAGAACGGCCGATACGCCCGGAGATCGGCGCGAACACTTTGGTGTAGCGCACGTTGATCTGGGCGGTTTGAACGTTTGCTTCCGCGGTCATGCGGTTGGCAACGGCGGTGTCGTATTCCTGACGGCTGACGGCCTGCTCATCGACCAACTGCTTGTAGCGGTCGGAGATGGACTTGGTCTGGGTCAGGCTGGCTTGTGCGCTTTTCAGGGTGGCGTCATACACCGACGGGTCGATCTGGTAGAGCTGTTGCCCTTCCTTCACGTCGCCGCCTTCCTTGAACAGGCGCTTGAGAATGATGCCGTTGACCTGTGGGCGAACTTCCGCAATGCGGTAGGCGGTGGTGCGGCCTGGCAGCTCGGTCGTCAGGGTATAGGCTTGCGGTTGAATGGTGACCACGCCGACCTGAGGGGTTTGGGCGGGCGGAGCCGCTTCTTCCTTTTTACATCCGCTGAGCAGCGATGCCAGGGCGACGGCAGTGACCAGAGCGGTAACAGCTGGCTTAAGTTGCATGAAGATCCTCGGGTCAGGCGCGCAGGGTGCGCACAAGAAGTGTGGAAGGGTAAAAAACAAGCTGTGAGTGGATAAGTAGCTTGCTACGCAATATACTTACGTTCATGGTTGTTTGTAAACTCTTGACAGGCTTCGCGGAATGTTGACAAAGCAACGTCCAAAGCCTCGATTTTAGTACGTTCGGCGCCCATGACGGTGTCGTCCCACAAGTATTCAGACGGTGGCCAACCACCACCCACCGTGTCCCGATTGAGGTTTTACTGCCATGGTTCGTCGCACCAAAGAGGAAGCTCAGGAAACGCGCAGCCAGATTCTCCAAGCCGCCGAGCAAGCCTTCTATGAGCGTGGCGTTGCGCGGACCACGCTGGCGGATATCGCCGCGCTGGCCGGTGTGACGCGGGGTGCTATCTACTGGCATTTCAGCAATAAATCCGATTTGCTGCAGGCACTGCTCGACACGCTGCATGAGCCGCTGGACGAGTTGGCCAGGGCCAGTGAAAGCGAGGATGAACTCGACCCGCTGGGCTGTATGCGCAAGTTGTTGATTCATTTGTTCCATCAAGTGGCCCTGGACCCGAAAACCCGGCGCATCAACGAGATCTTGTTCCATAAGTGCGAATTCACCGATGAAATGTGCGACATGCGCCGCCAGCGCCAGACCCACAGCCTGGAATGCAACCTGCGCATCGGCCTGACATTGCGTAACGCGGTCCATCGCGGGCAACTTCCGGAAAACCTCGACACCACCCGTGGCGCGGTGTGCATCCACGCCTACATCAACGGGCTGATCGGCCAGTGGCTACTGGTACCCGACAGCTTCCAACTGCATCAGGAAGCCGAACGTTGGGTGGACGCCGGGCTGGACATGCTGCGCTGGAGCCCAAGCCTGCGCAATTAAGACAAAATGCGTAATTGCATCAGGTTGTGTCAACAGTAAAGCCCAAGGACCGTCAATCGTCCTTACGCCTGATTAGTGGGGTGACTTTATATACGGGCTGGCGGGCGGTTGATAGGTAGCCGCCTAAGTATTTTGTAGCGATTTTGTTGCAGGGCTGTGAAGGAATGTTTCCTCCTGGACGCTACAAATCAAAATGTGAGAGGGGGCTTGCCCCCGATAGCACAGTGTCAGTCACCCGGTTCATTGGCTGACACGCCGCTATCGGGGGCAAGCCCCCTCCCACATTGGGTAGTCGTACTACTTCGGAATAACGATTACAGCGCCAGGGTCGGGTAGTCGATGTAGCCGACCGGGCCTTTGCCATAGAAGGTTTCCGGATGCGCTTCGTTCAGCGGCGCATCAGCCTTCAAGCGCGCCGGCAGGTCCGGGTTGGCAATGAACGGCACACCAAAGGCCACCGCATCCGCCTTGCCCGAGGCCAGCCAGGCGTTGGCGCTGTCCTTGGTGAAGCGCTCGTTGGCGATGTAGGTGCCGCCGAAGGCTTTCTTCAATTGCGGGCCAAGGCTGTCCGCACCTTCTTTCTCACGGGAGCAGATGAAGGCGATGCCACGCTTGCCCAGTTCACTGGCGACGTAGGTGAAGGTTTCCGCCAGGTTGTCGTCGCCCATGTCATGGGAGTCGGCGCGCGGTGCGAGGTGCACACCCACGCGGCCAGCACCCCAGACTTCGATGGCGGCGTCGGTCACTTCCAGCAGCAGGCGTGCACGGTTTTCCAGGGAGCCGCCGTACTGGTCGGTGCGCTGGTTGGTGCTGCTCTGCAGGAACTGGTCGAGCAGGTAGCCGTTGGCGCCATGGATTTCCACGCCGTCGAAACCGGCGGCCTTGGCGTTCTCGGCGCCGGTGCGGTAGGCGTCGATGATGTCGGCGATTTCAGCGGTTTCCAAGGCGCGTGGGGTCGGGTAGTCGGCCAGCGGGCGAACCAGGCTGACGTGGCCTTTGGGCTGGATCGCGCTCGGTGCGACCGGGGTTTCGCCGTTCAGGTACGACTCATGGGAAATACGGCCCACGTGCCACAGTTGCAGGAAGATCTTGCCGCCTGCGCCGTGCACGGCCTTGGTCACGTTGGCCCAGCCGCGCACCTGGTCGTTGGACCAGATGCCCGGGGTGTCCGGGTAGCCCACGCCCAGTGGCGTCACCGAGGTGGCTTCGCTGAGGATCAGCCCGGCGGAAGCGCGTTGCACGTAGTACTCGGCCATTAGCGCATTGGGTACGCGACCGGCGTCGGCACGGCAGCGGGTCAGCGGCGCCATGATGATGCGGTTCGACAGTTCCAGGTCGCCCAGTTTGATTGGATCGAAAATAGTCGTCATGGGATAACACCTTTCTCTTTAAGTGGTTGATCAGTGGGTCGCGGGGGCCAGGTCGGCATCGCCGCCCTGACGGAAGGTAATCAGCGTCACCAGCAGCGCGAGAATCGCCAGGGCGGCTGCGGCCAAGGGCACGCTGGTCAGGCCGAAACCGTGGGCAATCACACTGCCGCCGACCCAGGCACCCAGGGCGTTGCCGATGTTGAAAGCGCCGATGTTCAGGGTGGACACCAGGTTCGGTGCAGCCTTGCCGAAGGTCACCACGTTGATCTGCAACGCCGGCACGGCGGCAAACGAGGCGGTGGCCCAGAGGAACAGGGTGATTTCAGTTGGGATCACCGCGATGCTGGTCCATGCCAGCGCCGTGGAGACCACCGCCATGCTGATGAACACGCCGACCAGGGTGGCGGCCAGGCGTTTGTCCGCCAACTTGCCGCCGATGATGTTGCCCACGGTGAGGCCCAGGCCGATCAGCAGCAGGGTCCAGGTCACGCCCTTGGGCGACACACCGGTGACATCGCCCAGCAGCGGCGCGACGTAGGTAAAGAGGGTGAACATGGACGCGGCGAACAGCGCGGTCATGCTCAGCGACAGCCAGATGCCGGCGCCCTTGAGGGCGGCCAGTTCGGCGCGCATGTCGAGTTTTTCTTCATCACGCTTGGCCGGCAGGAAGCGGATCAGGCCGATCAGCGCCACTACCCCAATCACCGTCACCGCCCAGAATGTCGAGCGCCAGCCGGCTGCCTGGCCCAGTGCGGTGCCCAGCGGCACGCCGAGCACATTGGCCAGGGTCAGGCCGGTGAACATCAGGGCCACGGCCGAAGCACGCTTGTTGGCCGGCACCAGGTTGGCCGCCACCACTGAACCGATCCCAAAGAACGCACCGTGGCACAGCGCGGTGACCACACGGGCAAACATCAGCACGTTGTAGTCACTGGCCAGGGCGCACAAAAGGTTGCCGACAATGAAGATCCCCATCAACGCTACCAGGGCCGCCTTGCGTGGCAGCCTGGCAGTGGCCAGTGCCATGAACGGCGCACCGATCGCTACGCCCAGGGCGTAGCCGGTGACCAGCCAGCCGGCGCCGGGAATCGACACCCCCAAGTCCGCCGCCACATCGGGCAGCAAGCCCATGATGACGAACTCGGTGGTGCCGATGGCGAAGGCGCTGAGGGCCAGTATGAGTAGCGAGAGGGGCATTCGTGGTTCCTTGTTACAGCGCTGCGCTGTCGTGCGCGCTGAGTTCGGTGGTGAGCGCTGCGAGGAAGGCCTGGATGGTGTCCTCGTTGCGTTTGAAAAAGTGCCACTGGCCGGCCTTTTGGCTGCTGATCAACCCGGCGCGTTGCAGGGTGGCCAGGTGGGCCGACACGGTCGACTGGGACAAGCCGCAGCGCTGGTCGATCTGCCCGGCGCAGATGCCGTATTCGTGGTTGTGCAGTTGCTCGGGGAATTGCACTTTCGGGTCTTTCAGCCAGGTGAGGATGTCTCGTCGTACTGGGTGCGCCAGGGCTTTTATTATTTCGTCGAGGTCGATGGACATGGCAGGTGCTCGTTTGCGTGCAGCGTTATATCGCGATGAGGCGAACTTTAAATCGGTCTATCCCGATATACCAATATGATTTTGATCTGAGCCTAGGCTCAATCGGTATATCGGGTTATAACGATACGTTGACGGCAGTGATAGACTGCGCGCCATGAATTATCTCGCACATCTGCACCTGGGCGGCCAACTTCCTGCGCAACTGCTGGGCAGCCTGTATGGCGACTTTGTCAAAGGCCGCCTGCAGGGCCAGTTCAGCCCGCAAATCGAAGCGGCGATCCAGTTGCATCGTTCCATCGACCGCTTCACCGACAGCCATCCGCTGGTAGGTGAGGCGTTGTCGCGCTTCAGCCTGACCCGCAGGCGTTATGCCGGGATCGTCCTCGATGTGTTTTTCGACCACTGTCTGGCGCGGGACTGGGCGCTGTATGCCGACCAGCCGCTGGAGCACTTCACCTCGCAGGTGTACCGCGTGCTGGCGGCCGAACCGCAATTGCCGGGCCGGCTCGCGCAGATTGCGCCGTATATGGCAGCGGATGATTGGTTGGGTTCGTACCGTGAATTTGCGGTGATGGGGCAGGTGTTGCGGGGGATTTCGCGTCGGCTGACACAGCCCGAGGAGCTGGGGCATGCCATGCAGGAGTTGCGAGAGTTGTACGAGCCGCTGAGTGAAGATTTCCGACGGTTCTACCCCGAGCTGCAAGCATTCGCACAGATCCAACTGACAAGGTAAAGCTGAATGTGGGAGGGGGCTTGCCCCCGATAGCAATGGTTCAGTCAAAGCATGCAGTGACTGACACACCCCAATCGGGGGCAAGCCCCCTCCCACATTTGAACGGTGTTCACTTGAGTTCAGGCAGCGAATGCTGGTCGAGCATCCACGTGCTCCGCTTCCGGCACCGGCCCAAACAACGCCTTCTGCACCGCCTGCTGCGCCTGATACGCCAGCGCCGCGCGTTCCTGCCCGGCACAGGCAATCGGCTTGAGTACGTGGATTTCCACATCGCCCTGGTCATTGGCAAACAAGCGCATCAGGTGCGAGAGCAAATCATCATCGCCAATAAAGGGAGCCAGCGGGTCCACTTGCCCCTCACGCAGGTAACGGATCGCCACCGGTTGCAGCGACACATCCGCATCAATCGCACTGGCCAGCAGGCGCCCGTGGAAGGTGCGCAGGCTGCGCCCGTCGGTGGTGGTGCCTTCGGGGAACATCAGCAACGGATGCTCTTGCTCCAGGTGACGGGTCATCTGCTTGCGGATCAACTGGCTGTCGCCCGAACCACGGCGGATAAACAGGCTACCGGCCTTGGCCGCCAACCAACCTGCCACCGGCCAGGTGCGCACTTCGGCCTTGGACAGGAATGACATCGGCGCCACGGCGCCGAGCAGCGGAATATCGGTCCAGGACACGTGATTGCTCACCCACAGCATCGGCTGCGTCGGCAATTCACCGTGCACCGTCACGCGAAAGGGCAGGGCGTTGGTCAGCCGCGCCATGAAAAAACGCGACCAACGTTGGCGCCGTACCATCGAATTGGCGATGCCCAAACGCTCGAACACCCCAAACACACTGGCCATGCTCAAACCCAACGCCACCACCACCAGCACCCGGGCAATGCGCCCGTACACGCGCAGGCGGCTCATCACATTGCAGCCTTGAAGTGGCGCGCGTAACGCGGGCACAGTTCGTCGCGCTTGAGCAGGATGAACACGTCGGCCACCTGGAAGTCTTCATCCCAGCACGGCTCGCCGCAGATCTTCGCACCCAGGCGCATGTAGGCCTTGAGCAATGGCGGCATCTCGGCGATCACGTTGGACGGCAGGTCCAGCGCCGGCAGTGGTTTTTTCGGTTCGGCGCGCAGGTGTTCGTTGCACAGGTAGCGCTCGCGCAGGCGCTGCATGATCGCGTGGGCCTGGATCCCGCCGTCGTGCATCGGGATGCTCGCGCAGCCCATCAGGTAGCTGTAGCCACCCTGGTTGAGCACCTCGGCCAACTCGCCCCACAGCACCGCGATGGTGCCGCCGTTGCGGTAGGCGGGGTCGACGCAGGTGCGGCCGATCTCCAGGATCGGGCCCTGCAGGTGCAGCAGGCCATGCAGGCTGAATTCTTCTTCGCTGTAGAACCGGCCCAGGGTGCTGGCGGCCTGGTGGTCCAGCAAGCGGGTGGTGGCCACCAGTCGACCGCTGTTCAAGTCCCGCACACCGATGTGGCTGCAGTGAACATCATAGTCATCCATGTCCAGGCCCAGTTCCGCGCCTTTCAGCTTGGCGTTGAACTCGCCGCTGAACACGTTGAACCGCAGGGCCTGGGCTTCCTGCAACGCCTGCGCGCCAACCAGGCGTTCGGCTTGCAGACGGCGTTCATTGCCGGTGTCGCTGATGCGGGCGATCTGAGTCATGGCGAATCTCCGAGTGCCAGCCACCTTTCGGCCGGTCGACTTGTTTGTCCAAACTCAGGCTATGTAGGCTCGGTGTCATCTCCATGAAGTTATGGTGACGCTTGGATGACAGGCCTTGTGTAGCAAATCTGTCATCACCCTCGGCTAGGCTCGCGGGCACGAATGCCCCCCTTGAGTCTGCGTCCATGGTCAGAGGCTTGTTGTGTGTTGCCCTGCTGTTCGTCACCGTCACCGCCCATGCCGACACCTGGCCTGACAAGGACTGGGCCAAGGGCACACCGCTCGAAGGCCCGGCTGTCGACGCCCTCAATGCCTACGCTTTCCCACCGCGTGACGACACCACCCGCAAAGGCATCCGCACCGACGCGCTGCTGGTGATCCGCGATGGCGTGATCATCTATGAACGCTACGGCGCTCCCACCACCGCCAGCACGCCGCACCTGACCTGGTCGGTCAGCAAAAGCCTGATGGCCACGGTGCTCGGCGTGGCCTATGGCGAAAACCGCTTCAAACTCACCGACCCCGCCGCACGCTTTTACCCGCCGATGAAACAGCACCCCAAGGTAACCATGGCTGACTTGCTGCACTGGGCCTCGGGCCTGGACTGGCAGGAAAACTACGAATACGCCCCGCTGAAATCCTCGGTGGTAGCGATGCTCTACACCCGAGGCCGTGGCGATATGGCTGACTTTGCCGCCGACACCGAGGCCGCTGCTGCGCCGGGTCAGGCGTTCCGGTATTCCAGCGGCGACACCAACATCCTGTCCGCTGCCCTCAAAGGCATGCTCGGCCACAAGGCCTATATGAGTTACCCGTGGGATGCGCTGTTCAAGCCGTTGGGTATTCGCAACGCCACCTGGGAAACCGACGCCGACGAAACCTTCGTCGCCTCGTCCTACGCCTATCTCACCACCCGCGACCTGGCACGGGTCGGCCTGCTGATGGCGCGGGACGGGCGATGGGGCGATCAGCAGTTGCTGCCTAAAGACTGGGTCGCCTTCAACCGCCAGCCGTTCGACAAATACAAGGTCGGTCAGGATGAAGCGGTGCCGGGTGGTCATTGGTGGCTTAACAAAGGCGAACCGCGGCCCTGGCCCGACGCGCCCGCCGACACCTTCGCCGCCCTCGGCCACTGGGGCCAGGCGTTGTACGTGATGCCCGATGAACACCTGGTGATCGTGCGCTACGGCGATGATCGCGACGGCAGCTATCGCCATAACGAACTGCTCAAGCGCGTGCTGGCGGCGGTGCAACCATGATCCGCCGTCGGCCGTTTACCAGCCTGTTTCTGCTGCTGTTGCTCGCCCTGCTGGGGTGGATCTGGCACGAGCGCGTCAACCTGCAAGCCTTCCCCGACATCATCGCGGCGTACACGGCCAAGGAATATTGTTCGTGCCGGTATGTAGAGAACAACCCGGCGGCGTATTGCCTGGGGTATGTGAAGCAGTACGTGCCGACGAGTGCGTTCAGCGATAACCCGGAGCGTAGCGAGGTGACGGCGAGTGGGCTGGGGCGCACACACACGGCGAGGTGGCTTGGCGACCGCCAAGGCTGTCGCTTATCCCCCTGAGGTTCCACAGGGTGGAACCACCTTTGATTGTCCTCCTGCGCACTTCGCGGTTATCTGGCGATGTGCAGCAAACAAGAACGGGAATACCCGCCTGCGAGGAAAATCACCATGCGCCCCCACCAGCACATACTGGATTGGCTCAGCGACGTTGCCGGCGACTTGCGCGCCGTGCGCCATGACATTCACGCCCATCCTGAACTCGGTTTTGAAGAGAACCGTACCTCGGCCCTGGTTGCGCAGTCCTTGAGGGAATGGGGTTACGAGGTGCACACCGGCATCGGCAAGATGGGCGTAGTCGGTGTAATGCGCAATGGCAGCAGCTCACGCACCCTGGGCATCCGCGCAGATATGGACGCGTTGCCCATCATCGAAAATACCGGAGCGGCCTACACCAGCCAGCACGCCGGTTGCATGCACGCCTGCGGCCATGACGGCCATACCACCATGTTGCTCGGCGCCGCCCGCTACCTGGCGGCCACGCGGCAATTCGACGGTACGTTGAACCTGATTTTCCAGCCCGCCGAAGAAGGCCAGGGTGGTGCCGAAGCCATGTTGGCCGATGGTTTGCTGGAGCGTTTTCCCTGTGATGCCCTGTTCGGCATGCACAATATGCCGGGCTTGCCGGCCGGACACCTGGGGTTGAGAGTCGGGCCGATGATGGCGTCCCAGGACTTGCTCACCGTGACCCTCGAAGGCGTCGGCGGCCACGGTTCCATGCCGCATCTGACGGTGGACCCACTGGTGGCGGCGGCGAGCCTGGTCATGGCGTTGCAGACCGTGGTGGCGCGCAATATCGACACCCAGGAAGCCGCCGTGGTCACGGTTGGTGCCCTTCAGGCGGGCCAGGCGGCCAATGTGATTCCCCAGCAGGCGTTGTTGCGTTTGAGCCTGCGCGCGCTCAACCCCAAGGTGCGTGAGCAGATGCTGGAACGCGTGTTCGCCATCATCCACACCCAGGCCGCCAGTTTTGGCTGCACGGTGCAGATCGAACACCGCCCGGCCTATCCGGTGCTGGTCAATCACGCTAAAGAAACCGAGTTTGCCCGCCAGGTCGGCGTCGCCTTGCTCGGCGCCGATGCGGTGGACGGTAACACCCGCACGCTGATGGGCAGCGAAGACTTCGCTTGGATGCTGCAACGCTGCCCCGGCAGCTATCTGTTCATCGGCAACGGCGTGTCGCGGCCGATGGTGCATAACCCCGCCTATGACTTCAACGACGACATCCTGCTGACGGGCGCCGCCTATTGGGGCGCGCTGGCCGAGAGCTGGTTGTAGGAGCGAGCTTGCTCGCGAAGGTCGTTAACGATAACGCAGCGCTTTCAGATAGCCCGCGTCGCTTGTTCGTTTTTCGCGAGCAAGCTCGCTCCTACAGGAGTGTTCCTCATGCAGACTGCAAAACCAGGTGTGTCCCGCACCCGCCAAGTGGTGGCGGCCGTCATCGGCAATGCGCTGGAATGGTATGACTTCATTGTCTACGGCTTTCTGGCGAGCATCATTGCCCGGCAGTTTTTTCCTTCAGATGACGAGTACGCCTCGCTGCTGATGGCGTTGGCCACCTTTGGCGTGGGTTTTTTCATGCGTCCGGTGGGTGGCATCCTGTTGGGGATCTATGCCGACCGTAAAGGTCGCAAGGCGGCGATGCAGTTGATTATCCGGCTGATGACCGTGTCCATCGCATTGATCGCGTTCGCGCCCAACTACGCCGCCATCGGCATGGGCGCACCGTTGTTGATCGTGGTGGCGCGCATGCTTCAAGGGTTTGCCACCGGCGGTGAATACGCGAGCGCCACAGCGTTTCTGGTGGAAAGCGCGCCGGCCCATCGCAAGGGCTTATATGGCTCCTGGCAATTGGTGGGGCAATGCCTGGCCGTGTTCGGCGGCGCAGCGATGGTGGCGGCGGTCACGCATTTCTTTTCGCCGCAAACCCTCGACCTGTGGGGGTGGCGCCTGCCGTTCGTGTTCGGTTTGCTGATTGGCCCGGTGGGCCTGTGGATTCGTCGGCACATGGAAGATCCAGAGGAGTTCATCGAGGCACGCAAACAGGCGACCGGCCCGGCGCCGAGCCTGATGCAGGTGGTACGCGAGCACAGACGCAGCATCCTCGTATCCATGGGCCTGGCCTGTGGTGCGACGGTGTCGTTCTATGTGGTGCTGGTGAACATGCCGACCTTCGCCCACAAAAGCCTTGGTTTGCCGCTGGACCAGGTATTGATGGTGCAGATGTTTGCGGTGGCGCTGATGACCGTGGTGATTCCGCTGTCCGGGCTGCTCTCGGATCGCCTGGGGCGGCGGCCGGTGTTGATGGCATTCACCCTCGCATTCTTCGTCATGGTTTATCCGCTGTACGTGTGGGTCGCCGCCGCACCGTCCATCGAGCGGCTGCTGGTGATGCAGGTGCTGCTGTGTACGGCTATCGGTGGTTTTTTCGGGCCGGCACCGACGGCATTGGCTGAGCAGTTTCCCATCGAAGTGCGCTCGACCGGTGTATCGGTCGCCTATAACGTGGCGGTCATGGTGTTCGGCGGTTTCGCGCCGTTGATCGTCACTTGGCTGACCAAAGTACTGGGCACGCCAGTCGCGCCATCCTTCTATGTCTTGTTCGCTTGCGTGCTGACGCTGCTGGGCACTTACTGCATGCATGAGGCACCGCGGGCCAAGCAACCGCTGCCGTTTTCCAAAGAGGTGAAGCCTTGAGTATTGTTGATTGGGATGCCACCGAACTGTCGCGGGCGATTCATGGGCGTGAGGTGTCGTGCGAAGAAGTGATGCAGGCGTACCTGGCGCAGATCCAGCGCTTCAACCCAGGTGTGAACGCGCTGGTGTCGCTGCGTGATGCCGATGACGTGCTGGCTGAGGCGCGCGTATGTGATCGCGAGTTGGACCAAGGCAAGTCCCGCGGCTGGATGCACGGCATGCCCCAGGCGATAAAGGATCTGGCGGCGACCAAAGGCTTGCGTACGACGCTGGGGTCGCCCTTGTTCGCCGAGCACGTGCCCACCGAAGACGCCATCAGCGTGGCGCGGGTACGGGCCAGTGGCGCGATCATCATCGGCAAGACCAATGTGCCGGAATTCGGCTTGGGCTCGCAGACCTACAACACTCTGTTCGGTACCACCGGCAATGCCTATGACCCCGGCCTGGTCGCTGGCGGCAGCAGTGGCGGGGCGGCGGTGGCCCTGGCGCTGCGTATGCTGCCGGTGGCCGATGGCAGCGACATGATGGGCTCGCTGCGCAACCCGGCGGCGTTCAACAATGTGTTTGGCTTGCGTCCGTCGCAAGGCCGCGTACCTCACGGGCCTATGCCTGAACTGTTCGTACAACAGTTGGGTACCGAAGGCCCGATGGGCCGCAGCGTGATGGATGTGGCGCGGTTGCTGGGCATCCAGGCGGGTTACGACCCTCGGGTGCCGTTGTCGTCCAAGGAAGATCCGGCAGTGTTCGATCAACCCTTGCAGCGTGACTTCAAGGGCGCACGCCTGGGTTGGCTGGGGGATTACAACGGTTATCTGCCGATGGACGACGGTGTACTGAGCCTGTGCGAATCGGCCCTTGGCGATTTCACCGCGCTGGGGTGCACAGTGGAAAGCTGTCAGCCGGGCTTTTCCATGGCACGGCTGTGGCGCAGCTGGTTGGTGCATCGCCACTGGCTGGTGCACGGCAACCTCGGCGCGGCCTATGCCAACCCGAAAAAGCGTGCGTTGCTCAAGCCTGAAGCGCAATGGGAGGTGGAGGGCGGCCTGGGGTTGACGGCCCAGCAGGTGTACCAGGCGTCTGTGGATCGCAGTGAGTGGTATCGCGCCCTCGCCAAACTGTTTGAGCATTATGATTTCCTGCTGTTACCGACGGCCCAAGTGTTCCCTTTCGAGGCACAACAACCCTGGCCGCGCCTCGTCGGCGGGCGCGAAATGGACACCTATCACCGTTGGATGGAAGTGGTGATAGGCCCGACCCTGGCGGGGCTGCCGAGCATGAGTATCCCGGTGGGCTTCAACCCCCAGGGCCTGCCCATGGGCCTGCAGATCATCGGCCCGGCCCAGGCGGATCGGGCAGTGCTGCAACTGGCCTATGCTCATGAACAGCTGACGCAATGGGTGCAGCGTCGGCCGCCGACGTGCCTTGAATCGACGGGTTGAGCCGCGACCGGGCCTGTATCTTGCTGTGAACAATGATCATCCATCGGCAACAGGGAGATCGAACATGGAGACAGGCACCGTACGCTCGGTCGAGCGCGCACTGGCAATCGTCGAGTTGCTGGGCGAGCACCAGGCCCTGGGGCTGGAGGAGTTGCATTACCTCACCCGCCTGCCCAAGGCCACAGTGTCGCGTATGTTGCTGACGTTGCAGGAACAGGGTTGGGTCTATCGCGGCTTGAGCGATCGCCGTTACCGCCTGCGCGCCCAGCGCCTGTTCGGAGACACCCAGCAACGCTTCAAACGCCAAGTGGTGGAGAGCGCGGCGCCGTGGCTGCTGGAACTCAGCGAGCGCACCGGGTTGGTGGTGGATTTGTCCTGCTTTGATGGCGAGCGCCTGGAGGTCATGGAAAGCGCGATCCCCAGTGTGTTGCGCAAACTCTACCCGAACAATTGCCAGATCGTCGGCCAGCACGCCAGCCTGTTTCATTCTGCGATGGGTAAGGCCTGCCTGACCCAGTTACCGGCTGAAGAAGTGCAGCGCCTGGCGGGCCGCGACCAGGTGGCGGCGGACGAGCAATACCAGGCCTGCGAACAAACCCAGCATCAGGGCTTCGGCCAGCGCACCGAGGGCTATTGGGAATACCCGGTGCGCCTGCCGTTTCTGATTCGTGCCGTGGCCTTGCCGGTGCGCGCCAATGGGCGCCTGGTTGGCAGCATGGCGTTGCATTGGCCGATGCATCAGGCGCCGGTGGAGCGGGTGTTGAACCTGCACATGGCCAGCCTGGAAGAGACGGTGCGCGAAGTGCAGCGCGCATTGGCGTAACCCTCGCGATCCGGTTAAGGTTCGTTCAGGTTTTTCGCCCCACGAGTCTTCAATGTTCAACGCTTGCGTCATCAAACCCCTGGCCTTCGCCCTGTTGGCCGCCGTGGCTGTGCCCGCCCATGCCGACTGGTACCTGGATAACGAGTCCTCGCGCCTGTCCTTCGTCACCACCAAGAACACCGAAGTCGCCGAGGTGCTGCGCTTCCTGGTGTTGCACGGCAAGGTCGACAGCAAAGGCGCGGCGCAACTGGAAGTGGAGCTGGAGTCGGTCAACAGCGGCATCCCTTTGCGCGATGAGCGCATGCGCAATCAGCTGTTCGAGCTCAAGACGTTCCCCGAGGCGCTGATCAACGCGCAAATCAACCTGCAACCCATCAACGACCTGGCGCCCGGTGCGCAGCTTGAATTGCGCCTGCCGTTATCCGTGATGCTGCACGGCAAGACCCAGACTTACAGCGCCGAGTTGTTGGCCACGCGCCTGGATGACCGGCGTTTCCAGGTGGTCACCCTGGAGCCGCTGGTGGTGCATGCCGAGGACTTCGACCTGGCGCCGGGTGTGGCCGTGCTGCGTAAAGCGGCGGGGCTCAAGTCGATCAGTCTGTCGGTGCCGGTGGGTGCGGTGCTGATCTTTACGGCGCGCTGACGTGAGTGGCGCGGTGTTCCCGTGGCGCAGCGCCAACCGTTTCGAGTTGTTGATCGACGGGCCGAATTTTTTTCCGCAGATGCTGGTAGGTATTGCCCGTGCCGAGCGGCAAGTCGAGTTGGAGTTGTACCTGGTGGAAGCCGGCGCCTGCGCCGAGGCCATGGTGCAGGCGCTGGTGCTGGCCGCCGAACGCGGCGTGCAGGTGCGCTGCCTGTTCGATGATTACGGCAGCCTGGCGTTTACCCTCGGGCTGCGCAGGCGCTTGATCGATGCCGGTGTGGAACTGCGCTTCTACAATCGCCTGCGCTGGCGCCGCTGGATGCGCAACCTGTACCGCGACCATCGCAAACTGCTGTTGATCGACCAGGACATCGCGTTTGTCGGCGGCACCGGCGTGACCGATGAATTCTGGACGCCGGGCAACGACAGCGCCGACTGGCACGAAGTGATGGTGCAGATCAGCGGCCCGTTGGTGCAGGACTGGCAAGCATTGTTCGACCGCCAATGGCACGCCAACAACGCGCGTCGCGCGTGGAAACCCGCCACCCATTTCGGCCTGTCACGCTTGCCCAGGATGCCCGCCACCGGACCGGGGCTGGGCCGCGTCGCCTATGCCGATGCCCGCCAGCACCGGGACATTTTGCAATCGCTGATCCGTGCATTGAACAGCGGCCAACAGCGGATCTGGTTGGCAACCCCGTATTTTCTTCCCACCTGGGGCGTTCGCCGTGCGCTACGTCGGGCCGCAGGGCGTGGCGTAGATGTGCGTTTGCTGCTCACCGGCCCGCGCACCGATCACCCGTCCGTGCGCTATGCCGGGCACCGCTATTACCCGCGCTTGCTGCGCTCGGGCGTGCAGATTTTTGAATATCAGCCGTGTTTCCTGCACCTGAAGATGGTGCTGGTGGATGACTGGGTCAGCGTGGGCTCGTGCAACTTCGACCACTGGAACCTGCGCTTCAACCTGGATGCCAACCTGGAAGCGTTGGACCCTGAATTGACGAAGGCGGTGGCGGGTAGTTTCGAACGGGATTTCGCGCAAAGCCTGGCGGTGAGCCTGGAGGCGTGGAAGTCGCGGCCCTTGTGGCGGCGGGTGAAGCAGCGGGTGTGGGGGTGGATTGATCGGCTGGTGGTGAACTTGCTCGATCGACGCGGCTAGCCAGTTCACTGGGAGGCAAATGTGGGAGGGGGCTTGCCCCCGATTGCAGGGTGTCAGTCACTGAAAATATTGACTGAACCACCGCTATCGGGGGCAAGCCCCCTCTCACATGTTTACAGCAGCTCGAAGGTTTGCTGTTGTACGTCCTGGGAATCCAACCCGATCTGCACATTGAACTCGCCTGGTTCCGCCGCGTACTTGAGCTGAGTGTTGTAGAACTTCAAGTCTTCCTCGGTGATGGTGAAGTGCAGGGTGCGCTCTTCACCCGCCTTGAGCATGACCTTCTGGAAGTTCTTCAACTCCTTGATCGGGCGAATCATCGAACCGGCCACGTCCTGGATATACAGCTGCACAACCGTTTCGCCATCCACCTTGCCGGTGTTCTTCAGCGTCACGCTGGCGTCCAGCTTGCCGGTCTTGTTCAGGGTGGTGGAAGACAGCGCCATGTCCGACAGGCCGAACGTGGTGTAGCTCAAGCCATAGCCAAACGGGAACAGGGGACCGGTGGTGTCATCGAAATACTGCGACGTGTAGTTGCCCGGCTTGCCTGGGGTGAATGGCCGGCCGATGGTCAGGTGGTTGTAATAGGTGGGAATCTGCCCTACCGAACGTGGGAAGGTGATCGGCAGCTTGCCCGACGGGTTGTAGTCACCGAAGAGCACGTCGGCGATGGCGTTGCCGCCTTCGGTGCCGGCAAACCAGGTTTCCAGGATGGCGTCGGCCTGTTGGTTCTCCTCCAGGATCGACAGCGGGCGACCGTTCATCAGCACCAATACCAGCGGCTTGCCGGTGGCTTTGAGGGCCTTGATCAGGTCGCGCTGGCTTTGCGGGATGTTCAGGTCGGTGCGGCTGGACGACTCGTGGGACATGCCACGGGACTCGCCCACGGCGGCTACCACCACATCGGCATCCTTGGCGGCTTTCACCGCTTCGTCGATCATCACTTGGGCTGGGCGGGTGTCATCCACCACTTCCGGCGCATCGAAGTTGAGGAAGTTCAGGTAGTCCACCACCGCCTTGTCGTTGGTGATGTTGGCGCCACGGGCATAGATGATCTTGCCTTTTTCGCCGATCACCGCGTTCATGCCGTCGAGCAGGGTCACCGATTGCGCGGGTTTACCGGCGGCGGCCCAACTGCCCATCATGTCGATCGGCGCCTTGGCCAACGGGCCGACCAAGGCGATGGTCGCGGATTTTTTCAGCGGCAGGGTGTTGTCCTGGTTTTTCAGCAACACCAAGCTGCGGCGTGCAATATCGCGCGCGTCGCTGCGATGCAGGCGGCTTTCGGCGTAGGTGTCGGCCGGGTCATCCTCGGCCTTGCCGATGCGCAGGTACGGGTCCTTGAACAGGCCCATGTCGTACTTGGCGCCGAGCACTTCGCGCACGGCGTTGTCGATGTCACTTTGTTCGATCTCACCGGACTTGAGCAGGCCGGGCAATTCCTTGCCGTACAGCGAGTCGTTCATGCTCATGTCGATGCCGGCCTTGATCGCCAGCTTGGCGGCTTCACGCCCGTCCTTGGCCACGCCGTGCTTGATCAGCTCGAAGATCGCGCCATGGTCGCTCACGGCCAGGCCCTTGAAGCCCCAGTCCTTGCGCAGCAGGTCGTTCATCAGCCAGGTGTTGGCGGTGGCGGGCACGCCGTTGATCGAGTTGAGCGCCACCATCACGCCGCCGGAACCGGCCTTGATCGCCGCGTGGTACGGCGGCAGGTAATCCTGGTACATCTTGACCGGGCTCATGTCGACCACGTTGTAGTCGCGGCCGCCTTCCACTGCGCCATACAGGGCGAAGTGCTTGACGCTGGCCATGATGCTGTCGGCATTCGCGGGGCTGACGCCCTGAAAGGCCTTGACCATCACTTCGGCAATGCGCGAGACCAGGTAGGTGTCTTCACCGAAACCTTCGGAGGTACGCCCCCAGCGCGGGTCGCGGGAGATGTCGACCATCGGCGCGAAGGTGATGTCGAGGCTGTCGGCGGCGGCTTCCTGGGCGGCGATGCGCCCGGAGCGGCCGATGGCGTCCATATCCCAGCTGGAGGCCAGGGCCAGGCTGATCGGGAAGATGGTGCGATGGCCGTGGATTACGTCATAGGCGAAGAACATCGGGATCTTCAAGCGGCTGCGCATGGCCGCGTCCTGCATCGGACGGTTTTCCGGACGGGTGATGGAGTTGAACGTGCCACCGATGCGGCCGGCGGCGATTTCCTTGCGGATCAGCTCGCGGGGCATTTCGGGGCCGATGCTGATCAGGCGCAATTGGCCGATCTTCTCATCGAGGGTCATCTGCTTGAGCAGGTCGCTGACGAAGGCGTCCTTGTCCTTGAGCGCAGCAGGCTTTGTTTCTGCCCAGACGGGGTGGGTGGCCAGCGTGGCAACAAGGCCGAGCAAACACAGCTTCTTCATGAATATCCTTTTTCGGCTCACTGCACAGCGAAAATGCGCTGTTCTGCCAAAATGTGGGGAACGTATGTTGTTGTTCGAGTGTTATACCGACAAATGCCGCACACTTCGGAACTCTTATTAGCGGTGGGCATCTTTTTAGCTGATTGATTCGATGCAATCCAGTCGTGGCAACGGATTATGCCTTACCGGTGCCCAATTCCATCAAGGTTCGCCAGGAGAAACACCATGCAAGCAGCACAAGGTTATCGCTGGGGCTTGAAAGCCGCGGTTCTGCTATTGATCGGCACGGTGCTCAGCGGTTGCGGCATCAACAACATCCCGACCCTGGACGAACAGGCCAAGGCTGCCTGGGGCCAGGTGCAGAACCAGTACCAGCGCCGCGCTGACCTGATCCCCAACCTGGTGGAAGTGGTCAAGGGCTATGCCGCCCATGAGCAGGACACCCTCACCGCCGTGATCGAAGCGCGGGCCAAGGCCACTTCGATCCAGGTGGATGCCAGCACCCTCGACAACCCGGAAAAACTCAAGCAGTTCCAGCAAGCCCAGGACGGGTTGAGCGGCGCACTCAGCCGTTTGATGGTGGTGTCCGAGCGCTACCCGGACCTGAAGGCCAACCAGAACTTCCTGGCCCTGCAGTCCCAGCTTGAAGGCACCGAAAACCGTATCGCCGTGGCCCGCCGCGATTTCATCCAGGCGGTGCAGGCCTACAACACCGAGATCCGTACGTTCCCGGGCCGCCTGTGGCACAGCGTGATGTACAGCGACTTGCCGATCCGCGCCACGTTTGAAGCCACCAGTGCCGATGCCGATAAAGCGCCGCAAGTGAAGTTCAAATAAGGCTGCATTGAGGTGTCGATGCGTTTATTACGGATAGGTCTGGCGCTGTGGCTGTTGGCCTGCGTGGGCGTGGCCCAGGCGGCGCTGACCTTCCCGGCGCTGACCGGGCGGGTGGTGGACAACGCCCAGATGCTCGACCCGGCCACGCGCCAGCAACTCACTCAGCAGTTGCAGGCTCTGGAGCAGACCTCCGGCGACCAGATCGTGGTGGTCACCGTGCCCGACCTGCAAGGCGTGCCGATTGAGGACTTTGGTTATCAGCTGGGCCGTCAGTGGGGCATCGGCCAGAAGGGCAAGGACAACGGCGCGCTGTTGATCGTCGCCCGCGATGAGCGCAAATTGCGCATCGAAGTCGGTTACGGCCTGGAAGGTGTGCTCACCGATGCGCAGTCGTGGGTGATCATCAACCAGGTGATTGCACCCAAGTTCAAGGCCGGCAACTTCAGCCAGGGCATCAGCGACGGCGTGGCGGCGATGATTCAGGTGGTGGGCGGCGAACCCCTGGCCGTGCCGGCCCATGTGGCGGACGCCAACTTTGCCAAGGATAATCCCGGGTTTTCTATCGGTCTGTTTATCCTGCTGATCGGCGTGTTGTGGCTGTGCAACCGCCTGGGCCTGCCG
Organism: Pseudomonas azotoformans; assembly: GCF_900103345.1. Lineage (NCBI taxonomy): Bacteria > Pseudomonadati > Pseudomonadota > Gammaproteobacteria > Pseudomonadales > Pseudomonadaceae > Pseudomonas > Pseudomonas azotoformans. Next base: position 6,330,155 of record NZ_LT629702.1, read on the forward strand.
GTGGGCGCGATCCTGCTGGCAATTCTCAGCAGCAGTGGCCGTGGCGGTGGTGGCGGGGGCGGCGGCGGTGGTTTCCGCGGCGGCGGTGGCGGCGGTGGCGGCTTTGGCGGTGGCGGGGCTTCAGGCGGCTGGTGATGATAATAATGAGAGAGCAAGCACAACCATGGCATTACTGACTGAACACGAGCAGCGCCAGGTCGCGCAAGCGATCGCCCGGGTGGAAAAGACCACCGACGCGGAGCTGGTGACCGTGCTGGCCGCCCGCGCCGATGACTACGCCTACATCCCGCTGTTGTGGGCCAGCCTGATCGCGCTGGTAGTGCCGGGTGTGGTGCATTACCTGTCGGGCTACCTGACCATGTACACCTTGCTGCTGGCGCAATGGGCGACCTTCATTGTGCTGTGCCTGGTGTTCCGCTTGCCCAAGGTGACGACACGGTTGATCCCGCGTTCGGTGCGCCACTGGCGCGCGTCCAACCTGGCGCGGCGCCAGTTTTTGGAGCAGAACCTGCACCACACCCTGGGCAGCACCGGTGTGCTGATTTTTGTCAGTGAGGCCGAGCGGTATGTGGAGATCCTGGTGGATGACGGCATCTCCAGCCGCCTGGATGACAGCAACTGGGATGGAATCGTCAAGGCGTTTACCCAGCAGGTGAAACAGGGGCAGACGTTGGCGGGGTTTGTGGCGTGTATCGAGGCCTGTGGCGAGTTGTTGAAGGTGCATGTGCCGGTGACGCAAACCCGCAATGAACTGCCCAATCGCCTGGTCGTACTCGAATAAAAAACTCAACACTGGGCAAAAAAATGTGGGAGGGGGCTTGCCCCCGATAGCGGTGGATCAGCCAATAAATCGAGTACTGACACACCGCCATCGGGGGCAAGCCCCCTCCCACATTGGGTTCTGTGGTGTTCCATCCAATGACCACTGATCAAATAACCCCGTGCCCTGAATCACTATCCCCCCTAAAATGCCCGGCATTCCCTGCCCGAGGCGTTTTTGTTCATGTCTGTCACTGCTCAACCGGATCATCATGCCCAGTTCATCGAACTGCTGAGCGCAAGCCTCGCGCAGAATGCGTTTATCAAGCTGGTGCTGGCCAAGTACGTCGGCGATGAAGCCGAGTTGCAGCGGCTGATCATCAAGCCGGTAACGGTCAAGGAGCAGCCGTGCCTGTCCGTCGTCTATCGCTACAAGACCCGCGATATCACCAAGAACTTCCCGGTGGCCGAGGGTGTGGCAGCGATTGCCGCGTTGCTGCCGGCCCAGTTCAAGAACGCGCACCTGCTGTCACTGACCGACGAAGCCCAGCTGGAATACAGCAAGAAGAACAAAAGCTCGCTGTTCAAAAGCAAGCCGCAGCAACTGCGCGAAGCGCCATCGGCTGAGCATAACCGCGAGAAAAACCGCTTCCTCGACCTGAGCCGGCCGTTCCTCGCCGACCTGGGCGTGACCGACGCCAAGCAGGCGCTGATCCCGTCGATGTCGCGCAAGTGGAAGCAGATCAACAAGTTCATCGAAGTGTTCAGCCATGCGCTGACCTCGTCACCGCTGAAGCTGGACCAGCCGGTGCGCGTCGCCGACTTCGGCTCGGGCAAGGGCTACCTGACGTTCGCCATCCACGACTACCTGCGTAACACCCTCAAGGCCGAGGGCGAAGTGACCGGCGTTGAATTGCGCGAAGACATGGTGACCCTGTGCAACGCCGCCGCCGCCCGCCTGGAGCACCCGGGGCTGGTGTTCAAATGTGGCGACGTGCGCAGTGTGGCACCCAGTGAGCTGGATGTGATGATCGCCCTGCATGCCTGCGACATTGCCACGGACTACGCGATTCACACCGGCATTCGCTCCGGTGCGTCGATCATCATGTGCTCGCCGTGCTGCCACAAGCAGATCCGCCTGCAGATCCAGAGCCCGGTGCTGCTCAAGCCGATGCTGCAATACGGCCTGCACCTGGGCCAGCAGGCGGAAATGGTCACCGACAGTTTGCGTGCGTTGTTCCTGGAAGCCTGTGGTTATGAGACCAAGGTGTTCGAGTTCATCTCGTTGGAGCACACCAACAAGAACAAGATGATTCTGGCCGTGAAGCGTGCCGAGCCGCTGGACAATGCGCAGTTGCTGGAAAAAATCCAGGAGCTGAAGGCGTTCTACCACATCACCGAACACTGCCTGGAAACCCTGCTGCGCGCGGATGGCTTCTTAAGTTGACCACACCACCCCTGTGGGAGCGGGCTTGCTCGCGAGAGCGTCAGATCAGTCTGAATAGAGGTGACTGACACATCGCTTTCGCGAGCAAGCCCGCTCCCACATTAGACTGTGCTTGGCTTGGGGGCTGGGGCAGGCTGCACCGCCGTCTTGCGCCCCAGCATCACCGTCACGATCACCCCGCACGCAAACACCCAGGTAATCGGCTCGATGTGTTCTCCAAAGAACAACGCCGAAAACGCGATGGTGAAGAAGATCTGCAACAGCTGGATCTGGCTGACCCGCGCAATCCCGCCCATGGCCAACCCGGCGTACCAGGCAAAGAACCCCAGGAACTGCGAGAACAGCGACACATAGCCAAATGCCCACCATGCGCGCATCGAAATCGCGCCTTGATGCTGTGCCGCCAGGTACCACACCGGGCCGATCAGCACTGGTGTCGACAGCACCAGCGCCCAGCAGATCACCTGCCAGCCGCCCATCTCCTTGGCCAATCGTCCGCCTTCGGCATACCCCAGGCCGCCCACCGCAATCGCGCCGAGCATCAGCAGATCACCGGCCTGGATACTGCCGGCGCCGGTGATCAAGGCGTAACTCAACACCAGGCCACTGCCCAATGCCGCGCAGGCCCAGAAGGCTTTCGATGGCCGTTCATGGGACAACCACGCCGCGTACAGGGCCACGCACAACGGTTGCAGGCCGTTGACCAGCGCGCCGTGGGATGCTGGCAAGGTTTGCATGGCCCAGGCCGACAGCACCGGGAAACCGAGAATCACGCCCGCGATCACCAGGCACAGCCCGCGCACCTGGCGCCAGGTGGGCCAGCGTTCGCGACGCCACAGCAACAGAGCCGCCGCCGGAATCGCCGCAAACAGTGCGCGGCCCAGGCCGTTGAGCAATGGATGGATTTCCTGCACCACGATGCGGGTGAAGGGCAGGGTCAGGCTGAAGATGATGACGCCCAGCAGGCCGAGGGCCATGCCGGTGTTTTCGCGCGAGCTCATGGGGCAACCAAAACGAGAGGGCTTCAAGGGAAGCCCATCTAGCCACATCCCCCGCCGGTTGCGGGCCTACAGCTGGGTGCGGATTTATCCGTACAGTTTTTCAGAAGAAGCGCGTGATGCTGATTTTGGCATCACGGCCCTTAGTGTAGGCGCGGTCGCCGCTCAGTGCCGGGCGGAAGTTGTTGTTGAACAGGTTGTCCACGGTGAAGTTCACCTCGGTGCCTTTCAGATAAGCCTGTTGGGGTTTCCATTTGGCGAACAGGCCCTGGGTGTTGTAGCGCTTGTTGCCGTACTGGTCGTAGAACAGATCACCCACGCTACTGCCAGGGCCGCCGGAGTATTTATCACTGGGCAAACGTGTGGTTGCCCCGATGAACTGGCCCGTCCAGCCGACCTGGGCATCCCACGCCGGAATATTGGTGCCCACCACCAGCACCCATTTGGTCGGCGGAATATCGCGCGCGGCCACGTTCGGGCCCCACGGGTTGGTGTACGCACCTTCGTGGTCACCCTTGGCATAAGCGAACGATACCGAGCCGAACAGGTAGGTGGAGTTGTAGAACGATTCGAGCTCGAAGCCCTTGATGGTCAGCCCGCCGATGTTGCGGTAGTTGGACATGGCCCCCGGCGGGCAGGCGGTAGAGATGGTCCCGCCATTGATGGCCTGGTTCTGGCAGCCGACACCCGTAGCCTTGAAAATCTCGTCTTCGACTTTGTTGTGGAAGAAGGTGGTGCGCAGCTGCAGGTTGTCGTCATGGGCGATCAGGTTGTCGAAGCTGCTGACGCTGCCCACGCTGATAGAGGTGATGCGTTCCGGGTCGAGGTCGACGCTGGTGGCGGTGCGGTTGCCCAGGCCTTGAACTTCGTACTGCTCGTCGATCACCGGCGCACGCCAGGTCTTGCTCCAGTTGGCGAATAGCCCCAGGTTCGGGTTGACGGTCCAAAACACCGCCAGGCGCGGCGACCAGCCGGTGTAGGTGCGGTCGCTGTAATCGTGGCCGACGGACGGGGCGGGATTGCTGTAGTACGGCGCATCGTTGGCTTCGCCACGGTTGCGGACATGGTCGTAGCGCATCGATGGCGTGATGGTGACGTCGCCCAGCGTGACGGCATCCTGTACGAAGAAACTGTTGGTATCGACCTTGCCATGGGGCATAAAGCCTGGCTGGAAATGCCCATAGTTATAGCGTGGGGTGTTGTACGTGGTACCCGGCATCCACATCTCGGTTTCGCGGATGTGCTTGCGGATTTGGCCGCCGACCGTGACGGCATGCTGCAAGGGACCTGTATCAAACAGGCTGACGTTGCGTATGTCGAGGTTCTTGTCGGTGTAGGCGGTGTCCATCTTGCGCCCGCCGGTGGCCAATTGGAAAAACGCCGTGGCGTCGCGTTCGTCGGTCTGGTCGGTGTTGGACTGGGAGTACTTGACGGTCAGGTCCACCAGCGGGTTGTCCAGCGGGGTGTATTCATATTTGCCGGACCAGGTGGTGTCGACGGTGTCGCGGTGGGCCAGAAAACGCTTGAGTGCCGCTTCGTAGCCATAGCGGTCAATATTCGCCTGGGTGGGCGGCGTGGGATAGCTGGCGGCAGAAAACGGTGTCCAACGGTCGCTGTGTGAACGCGAGTAGGACAAGCCAACGGCGTGCTCTTCGGTGAAGTGGGCGTTGACCTTGAACAGCTTGCCGTCGACGTTCTGGGCGGAGTTCGGCAGGCGCTGGGGGTTGATCGGGTATTGGTTGTTCTCGTTGGGTAATTTGGCGGCCACCTTCATGTCGTCGCCGTCGCGTTGGGTCAGGTAAGCCAGGGCATCGAAGCGTCCGTCGTCGGTGCGACCATACACGGCGCTGCTGTAGACCTGCTCGTGGTCGTTGCTGGAGTAACCGTATTTGAGCATCGCACCGCTGTTGCGGCCGTCCTTGAGCAGGTCGGGGGCGTCCTTGGTGGTCATGTTGACCGTGCCGCCGAAACCGCCGTTGCCAGTGAATGGCGAGTTGGGGCCTTTCTCCACCTCAATGCTCTTGATCAGCTCGGGCTCGATGAATACGGTGCCTTGTTGATAGCGCTCAAAGCCGCTCTTGGTGGCGCCATCGACGGTCAGCGGCACGTCTTCGGCATCGCCAAAACCACGGATGTTGATGGTCTGGCCGCCAGGCTTCAGCGAACCGCCCTGGCTCACGCCGGGCAGGGTCTGCAGTAGGCTGGGGATGTTGTTGGACTGGTAGCGGTCGATGTCTTCCTGGCTCAGGGTCGAGCGGCCTACGGTGCTGGAGTCGACCTCAGTACCAGTGCCTATCACGCTCAAGGCGTCCAGTTGGATTGCGCCGCTGTTGGTGGTCTTGCCCTCATCGGGGCGCACGACATAAGTGCTGCCGACCTTGATCAGAGTGAACTCGCCGTTTTTCAGCAGGGTACGAATCGCCACTTCCGGCGTGAAGTCGCCGTTGAGCGCCGGCGCATGCACGTTCTTGAGCAATGCTTCGTCGAACAGCAGCTGGATTTTCGCCTGTTGCGCCACCTGGCTCAGGGATGTGGCCAGCGCCTGGGCAGGCAGCGTGAATGTTTCGGCCTGGGCGCTGAGGCTGTATGCCAGGCAGGTGGCGATCAGGGTCGGTCGAAGAAACAGGTGCGAAGCGTGGCAAGGCGCGCGAAACATGAAATCCCCCGGTGTGGCCAAATGGCCGAAAAGGTGTGCGTATCAGGTGCAGACCGGAGGAAGACGGGGCAGGTAAAAAAAACCACACCTGCGAATGCAAAATATTCTCAAATAAGAATCCGGTGGAGTTATTTGCTCGGTTCGATGCGCATGATGCCGTCGGCGGACGCCACGGTTTTTACCGGCAGCAGGGCAGGCAGGGCGTTGAGCATGGCGTCGGGATCATTCACATCCAGATTGCCCGACACCTTCAAATGCGCCACGGCGTTGCTGACCTGCAGCGGCGCCTGGGGGCGATACAGGCTCAGTTCATCGATCAGGCTGGCCAGTTCTCGGTTGCGAAATGACAGGTGACCGCTGCGCCAGTCGGCGACCTCTTCGGCGGTGAGGGTCTGCTGCTGCAATGTGCCCTTGGCGTAGCTGTAGATTGCACGTTGCCGAGCGCCCAGCAAGGTCACGGCGCTCTTTGCATCCGGCTCGAAGGCAACCTGGCCATGGGCGACGCTGACCACCAGTTGCTGCTGGCTGCGGCGCACATCGAAGCCGGTGCCGACCACGCGCACATTGGCTTCGCCGGCTTGCACGAACAGCGGCCGTTCCTTGTCGGCGGCCACTTCAATGTACAGCTGGCCCTTGTCCAGGTGCAGGATGCGCTGGTGCGCGGTGAAATCCACGCGTACGCGGGTGTTGGCATTCACATACAAAGTGCTGCCATCGGGCAGGTTGAGGGTACGCATGCCTTTGGCATGGGCCGCCACCTGGGTGTGATACAGCTCGCGGGGCGCGCCGATATGGGTGGCCAACACCGCGCACAGCAGAGCAGCGGCCACGGCCAGGGCAGGGCGCCATACCGACGGTTTGCGCTGGGGCAGCGCCACGGGTTTGTTCAGTTGTTGCAACTGGGCCAGGTCTGCCCACAGCTGTTCGAATTCGGCGTAGGCGCGGGCATGGGCGGGATCGGCCTGCCAGGCGGCAAAGGCCTTGCGCTCGGCACGCCCGGTTTCGCTGCGGTTGCGCGCAAACCAGCTGGCGGCTTGGGCATCGATGGCGTCGCTGTCTTCGATGTCCAGCACGTCAGTGTCGCTCAGGCGGTTCATTCTGGCTGCTCCGTGCCGGGTTCGTGTTGAAGGCGTCGCTTGCAATGCAGCAGGGCAAACGCGATGTGCTTTTCCACCATGCTGGTCGAAATGCCCATGCGCTCGGCGATCTGCGCCTGGCTCAGGCCTTCGAAGCGGTGCAGCATAAGGGCTTCTCGCCTGCGGGGCGAGAGTTCGGCGAGGACTTCTTTCAACTGTTCCAGGCGTTGCAAGCGTTGCGCGGCGGCCATGGGATCGTTTTGCTCGTCGGTGACAGGCTCCGCGTCCATTTCGGCCTGATCAGAGTGGACGGTGTGCCGTACCTTCTGTTTGCGCCAGTGATCGCGCAGCAGGTTGCGCGCCATCTGGAACAGAAACGCCCGTGGCTGCTCGACCTTGGCCCGGTCGCGGTAGTCCAGCCACTGAGTAAAGACATCCTGGGTCATGTCCGCCGCGTCGCTGGCGTTGTCCGTGCGTTTGCGCAGGAAATACAGGATATCTGTATAAAACCCGCGAAAGGCATCGGCCGACAGCGGGTCGGGCTTGGGACGAGACATGGATAACCTTCTTGACGAAGCACGACGTGGAAAAGTCGTGAATGGTATCGAGAACCATTGTCATTTGTCTCTATTTTACGGATGTACACAGCAAAAAATGTGGGAGCGGGCTTGCTCGCGAAAGCGGTGTGTCAGTCGATTTATCCGGTGACTGGCACACCGCTTTCGCGAGCAAGCCCGCTCCCACAGGGGATCGTGGGTTAGCGCAGTAATGCTTTCAGTTGTTCGATCCCCACGTCACCCAGCGGGAACACTGGCAACCGAGGATCACCCGCTTCCAGCCCCGTCAAACGTAATCCCGCCTTGATCGTCGCAGGCAACCCGCCCTTGAGGATGAACTCCAGCAATGGCAACTGGCGGTAAAACAGCGCCTGGGCCTGGGTCAGATCATTGCTCAATACCGCCTCATACAAATCCAGGTTGAGCTGTGGGATCAGGTTCGGCGCTGCCGTGCACCAGCCCCTGGCGCCCGCCACGAAGGCTTCCAGTGCCAGCGGGTTGCAGCCGTTGTAGAACGGCACATCGCTGTGGCGATGCAACTGGTGCATGCGTTGGATATCCCCGGTGCTCTCCTTGACCATGGTCACGTTGGCGACCTGCTTGATGATGCGCAGGATCAGCTCCACCGACATGTCCGTGCCGCTGGTGGCCGGGTTGTTGTAGAGCATGATCGGCACGCCGATGCTGTCGCCGATTGCGGCATAGTGAGCGAGGATTTCCGCTTCGCTGAGCTTCCAGTAAGACGTTGGCAGCACCATCACCGCATCGGCGCCATTGGCCTCGGCGTAGCGCGCACGGCGTACGGCCTTGGCAGTGGTCAGGTCGGAAACGCTGACGATGGTCGGTACGCGCCGGGCAATCTTGGCCAGGCTGAAGGCGCTGACTTCATCCCACTCGGCGTCGCTCAAATACGCGCCTTCGCCGGTGCTGCCCAATGGCGCGATGGCGTGCACGCCGCTGGCGATCAGGCGGTCGATGGAGCGGCCTAAAGCATCGAGGTCGACGCGCTGGCCGTCGGCGCTGAACGGGGTGATGGTGTAGCCGATGATGCCGTGAATGGTTGGGCTGGACATGGAAAGTCTCCGGTCGAAAAAGGGCAAGTCAGTTCAGGCAATCGGCGTGTTGGCGCAGGTTCTGCCGGGCGTAGTAGTTGAACGCGGCGCCGTGGCGCTTGGGCCGGGAGATCCAGTCATGGGCCTCGCGACCCAGCTCCGGCAGGATCGGCTTGATGGTGCCGGCCGCCATCGCCAGCAACTGCAACTTGGCTGCGCGCTCGATCAACTGCGCGATCACGCAGGCTTCCTCGATGCTCGCTCCAGTGGACAACTGCCCGTGGTGCGAGAGCAGGATGGCGCGTTTGTCGCCCAAAGCCGTGGTGATGATTTCGCCTTCTTCGTTGCCCACCGGCACCCCCGGCCAGGCCTCCAGGAACGCGCAGTCTTCGTACAGCGGGCAGAGGTCCATATGGGACACCTGTAGCGGCACTTCCAGCATCGACAACGCGGCGATGTGCGTGGGGTGCGTGTGGATGATGCAATTCACATCCGGCCGCCCACGGTACACCCAGCTGTGAAAACGGTTGGCCGGGTTGGGAATGCCGTGGCCTTCCAGGACTTCAAGGTCCTCATTCACCAGCAACAGGTTGCTGGCGGTGATCTCATCAAACCCCAGGCCCAGTTGCTGGGTGTAATAGGTGCCCTGTTCCGGCCCGCGCGCGGTGATCTGCCCGGCCAGGCCGGAGTCATGGCCGTTCTCGAACAGGATGCGACACGTGAGCGCCAGCTTTTGCCGGTCGGTCCACGTATTATCCGCCAGGGTGTTTTGCATCTGGATCAGCGCTTGCTTGACCAGTTGGTCTTTCGGGAGTGCTAATGTCTTGGCCATATCGGTGTCCTTTGGGTGGTTCAATGGACGTCGGATTTGCTGTCTCCCGCTGCTCGCAAGGTCGTTGGGTGAAGGCAAATGACACTAAAGATGCTATATGACACTTTGTGTCATTGGCAAGCACAGCTCATCGCTTACTGCATGGATTAACCGCGGCGCATGTCTATCCGTTTGAAATTATTGAGAAAAAAACTTGGCGTCACCTTGGAAGCCCTGGCCGAAAAGTCCGGGATGACCAAGAGTTACCTGTCCAAGGTCGAGCGCGGGCTCAACACGCCGTCGATTGCCGCCGCGCTGAAACTGGCCAAGGCATTGAACGTGAAGGTCGAGGAACTGTTCAGCGAAGACAGCGTTAGCCTGGACAGCTACAGCCTGGTGCGCAGCCATGAGCGGCCCGACACCTCCCCCGGTTATGCGGTCCTGGCCCACCAGGTCAGTGAACGCAGCCTGCTGCCGTTCATCATCTACCCGCCGGCGGAATTCACCGACAAGACCTTCAAGGAACACATGGGGGAAGAGTTTCTGTTCGTGCATGAAGGCCAGGTGGAGGTGGACTTCATGAATGAACGGGTGATCCTGGAGCGGGGCGATGCATTGCACTTCAATGCGCAGAAACCCCATCGGTTGCGTTCGGTGGGGCCGGTGCAGGCGCAGCTATTGGTGGTAGTGCACAGCGCGGAAGAATGACCACGATGCAGGATTGAAATAAGGGCCAATGTGGGAGCGGGCTTGCTCGCGAATGCGGTGGGTCAGTACCGGATTTGTTAACTGATCCACCGCATTCGCGAGCAAGCCCGCTCCCACATTTGATCAGCGTTCGACAGGGACTGACAGCGCCGGATTACCCAGTGGATGGGTACGCGCCGCAAAGAACTTCAGCTCCACTCCAGCCCCGTCGAACAACTGCGAATACCGCCGCTTCTGCTGGCGAATAAACCCATCGCTGCGTCCCGACACCGAGATCGCCAGCGTCGTCACGTTGGCCTGGCGAATCGCATCCACCAAGTGCTGATCCTGTGCCCCCAGTTCGTGGCCAAAGATGCACAGTGCGCCCTCGTGGCTCAGCAACTGCTCATAACAGAACGACAGGTAATCCGAACTGCGGATGGTCTTGAGCTTCTCTGCAACCGCGCCCTCGCTGACGAACAGCGGCACATCATCCAGGGTCTTGATGGTGTTGTTGATCGCAAAACTGCTGAGCAAGGTGCTGTCGGTGGTCGGCAGTTTGCGCGCAGTGCCGTCGAGGTTGCGCACCAGGTGCAGGCCGCCGTGCAGGTACAAAATACGTGTGGCGTCGGTGCGAGTGTTGCGCAGGTCGAAGCTGGCATCGGCGCTGCGGAACAGGTCGTCGATGCCCGGCGCGTGCAGGATCGCCCAATAGTTGAGCAAGTCGTAGTTGCTGGTGAATACCGTGGCGTATTGTTTCAACTCAGTGTTGAGGGTCGCCAGCGTCGACGGCTGCACCAGGCGCCACGGGATATGCACGGCGTGGATGGTATTGATCAACGCTTCCTTGATCGCGTAATAGCGGTTGCGCGGGGCTGCCGAGCTGACCGCCAGCGCCTTGTTGACCCGGCTGGTGGTTTTCAATGCGCCCAGCGCCTGCTCGAAACTGCGGGTTTGCAGGGCATCGAACACGCTGAGTTCGGATTGGCTCAGGGGCTTTTCTTCGACGGTGCGGGCGTTTTCGAACAGTGAGTCGTAGGCAAAGTCTTCCCAAATCGTGCGGCTGGCGCCGTTGCCGATCAGAATCCCACTGAAGTCGCGGCTCGCGCGCAGTGCGCTCCAGTCTTCAAGGTGGGCGTCTATATCCTGGAAATCCTTCATCGGGGCGGGTCTACTCGAAATCGGCTGGACGGTGACTTTATCACGGCGAGGCGTTGATCCTGATCAAGATGCACCATTCGTCACGGGTTGATTCTGTAGGCATAAAGCCTCTGAGGATTGACCATGAGCAGCACCTTCTTTATTCCCGCCGTCAACATCATGGGCACCGACTGCCTCGACGAAGCCATGACCGCCATCCGTAACTACGGCTTCAGCAAGGCGCTGATCGTCACCGACGCCGGCCTGGCCAAGGCCGGCGTGGCCAGCATGATCGCCGAGAAACTGGCGATGCAGGACATCGACTCCGTGATCTACGACGGCGCCAAGCCCAACCCCAATGTGGAAAACGTCGAGAAAGGCCTGGCGCTGTTGCAGCAGAGCGCCTGCGACTTCGTGGTGTCCCTCGGCGGCGGCTCGCCCCATGACTGCGCCAAGGGTATCGCCCTGTGCGCCACCAACGGCGGGCATATCGGCGACTACGAAGGCGTCGACCAATCGAGCAAGCCGCAACTGCCGCTGGTGGCCATCAACACCACCGCCGGCACCGCCAGCGAGATGACCCGCTTCTGCATCATCACCGACGAAAGCCGCCACGTGAAAATGGCCATCGTCGACCGCAACGTCACGCCGCTGCTGTCGGTCAACGACCCGGCGCTGATGGTCGGCATGCCCAAGGGCCTCACCGCCGCCACCGGCATGGATGCGTTGACCCACGCCATCGAAGCCTACGTGTCCACCGCCGCCACACCGATCACCGACGCCTGTGCGATCAAGGCCATCGAACTGATCAGCGCCAACCTGCGCCTGGCCGTTCGCGACGGCACCGACAAGGCCGCACGGGAAAACATGGCCTACGCGCAGTTCCTTGCGGGCATGGCGTTCAACAATGCGTCCTTGGGTTTCGTACACGCCATGGCCCACCAACTGGGCGGTTTCTACGACCTGCCCCACGGTGTGTGCAACGCGGTGTTGTTGCCCCACGTACAAAGCTTCAACGCCAGCGTCAGCGCCAAACGCCTGAGCGACGTAGGCCGAGCGTTGGGCGCGGACATCAAGGGCATCACCGATGAAGAGGGCGCCCAGGCCGCCATCGCCGCGATTCGCAGCCTGGCCCACGACGTCGAAATCCCGGCGGGGTTGCGCGAACTGGGCGCCAAGTTGCAGGACATTCCCCTGCTGGCGACCAACGCATTGAAGGATGCGTGCGGCCTGACCAACCCACGGCGCGCGGACCAGCGGCAGATCGAGGAGATCTTTCGCAGCGCGTTCTGAATAGGGGCAGCCTTGAGCTGCAAGCGGTAAGCTACAAGCTGGATGCGCTCAACCTGCGTTTGAAGCTTGCGGCTTGCCGCTGAGGTCCCCTTATGAGAGTTCTGTTATTCGGCGCCACCGGCATGGTCGGCCAGGGCGTGCTGCGTGAGTGCCTGCTGGCCGCCGACGTGCAGGAAGTGGTCGCCGTCGGCCGTACGGCCCTGACCCAGGAGCATGGCAAGCTGCACCAGGTGCTGCACAGCGACATGCTGGATTTCCAACCCCTGGAAAACCTGCTGCAAGGCTTTGATGCGTGCTTCTTCTGCCTCGGCGTTTCATCGGCGGGCATGAATGAAACCCGGTACACCCACCTCACCTACGACCTCACCCTGGTCGCCGCCAGCACCCTGGCGCGGCTCAATCCGCAGATGACCTTTATCTATGTGTCCGGCGCTGGAACCGACAGTTCCGAGGCGGGCAAGTCGATGTGGGCAAGAGTCAAGGGCAAGACCGAGAACGCCTTGCTGCGCCTGCCGTTCAAGGCGGTGTACCTGTTCCGTCCGGGCGTCATCCAACCCTTGCATGGCGTGCGTTCGAAGACGCCGCTTTACCAATCCTTCTACTCGGTGCTTGGCCCCCTGTTGTCGTGTGTACGGCGGCTGAAACCGGGTTGGGTGGTGAGCACCGAGACAGTGGGCCGGGCGATGTTGCAGGCAGCCAGCCACGGCGCGCCGCAGCCAGTGGTGGAGCAGGCCGAGATCAACCGGCTGGCCAGCGAGCGTCGCTGATGCTGCACAAGAGCCTGGTGCGTCGGCTGGACCTGATCACGCTGCAGCTGTTCGTCGCGGTGTTCGAGGAGGGCACGCTGACCCGTGCCGCCAACCGCGAAGCCATCGCCGTGTCCGCCGCCAGCAAGCGCCTGATGGAACTGGAGCAGGTGCTGGGCGTGAGCCTGTTCGTGCGGCGCGCCAAGGGCATGGACCTGACGGCCGCCGGTGAAACCCTGTTGCACCATGCGCGGCAGATGCTGTTCAACGTCGAAAAGATGGGCCTGGAACTGGGCGAACATATCCACGGTGTGCGCGGCTACGTGCGGATGCTGGCCAATCTGTCGGCGATCATTCAGTTCCTGCCGGAAGACCTGCGGGACTTTTCCAAACTACACCCCGAAGTCAAAACCGACCTCGAAGAGCGCCCCAGCAAGGGCGTAGTTCAGGGCGTATTGGATGGCGTGGCGGACCTGGGGATCTGCTCCAGTGACACCGACACCAAAGGCCTGCCCAGCGTGACCTATCGCCACGACAAACTGGTGGTGCTGATGCCGAAGGATCACCCGCTGGCAACGCGCGAAAGCCTGGCGTTCGTCGAAACCCTCGACAGCGACTACGTCGGCCTGCACGCCGCCAGCTCCATCAACATGCGCACCCACGCCGCCGCACGCGAGGCGGGCAAGCTGCTGCGCCTGCGCATTCATGTGCCGGGGTTTGATGCGATGTGCCGGATGGTGCAGGCCAATATGGGCATCGGCATCCTGCCGCAGAAAGCCTATGAATTATTTGGTCGCGCACTGGGTTTGCATGCCGTACCGCTGACGGACGATTGGTCGGATCGCAGCCTGATCCTGGTGGTGCGTGATGAAACCCAGCTGTCACCGGTCAGTCGATTGTTGTTCGATTATTTGAGCGTTCGCGTTTAGCGAACGCTGCTTGCCAACTGACGGTTGGATTTCTCCTGCACCTGGCCTCTAGTCTTGGCCGCACATTCCAAGAATAAGAGGTGCACCCCATGACGGCTCCCCTGAGCGGTATCAAGGTGATCGAGATCGGCACCCTGATTGCCGCACCGTTCGCCGCCCGGCTGATGGCCGAGTTTGGTGCCGAGGTGATCAAGATCGAAGCCATGGGCCAGGGCGACCCACTTCGCAAATGGCGAAAGCTGCACGAAGGCACGTCGCTGTGGTGGTACCTGCAATCGCGCAACAAGAAGTCCCTGGCGCTGGACCTCAAGTCGCCGGAAGGCCTGGACCTGATCAAGCAATTGCTCGGCGACGCCGACGTGCTTATCGAAAACCTGCGCCCCGGCGGCCTGGAAAAGCTCGGCCTCGGCTGGGACGTGCTGCATGCGCTCAATCCCAAGCTGACCCTGGTGCGGATCTCCGGCTATGGCCAGACCGGCCCGTATCGCGACCGCCCCGGCTTCGGTGCCATCGGCGAGGCCATGGGCGGCATCCGCTACACCACCGGCAACCCGGACTCGCCACCGGCGCGGGTCGGCGTAAGCCTGGGCGATTCGTTGGCGTCACTGCACGGCGTGATCGGCGCGCTGATGTCGCTGCTGCGGGTCAAGACCGGTCAGGGCGATGGGCAGATTGTCGATGTGTCGCTGGCCGAAAGCGTGTTCAACCTCATGGAAAGCCTAGTGCCGGAATACGACATGCTCGGCCATGTGCGTGAACGCAGCGGCGGCGCCTTGCCGGGCATTGCGCCGTCCAACACCTACCTGACCGCCGACGGGGCCTACGTGGTGATCGCCGGCAACAGCGACCCGATCTACAAGCGCCTGATGCACACCATAGGCCGCGCCGACCTGGCCGAAGCCCCCGAGTTTGCCCACAACGATGGCCGCGCCGCCAAGAGTGGCGTGCTCGACGCCGCGATCACCCACTGGACCAGCAGCCTGCCTATCGAGCAGGTGCTCAGCGCCCTGGAAGCCGCTGAAGTGCCGGCCGGACGCATCTACTCCGTGGCGGATATCGTCAGCGACCCGCACTACCAGGCGCGTGAAATGTTGCTCAATGCCGAGCTGCCCGGCGGTGTATCGGTGAAGATGCCGGGCATCGTGCCGAAACTCTCGGAGACCCCCGGCGGCGTCAACTGGCAAGGCCCGACCCTGGGCCAACACACCGACGAAATTCTTGGCAGCCTGGGCCTGGCCGGCGCCGATATCCAACGCCTGAAAACCTCGGGAGTGGTGCAATGATTACAGACTATTGCGACCCGCTGATCGTGCAGGAAGTCTCCCCGCGCGACGGCTTGCAAATCGAGCCGACCTGGGTCGAAACAGCGGACAAGATCGCCTTGATCGACCAACTGTCCCTCGCCGGTTTTTCGCGGATCGAGGCCGGTTCATTCGTGTCGCCCAAGGCCATCCCGGCGTTGCGCGATGGCGAGCAAGTGTTCCAGGGTATCGCGCGCAAGCCGGGTGTGATCTACGTCGCGCTGATCCCCAACCTCAAGGGCGCCCAGCGCGCCATCGAGTCCCGCGCCGATGAGTTGAACCTGGTGATGTCTGCCAGCCAGACCCACAACCTGGCCAATCTGCGTATGCGTTGCGAAGCGTCGTTGGCGGCGTTTGGCGATATCACACGGTTTGCCGCCGAGCATCCGGTGACGCTCAACGGCAGCATCGCCACCACCTTCGGTTGCCCGTTCGAGGGCCGGATCGATGAAGACCGCGTGCTGCAACTCGTTGACGCTTATCTCGAGCTGGGCATCCAGGGCATCAGCCTGGCTGACACCACAGGCATGGCTAATCCGCGTCAGGTGGAGCGCCTGGTCAAGCGCGTGCTGCAGCGCGTATCCGCCCGTGACCTGACCCTGCATTTTCACAACACCCGCGGCTTGGGCCTGTGCAATGTGCTGGCTGCCTATGAGGCCGGTGCCCGTCGCTTTGACGCGGCGCTCGGCGGTTTGGGCGGCTGCCCGTTTGCACCGGGGGCTTCGGGCAATATCTGCACGGAAGACTTGGTGAACCTGTGCGAAGAAGTCGGGATTCACACCGGGATCGACCTGCCGCACCTGCTGCACCTGTCCCGCCGCTTGCCAGCCCTGTTGGGCCACGAGCTGCCTGGCCAGGTGGCCAAGGCCGGGCGCAATGGCGACCTGCATGCGCCACCGGCCTACATCGCCACGCTGTAACGCCGTACCAGACAACAAAAACAATCGGGCGCCGCTGAGCAGCCCGCTGGAGAGAAACCATGAGCACTAATACGTTGGAGGCTGGCGTGCGCCCGGCCGCTGAAATCGATGCCGAAAAAGCCCTGGTCAGCAAGGTCGCCTGGCGCCTGATGCCGCTGATTATGGTGTGCTACCTGTTCGCGTTTTTTGACCGGATCAACATCAGCTTTGCCAAGTTCCAGCTGCAAGCGGACCTGAGCCTGAGCGACACCGCCTATGGCCTGGGTGCCGGATTGTTCGTGGTGGGATATGTGATCTTTGAAGTGCCGAGCAACATGATGCTGTACAAGGTCGGCGCCCGGCGCTGGATTGCACGGATCATGATGTCGTGGGGCCTGGCGACGGCGGCCATGGTATTTGTCACGGCCGAATGGCAGTTCTACGGGCTGCGTTTCATCATCGGCGCGATGGAGGCGGGGTTCGCGCCGGGCGTGCTGTATTACCTGACGTTGTGGTTCCCGCAGCACTTTCGCGGGCGCATTACGTCGATGCTGTTCCTGGCCTCGGCGTTTGCCGGCCTGGTAGGCGCTCCGTTTTCTGGGCTGGTGCTGGAACACCTCGACGGGGTGTTGCAAATGCGCGGCTGGCACTGGTTGTTCCTGCTCGGCGGCTTGCCCTGTATCGGCCTGGGGTTCCTGGTGTTGACGTTGCTCAAGGATCGCATTGAAGACGCCCATTGGCTGACGCCGGCTGAGAAGGCGTTGTTGTCGAGCCGTATCGCCAAGCATGAGCCGAACCAACACGGTGGGTCGCTGCTGTCGGCGATCCGCATCCCTGGGTTCCTGATGCTCGGTTTTATCTACTTCCTAATCCAGGTGGCGTCCTACGGCCTCAACTTCTGGGCGCCGCAACTGATCCGCAGCGCCGGCACCCAGAGCCCGGTGATGATCGGCCTGCTCACGGCGATTCCCTACGTGTGCGGCGCCATCAGCATGGTGGTGGTCGGACGGCTGTCGGATGCCACTGGTGAGCGGCGCAAGTTTGTCTGCGGCCTGGTGGTGCTGGGAGCGATAGGCTTCTTCAGTGCCGGGATTTTCGCCGACCACACCACCTTCCTGATCATTGCCCTGGGCATGTTGGGCGCCGGCATCATCGCCTCGATCCCGACCTTCTGGACCCTGCCGCCCAAGCTGCTGGCCGGCGCCGGTGCCGGCGCGGCGGGGGGCATTGCGGTGATCAACACCCTCGGGCAGTTCGGTGGCATTGTCAGCCCGGTGATGGTGGGGCGGATCAAGGACCTCACCGGCAGTACCACCCCGGCGCTTTACGTGATCGGTGTGTGTGCGCTGTTGGCGGCGGCGCTGTTGCTGTGGGGACTGCCGCAGAAGTTGCGCACCCTCGATAAAGGTTGATCGGCCCATTAAGGGCGAACACTGCAACGGTGGCAAGGCCGCTCACCACAGGGGACTTATCGCCTGTTCTGCCTATCGCAGTGTTTGGCAGCAAACCTGGCTGGTTCGGTGACGACCGTTCGTCGCACTGACAAGTTTTTTCTAAACCTTTAGGGCCCTGAAAATTCGAAATGAGGGCGGGGTGTATTCCCCGGCCCCTATTTTTGCCCAGGAGGAACCCATCATGAGCCGCATGGCTATCCGGTTACGCACCGCCAGTTTCGCGATGCTGCTGGGCCTCGGCGCCAGCAATGCCTTCGCCCAATCGCCTGCTGAATTCATCGAGCAGGCTTCGGCCAAAGGCATGGCCGATATCGAAACCAGTCGCATGGCCCACGCCAAGACCTCGTCCCAGGAAATCAAGGACTACACCATCGAGGTGATCAACGAGCGCACCCTGGCCAACCAGCACCTGGCGGCTATCGCCAAGAAGCTCGACCTGCCCGTGGCGCCGCGCGAGAAGATCGTCGATAAAGCCGAAACCCTGATGCCCGAACTCAAGGACGGCGACTCCTTCGATGCGGCCTACACCGCACAGCAGGTGAAGGAAAATGAAGACGCCATCGCCTTGTTCAAGCAGGAAGGCGCGGCATCGGATGTGCCGGAAATCAAAGCCCTGGTCGATGAGACGCTGCCCAAGCTGGAAGAGCGTCTGCAAAAGGCTCGTGCCTTGGCGTCGACCTATGGCAAAGGCCATCAAGGCGACGGTTGAACCTGTCACTTGAATTGAAAAAAACGGCGGTTGGATCATCTCCAACCGCCGTTTTTTACAGACTTTGCTAGAACGCCATTTCCGCCTGGCCGCTGCCTTCCAGTGCGAGCAAGTATTGCTTGGCTTCCAACCCGCCGGCAAAGCCCGTCAAGCCGCCTGACGCACCAATGACCCGATGGCACGGCGCAATGATCGAAATCGGGTTGCGCCCGTTGGCCGCGCCCACTGCACGGACGGCCTTCGGGTTGCCGATCTGCTGGGCAATCTGGCTGTAGCTGCGGGTTTCGCCAAAGGGAATGGTGAGCAGCGCCTGCCAGACCTGCTTCTGAAAATCGGTGCCGATAAATTCCAGCTCCAGGTCGAACTGGTTGCGGGTGCCGGCAAAGTACTCGTGCAACTGGCGTTCGGTTTCCAGCAACACCGGGCTGTCATTGGCCTCGTGCAGCTCACCCAGGCGCACGCGGTTGGCGCGTTCTTCTTCCCAGAGGATGGCACTGAGCTTGCCAGCACGCGCCACGAGGGTGAGTACGCCGACGGGGGAGGGCATGAGCTTGTATTCGTAGGACATGAGCGGGCTCCTGGGTGGGCGGGGTAGCGTTGAATCTAGAACACGCCGCCCAACGGGAAACTACGTTTCTTGCGATTGAATTCGGTTTGTTCAGTGGTCCTGCTGCAACACTTTAAGCGCCGCTGAGGCCAGAAAGCCGGAGCGGCTTTTTTCTTCCGGGTGGTGCAGCACATATTCATCGATGCGGTTCAACAGATAACCGGGCAGCGTGATGTTGAGCTTCTGCGCCTTGCCCAGGTACTTGGTGACATCAATGTCCACCACCGCCCAGGTGCAACCTGCATAGTGAGGGTTGGCGGCGTGCAAGGTGACCTTTTGCGCACTGGGAATCGGTGCACCGTCTTCCGCCAGGATTTCGAAATGTCCTTCAATGGCTTCGCGGGCCATGGCCATGGCGTCGTCCAAGTCATCGCCGGCGGAGTAGCAGCCGGGAATATCCGGGACTTCTACGCCCCAGGCGTGGTCGTCATCGCCGGTTGAAATTGCAATCGGGTAAAGCATGTCTGTTGTCCTCCAAGGACGGTTAACTCAGCAGAGCCTGTTTCAAAATGCTCTTGGCGGTCTTGTCCAACAGGTCCTTCTTTGGATGGGGAATCGTCACCAGTCCCGGTTTTGTCGGGTGCTTGAAGTGGTGATGGCTGCCTCTGATGCGTACCAGATACCAACCGTCCGCAACGATGTGACCTATCAAATATCGGCTATCCACAACACCTCCTTGTGGTGTGTGATGGTGGTGACTATAACCACTGAATTGAAATTATCAACACTCTACCTACCACTTGTCGATGACTGGCAATTCGGCAGGTGGTCAATGGAGTGTATGAGCGCGGCGGAATGGCGCTGCACAGAGGTATTGCGAGGTTTTGCAGCGGCGTTACCGGGCCGGTAGCGTCTGTGCAATGACGGCGAGAAACGCATCAACCAGGACACTTTTTGTTTCTGCACGGGTCAGCACCAACAACTGCGCACACGCATCTGCTTCCACCAACGGCCTGTACGTTACGCCTTTATTCATCAGGCTCTGCGTACACGCCGGCACCAGCGCCACGCCTTGCCCTGCGGCCACCAGCGCAATGATCGAGGTGATCTGCCGCCCGGTCGGGCCGGGGCGTAGCGGCTGGCCGTGGTGGCGGTACAACTGTTCGATGGACTGGTTGAGCCCCGAGCCATAATCCGCTGGAAATAGAATCAACGGGTAGGCACTGAGTTGCGCCAGGCTGACCTCCGGTTGATTGGCCAGCGGGCTGTCGCTGGACACAGCGGCCACCAAGGGTTCTTCGCCCAGGGACAGCGCTTGCACCGCTTCGTCCTGCGGCAACAGGCGACTCAGCCCGATATCCAGCCGCCCATCCGCCACTTGCGCACCCAGGCTGCCCGAGGCGCATTCCACCAGGGTCAATTGCACATCGGGAAAGCGTTGGGCAAACGCCTGGATCGCCTGGCTGAACAGGTCCGACAGTGCGATCGAACTGACATAGCCCAACGCCAGTTGCCCGGCCGTACCTGCCGCGAGTTTGCCGGCGATCACCTGTGCCAATTCCACCTGCTCCAGTACGCCGCGTGCATAGGGCAGGAATGAGCGGCCTTGTGCGGTGAGGGTGACCGTGCGGCTGGTGCGGTCGAACAGCTTGAAGCCCAGCTCGGTTTCCAGCGCCGAGATCTGTCGCGTCAGCGGCGGCTGCGCCAGGTGCAGGCGAATGGCGGCGCGGCCGAAGTGCAATTCTTCGGCGACGGTCAGAAAGTAACGCAGCTTGCGTAGGTCGAGCATCCTGGTCCTTGGGTATCGATCGGTCCGAAATCGGTATTGGTTCAAGACCTGCCGGCCATTCTATAAAGACCTCACAAAATAAAACGAGAGGTTTCATGAAACCGCGCCTGCATTGTGCCCGTCTTGCCCTGTTCCTGTGTGGCTGCGCGGCGTTCCTCAACCTGTATGCCACCCAGAGCATTCTCCAGACCTTTGCCGCGCAGTTTCACATCAGTGCCAAGGCGGCGGGGTGGAGCATCACCGTGACGACGTTGGCGGTGGCGATCACTGCGCCGTTTGTCAGCCGCCTGACCGGGCGCTTCGAGCCACGTACGGTGATCAGCGCGGCGGCCTTGTTGCTGGCGCTGCCGGCGCTGATGACTGCCTGGGCCGACAGCTTTGCCGAAGTGTTGGTGTGGCGGTGTGTGGCGGGAATGTTGATCCCGGTGGTGTTCGCCACCAGCGTGGCGTATATCGGCGACCGCTGGCGTGGCGGCACGGTGACGGAAGTCACCAGCCTGTATGTGGCAGGGACCGTGCTGGGTGGGTTTGCCGGGCGTTTCGTCACCGGCGTCGTGACTGAATATGTCGGCTGGCGCGAAGCCTTTGAATGGCTGGCGGTGCTGAGCCTGATGGTGGGTGGGTTTATCCAGTTTCTGTTGCCGATGAGTCGGGTGCGATCAGAGCAGGTTCAACCCTCGTTCTCGGCGGTTTTTGGCAAGCCCTTGCTGGCTGCCTACGCCGTAGGATTTTGCGTGCTGTTCTCCCAGGTTGCCGCGTTTACCTACGCAGGGTTGTACCTCGGATTACCGCCGTTCAACCTGGGGCCCGCGGCGTTGGGAACGCTGTATATGGTGTTTTTGCTGGCGCTGATCGTGATCCCCATCGCCGGGCGCCTCAGCAAGTCCCGGCCTCATGCCGAACTGCTGAGTGTGGCTGCACTGCTGGGTATCAGCGGCTCGGTGCTGACGCTGGTGCCTTCCTTGTGGTGCATCGTGGTGGGCCTGGCCCTTAGTTCTACCGGCGTATTCCTCGCGCAGTCGGCGGCCAACGCGTTCACCACCGCTACGGCCCGCGACAACAAAACGGGTGCTGTGGGCGTTTATCTCACGTGTTACTACCTGGGCGGCAGTTGCGGCGCCATTGTCCCGGCATTGATCTGGGAACGCTGGGGTTGGGCCGGGTGTGTGGCGCTGATTATTACCTTCCAGGTGTTGACCTTGCTGATCGCCCTGACCGGCTGGAAGCCCGCCAAACCTCAACTGATCCCGACGCCATGAACACCATCGCAAACCGCCGTCGCACGCTGATCGCCGGCTGCAGCGCCCACGCCGTGCATGATGGCCTGACCGATGTCATCTACGTGCTGCTGCCGATCTGGCAAACACAGTTCGCCTTGTCCTACGCCCAGGTCGGGCTGTTGCGCGGTGCCTATTCCGGGATGATGGCGGTGTTCCAGCTCATGGCCAGCCGCGCCGCGAAACGCTGGGGCCGAGTGCCGATGCTGGTCGGCGGAACCGCGCTCGCCGGCGCGGCTTACCTGTTGGTGGGCCAGGCCACCGGGCTGGTGATGCTGTTGCTGGCGCTGCTGCTCGGCGGTCTGGGGGCCAGTAGTCAACACCCGCTGGCGTCTTCGATGATCAGCGATGCCTATGAAGAGGGTGGCGGAATCAAACAGGCGTTGTCCCAGTACAACTTCTGCGGCGACATCGGCAAAACCGTGATCCCCGGCCTGGTGGGCCTGTTGCTCACGGTGATCAGTTGGCGCGCCAGTGCCACGTTGCTGGGGTTGCTGGGGTTGGCGGCGGCGGGGTTGCTGTGGTGGCTTATTCCTGCGCAAACATCCGAATCGTCCTCGACCAATAAAGCCAAATCCTTCACTGGAACAGGCTCCGTCACCGGCCTGCGTGCACTGATCCTCACCGGCACCCTCGACAGTGCTGTGCGCATGGGCTTTCTCACCTTCCTGCCGTTTCTGCTGCAAGGCAAGGGGGCGGGCACCGCCGGTATTGGCCTGGCCCTGACCCTGCTGTTTATCGGCGGGGCGTTCGGCAAATTATTCTGCGGCTACCTGGGCGCACGCATCGGCATGCTGAAGACGGTGTGGTTGACGGAGGGCAGCACGGCGCTGCTGAGCGTGGCGGCGGTGTACCTGCCGCTGAGCGGGTTGCTGGTGATGCTGCCGATGCTGGGGCTGGTGCTCAATGGCACGTCTTCAGTGCTGTACGGCGCGGTGCCCGATCTGGCGCCAGCCGAGAAACGCGAACAGGCGTTCGCCGTGTTCTACACCGGCACGATTGGTGGCGGGGCGCTGGCGCCCGTGGTGTTCGGCGGGGTGGGGGATGCGCTGGGGGTGACGGTGGCGGTGATGCTGCTGGCCGGGGTGTTGGGGATGACGTTGCCGTTGGCGTGGGGGGTGCAGCGGGGGATTCACTCAAGCGATGCGGTGACCGCTGAAGTCTGATCTTGCGAAGTTGCCTACACGCTCGTCGGAACGCGATGGGTTGTGCACCATGGGGAGGCTATTTATGGTTTCTCAGCCGCTACATCGGCACTTGATGGCAACTGCACGCAAAGCATCCTGGAGTGTGCCGGTATCCCGAAAGCTACCCGGTTCACTCGCCTGCGTGCAGTTGCCACCCTCCCGCATCATCAAATTCAACGCATAAAAAAACCGGCCACCAAGGACCGGTTTTTTTGCATCCCTCGTCAAAAGCAACCTGACGCGGAACGAGAATCTGAGTGGAGCGGGTAGAGGGAATCGAACCCTCGTCGGAAGCTTGGGAAGCTACTGTTCTACCATTAAACTATACCCGCTCAGAGCGGCTGACTTTGTACCAGAAGTTCGCCGGGATTTGAAGTTTTTCTTCAAAAAAATGTGTGGGTTACAGATGTCTCGTACATCGACAAGTGAACCCTCTGTAGGAGCGAGCTTGCTCGCGAAAGACTCAAGAGCGCCGCGTTCTCTCAGGAGACGAGCGTTATCGTTGACGTTCTTCGCGGGCAAGCCCGCTCCTACAAGGGGTCGTGTTTCAGAGTGCAAAGGCATGGTGTGCCTGGCCGGTTTGATAGCGCAATCGGCTGACCTGGCGCTCTGGTTTCAGGAAGCCCACCACCGCGTCTCGGCTGTCCCGGCAGGCTGCCTTGTGCTCCATGTCCAGGAAATGCCCCGTGGCCTGGATCGTGCTGAAGCTGCTCTTCGCCACATGCTGGCCAAACAGCTTGGCATCCTGGGCGCTGGTGTACTCGTCCCATTCGCCATTCAAAAACAACACCGGAATGTCGATCTGCTTGGCCGCCTTGAGGTAGCACAGGCGGTCACTGTTGAGCACATGGCTGATGTGAAAGTGCATCTGCCCATACTCGTGTTCTGCCAGGCTGCTCACGTGCTTGTAGTTGAAGCGCTTGAACAGCGACGGCAGGTGTTTGCCGATGGTGCTGTTGACCAGGTGGCCGACGCGGTCGCGGTCGAGGTTGCCGAGGTAGTCGACGCCGCGCTCCAGGTAGTCGCGCATGGGCGCATTGATCACTGGCGAGAACGAACTGATCACGGCTTTTTCCACGCGACGTGGCCGGTGGGCGAGGGCGACCAGGGTGGCGGCACCGCCCCAGGAAAACGACAGCACATGTTCAGCGGCGAAGTGGTCGATGAGTTCCAGCAGGATCTGGCCTTCGACTTCCTTCGTCAGCATCTGCTCATGGCGGTTATGGATTTTGGAGCGGCCAGCGTAGGGCTGATCGTACAAAACCACATTGAACTGCGGGTACAGGCTTTTCACGGTTTGGGCGAAGGATGCCGTGGTGGCCATGGAGCCGTTGACCAGGATGATGGTCTTTGCAGCAACGTCCGCGCGATAGAACTCCGTGTAAACCCGATACTGACCCTGTATATCCAACACAGCGATTTCTGGCCTCATGTCGTAAGACTCCTGGCAAGCGGGTAGGGCGCGCAGATCACTCTGCACGAGCTTTGTGACAGGTAGGCATACGCCTGGAAAAGGAGGGCCCATGTCGATCCGATGACGGCTGGCCGACGGCTGTTGTTGTGGCGGGCTGTTTGCCTGGAAGGCCCGTAGATCAAGCGCGGGCGGGGCAAGGTGTTTCTTGGAGGTTATAGGCGACTCGCCAGTCATAGTTGAACTGGTGATCCTGATTCAAGCAGTCGAGGCGGCACCTCGCAAGGTGACCTGGCGGTTTTTTGCCATCACCGGCCGAACGGTCGTCAGACCTGTCGGATTTCGTCGTCAGTCAGCGCCCGATACTGGCCCGGTGCAAGGGCCGCATCCAGCATCAGGGGACCCATGCGCTCGCGGTGCAGGCCGATGACCTTGTTATCAAAGTGCCCGAACATGCGCTTCACCTGATGATAACGCCCTTCGATGATGCTCAGGCGTGCGCTTCTCGGCCCGAGCAATTCCAACTCGGCGGGTTGGGTGGTCAAGTCTTCGAAGGCGAAGTAAATACCTTCGGCAAAGGTGGTTGCGTATTCAGGGCCGATAGCCTGTTCAGTCTCGACGAGGTACACCTTGGGCAACTTGGTCTGTGGTTGCGTCAGGCGTCTGGACCATTGGCCATCGTTGGTGATCAGCATCAGGCCGGTGGTGTTGAAATCCAGACGGCCGGCAATGTGCAATTCGCCTTTGTCCGGTTCATCGAGTAAATCCAGAACGGTTGGATGTTGCGGATCAGACGTGGCACTCACGCACCCCCGGGGCTTGTGCAGCATGAAGTAACGCGCCGGTATGCCTGCCTGTAGCACCTCGTCGTCAACGCTCACTCGGCTGAATTCCCGCACCTCATGATGGGGATCGCTGACGGCCACGCCGTCCACCACCACACGCCGCTCAACCAACAGCAGGCGCACTTGCTTGCGGTTGAAACGCGGCAGGTTACTGAGGAAACGATCCACCCGCATTATGTCGGCTCAACCCTACGCAACTGCTTATCGACCTGGGCACAACGCGGGCACAGGCAGGCCTGGTTACGCAGTTCATCGGGCAGCGCCCGGAGCACGGCCGGATCGATGGTGACGCTGTAGCACCAGCAGGCCTGGTCGACCGTACGTGGGTCAGCCAGGCTGCAGTCGTTGCGCGCACCGCAGGCGGGACAAAGGGTGGGTGTGGTCATGGGCAGGTTCGGGCAAGGTTGCGGATAATCCCGGTAGGCCCTGTACGATACAGGGCCGTCCCCGCCCAGGCTACTTAGAGCTGGAACTTGCTGACCAGCACGTTGAACGAAGTGGCCAGGCGCGACAGGTCCTGGCTGGAGGCGTTGGTCTGATGGGCGCCGGCCGCCGTCTGGGTGGACAGGTCCTGGATGTTCAGCAGGTTGCGGTCCACCTCACGGGCCACCTGGGCCTGCTCCTCGGAGGCCGAGGCGATCACCAGGTTACGTTCATTGATCTTCGCCACGCTGGTGGTGATCCGTTGCAGCGCTTCGCCGGCGTTCTGCGCCAGGGTCTGGGTGTTGTTGGCCCAGGTCAGGCTCTTGTTCATCGCCGCGACTGCATCGTCGGCGCCGGTCTGCACTTCACCAATCATCTTTTCGATATCGACCGTGGACGTCTGGGTGCGATGGGCCAGTGCGCGGACTTCATCGGCGACCACCGCAAAACCGCGACCTTGCTCACCCGCACGGGCCGCTTCAATGGCCGCATTGAGTGCCAGCAGGTTGGTCTGGTCGGCGATGCCACGGATCACATCGATCACCTTGCCGATCTCCCGCACCTGCCCGGCAAGGTCTGCCACCGACTGCGTGGAGTCGTTGATCTCAACCACCATCGAGCTCATGCCGGACACCGCCTGTTCCACTTGCTGGCGGCCCTCTTCGGCTTCGGTGGTGGCCTGGCGCGAGGCTTCAGAGGTCGAGACGGCGTTGCTGGCGACTTCGTCCACGGCGGCGGTCATCTGGTTGACGGCGGTGGCCGCTTGTTGGATTTCATCGTTCTGGCGGGTCAGGCCACGGCTGCTTTCATCGGTGACCGCACTCAGTTCCTCGGCGGCCGATGCAAGCTGGTCGGATGCATTGGCGATTTCCACTAAAGTGCTTTTCAAGCCGCCTTGCATATCCGAGAGCGCCATCAGCAGTTGCCCGGCTTCGTCGGTGCGTTCGGTGATGATGGCTTGGGTCAGGTTACCCTGGGCGATACGTTGTGCGCTGGCCACGGCCTGGGCGATGGGGCGGGTGATCAGGCGGGTGATCAACACGCCAATGGTCAAGGCGATGATGAAGGCCAGCACAATGCCGCTGATCATCCAGGTCAACGCGCTGCTGCGCAGCTCATCGGCGGCGGCGGCGCCTTCCTTGATCTGGCGGTT
This sequence comes from Pseudomonas azotoformans, assembly GCF_900103345.1. Taxonomy (NCBI): domain Bacteria; kingdom Pseudomonadati; phylum Pseudomonadota; class Gammaproteobacteria; order Pseudomonadales; family Pseudomonadaceae; genus Pseudomonas; species Pseudomonas azotoformans. The sequence goes on from NZ_LT629702.1 coordinate 6,357,301, forward strand.
ATTGGATTCGACCATCACGCGGATCAGCTCGCGCGCCTGGCGGAAGAGCTCATTGTTGGTGGTATTGAGCTGGGTGCGGGCCTGATCGAGCTGGCCACCATCGAGCAGCGCCATGATGCGGTCCGAGCTGCTGATGTAAGTGGGCCAGAGTTGGTCGAGTTTGTCGCCGGCTGCCCGTTCGTCGTCTTCCAGCGGGGTTGCACGGTAGGTGGCGTACGCGGTCTGGCTGCGTTTGAGTTCCTGGGCGATATCCTGGCGCACACGTTCGCGATCCTGGGCGGAAACGTCACCGTTGCTGGCGTCCAGCAAGCGGTACAGGCCGCGGTTATGGGCCACCAGCCCGTTGAGGGTGGCGGCTGTGGTGCTTACCGAGACCAGGTTGTTGGAGAACGTCGACTCCAACGCCGTGGAGAGGCGAACCACGCCTTTGATGCCCAGCAGGCCCACCCCCAGGGTGACCAGCGCGCACAGAAGGAATGAGAGCAGCAGTTTGGTTGAGATTTTCATGAGTCAGGTCCGGGCAGGGTAGCGAAGGTGGCACGCTAGAGCCTCCCTGGCTCTCGGCGATATCATAGTGACATCATCGCAATTGACAAAGTTGCGAGCCAGATAAATTTACTGAATCGATAAAGCTTGCGTAGATGTTTCAAGCTATTGCGAAAACGCACCAGATTCGGTTTTTGATGTCAGATATTTCGTCATTCAATGAAAGTTGAATGCCGCCCTCCAGCGTCGCTGGAGGTGCTCTTCCGCGGTCCAGGAGGCCGCCATGTATCGACGACTGCTGCTCAGCGCTTTACTCGGTCTGACCCTTTCTGCTTGTGTGCCCTACTACGATGGAGGCCAGAGCTACTATCGATCCGAGGTCTACACCTCACCGGCGCCGGTGTATTACTACGGGGGTGGCTCGGCGTATCAATACCGCCGTGACTACTACCCCGCGCCGCGCTACTACGCACCACCATCGCGTTACTACTCGGCCCCGCGTTATTACCAGCCAGCGCCACGCTACTACGGGCCGCGTGCCGGTTACCGGGCGTACCCGAACCAGGGCTGGGGCGGAGGGCATTGGGGTAATGGGGGTGGGCACGGTCGCGGTTCCGACCATGGAGGTGGCCGCGGCGGTCACCGTTGACGGGCCTGTACGGCAAGCGGCGCATGAAGCGCCGCTTTTTTTATGGGCGCAGCCGTCAGTACTCGGACAGGTCTGCCAGCGGGTGGCGACCTTCCCAGGCCTTCTCGAAGTGAGCCTGCACCACCGCCTCAGGGATGGTGTTGATATCCGGCCAATGCCAATGGGGCGTCTGGTCTTTGTCGATCAACCGCGCACGCACCCCTTCGCTGAATTCAGGATGACGGCAGCAATTGAGGCTCAGGGTGTATTCCATCTGGAACACCTGGGCCAGCGACAGGTGCCGTGCGCGCTGGATCTGTTCCCACACCAGGTGCGCGGTCAGTGGGCAGCCTTCGCTCAACGCCTTGCCGGCACGGCTGAACAGTGGATCGGCATGCTCACTCAGCAGGCTCAAGGCGCGCCAGGCACACCGCACGTCGCCTACATCCAGCCAATCGTCGATCTGTGCCCGGCGCCGCAGCCATTGCGCTTCGGGTTGCTGACCGACGGCTTCCTGGGCCAACGCCTTGAGCAGGCTGTTGAGCTGCATCGGGGTCTGTTCCTGCCAGTTCAGTTGCAGCAGGCCATCGAGCAGTTCGTCCTGCTGGTTGTCACGCAGGAAGCGGTCGGCCAGGCCCAGGTCCAACGCGTCACGCCCGTTAATATGCGCACCGGTCAGGCCGAGGAACAACCCGAGCTTGCCCGGCAGGCGCGACAGGAACCAACTGGCGCCGACGTCCGGGTACAGGCCGATGCTGATCTCCGGCATGGCCAACCGGCTGCTCGGCGTGACGATGCGGATCGCCGCACTTTGCAACAGGCCCATGCCGCCGCCCAGCACGTAGCCGTGGCCCCAGCAGATCACCGGTTTCGGGTAGGTGTGCAGGCGATAATCCAGGCGATACTCCGCCGCAAAAAACTGCGCCGCCAGCGCCGGCACAACGCCTGGCTGTTCGCGGCAAGCCTGCGCCAGGCTGCGCACTTCGCCACCGGCGCAAAACGCCTTGGGGCCGTTGCCGCGCAGCAGCACACAGACGATGTTCGGATCTTTGGCCCAGGTATCCAGGCGTTCGCTCAACGCGAGGATCATCGGCAGGGAAAGGGCATTGAGGGACTTTTCAGCGTCGAGGCTGGCGATGCCGATGCGGGCGCCGTCGCTGCCGGTCAGCTCTTCGAAGTGCAGGTTCATCGTGACCTCAATCGAGAAGGTGAAGGATGAGTATGATCGCTTCGCAGGAAAGTGCGGGTGGTGTGTCAGATCAATTGACAAGCGGGGTCGGCTTTCCTAGGGTTCGCCTCATTCTTTTTGACAAGACCCTTCAACCATGACCGAAGACGACCGTATCAAACTCGAACCCAGCTGGAAACACGCCCTGCGGGATCAGTTCGAGCTGCCGTACATGGCCCAGTTGCGCGCCTTCCTGCGCCAGGAACACGCCGCCGGTAAAGAGATCTACCCGCCCGGCCCACTGATTTTCAACGCGCTCAACTCCACACCGCTGGACAAGGTCAAGGTGGTGATCCTCGGCCAGGACCCGTACCACGGCCCCGGCCAGGCCCACGGCCTGTGCTTCTCGGTGCAACCGGGCATACCGACACCGCCGTCGCTGCTCAATATCTATAAAGAGCTCAAGCGCGACCTCAACATCGACATCCCCAACCACGGCTGCCTGCAAAGCTGGGCCGACCAGGGCGTACTGATGTTGAACACCACCATGACCGTCGAACGCGCCAATGCCAACGCCCATGCGGGCAAGGGCTGGCAGTTCTTTACTGATCGGATCATCGAAGTGGTCAGCGAGCATCAGCCGCACCTGGTGTTCCTGCTGTGGGGTGCCCATGCCCAGGGCAAGCAGAAGCTGATCGACGCCACCAAGCACTTGGTGCTGACGTCGGTGCACCCGTCGCCGTTGTCGGCGTATCGCGGGTTTTTGGGGTGCGGGCATTTCAGCCGGACCAACAAGTTTCTTGAGCAGAATGGCGAGACGCCGATCGAGTGGCGATTACCGCCGGTCTGATTGAAAAGGGCGGTGCAATGCCGCCTGTACCGCGTCTACTCGTTGTTTCGACATGGGCTTCACTTTTTTGCACGCTTCAGAACGCAGGGGTACCTGTTAGTTCTGACAGTATTCATGGTCAGTTCAAGCGCATTAACTACTCTTCTCGGCCGTGGGGGCTGGTGCATACCAGCTCTTGGTCGACGGCGGCTTACTGCTGATTACCAAGGAGATTAGATATGACTAGACCCACTGTAACGACTCCAATGCTCGCTCGAGCCAGGGCTCCTGGGGTTCTTGAAGCAGATGCCCCGGTGGCGCCGGATGCGTTGCCCCTGTGGGCTGACGATGTTGGTTTCAAGATCCCGGTGACCTTTCAAAGTACGGGTTTGCCAGTCCAGGTACCCACCCTGTGGGGCGGGGCTGGCGCTCTGTTCCCTGGCGACGTAACTGCCGTTGTCTGGTACTGGGATGGCGTACCGTTTGACACCAAGCGGGTGGAGGCACCTTACGATGCCACCGACTTGCCTCTCGTTGACGCGGTGGTACCGCCCCATCTGATGGATGCCGCTGGCTTGCATAACTTGCACTATGAAGTGTTGCTTAGGGAAAGCAGTGGGAACCCCGGCGAGCCGTCTTTTGTAACCCTGCTGGACAGCGACAAGGTCGGGCCCAATCAGGGGCAGCGCGGCCCACGCATGCGATTTCCACCTGAAATTGAACAAGACGGCGTCACTGATGATTACCTGAATGACCCCGCCAATAACGACCAGGTGGTGGGCACCGTCGTTTCCACTACTACGCCTGCCTGGCTGGACATGCGATTAGGCGATGTTGTTGAAGCCTACCTGGCTCCTTTGCCTTTGCGTCGGCCCTTGCGCAGGCATCCACGGCAACAGGATATTGTTGCCACAACCACCATCACCCAAGCACACAAAGATGGAGCGCCCGTTGAGGTGATTTTCCCCGGGGACGTCCTGCGTGGTCTGGCGTCCAATCGAGAGTACAACGCACACTACTGGCTGCGAGACCGGGCAGGTCGCGAATCGGGTCCGTCATTTACCAGTGTGTTGTATATCAATTTGGCAGTAACACCTATTGAGCTGCGCCCGGTCGATCTGCCTCAGTTGAACGACGGACGTATCACACTAAGCGATGCCCGCGAGCCCGGTGGTGTGTTCATGAATATTCTTGAAATATTCGGCTCTGCGCCGGGGGACATTCTGCGTCCTCTCTGGAACTTTATTCCTCTGCCTGAAATTGAGATTGCGGCTATTCAGGCTTGGCCCATCTGCGTGCCAATCCCGTATTCGGACCTCGCTACAGGTGGTTTTGAGGTGACACCGGGGACGATTCGGGCGGGTTATACATGGGAGCGAGGATTGGCGACGCCCAGGCCCTCCCAACCTCGGTTTGTCCCTGTCGACTTGACGGTTGCCGGCCAAGTCAGCCCAGACAATCCGGACCCGATCAACCGCTTGCTGGAGACAGTCACGGTCAAGGGGCGAGACGGCGACAACCTGCTGACCCTCAATGACGTGGGCCTCCCTGTTCGGGTCGTGACCTTGTTGTTCGACGAGCCTAATGCCAACGAAACCTTGGAGCTGATGGCAGGTAACCATCCGGTACCGTTGGCCACCTATACCGTGCAGCTCACCGACGTCGCCGGGCAGGAGATCGAGTTTTTTGTCGACTGGGCTGATTTGGCACCCATTGTTGGTAACGGCGGCATCTTCGCGTTCTTCTATTGGACCTTTAACGGCGTGAACCGCCAGCGTGCCGAGGACACCCCGGTGATTGTCAACATTGTGCCCATCGTCGGGTTGCAGGACCTGGAGTACGTTGGCGTCACCTATGGACCGGGGCCTGATGCAGGGTTTATCAGTTGCCCATTGAGGCCTTGGGTTAACGGTGTAGGCGTCTTCATTCCGGGGGACGCTAGCTTGCTGGAAGGCGGTGACGAAGTGGTTCTCGAGTGGGCCAGTTACGCAAACCCCAACGGTCATCCGAGTGGCGTCATGCCCGAAACGATTAACACATTTTCCCATACGTTGAGTCCCGCAGAGGCTCGGGATGGTTATGAGTTCAGGGTTGCCTTCGACCCCTACATCCTGCATCCAGGGTTGGTGAAACCACCTACCGGGCAAACAAATCCTCGACATGGTTCAGCCATAGCGCGGTACCGGGTGATGAAACCCGCAGGGGGCGGAATGGGGTGGTCTCCTCGCAGGTTGGTGGCCATTACGTTGATCCGTCCTGCTGGCCGGCCGCCTTGCCTTTCGGATGAATGAAGCCGCGCGCACGGGCGTTACACCCGTGCGCGATTCAAACGCTCGGCACCTGTCAAGTTTGACAGTTACGGGTGATCGAGAACTCACATTTAATGGACACGAGATCAGCAGGTTCGCAAGACCAGGTAGTTGTCGGTCGTAGTTCGTTCTTCCCGATAGACGGCCCGGGGTGACCGGGGTGAAAACTTGTTCCTACCAGGAGTGTGCACCATGTCCAACAAGCCCCAAAACATCATCAATAAAAAAACGTCCGCGCAACCGCAGTTTCCCATGGAAGATTGGGAAGACCCCGTCATTGATCCCACACTTGAGCCTGCCCCTTTGATCGACGGGTTGTTACCCGCTATTCCTGGGGACTCACATAGGAATATTGTGGACAGGGACATGCAACTGCAGGGCGTGGTGCTGTCCATCCGGCTGTGGGATCGGAGTGGCTTTCTCAATGACTTTGAAACATTCACCGTATTCGTCAACGACAGGCCTATCGAGATCAGGACCTATGACCACACCGACATTCTGACAGACCCTGTGATGGTGGATCTGGGGCCTAAATCCGCGTTGCAGACTCATGGCATCAAGGACATCCGGGTGCATGTAGTCAATTTTGGCGCCAATGACGTTAACTACAACATCATCCGGGTCTATGTGGATGGGCAGGACCCTAACTACAACAACCAACCTGGTTTGATCAGACTGGAAGATTACGGTTCGGAACTGACTCCTGCTGACCTGGAGGGAAAAGACGGTCTTGAATTCACTATTCCTGATCCTGCCGATCGTCGCGGGGGAGATACTTATAAGGTTTATGTCGGGACGAGCGAGCTTCCGGTGGCGGATAGCGTTCCGCTGACCGGAGACATTGAGGGGACCATTCCCACCGCGATGATCCTGGCAAGGTCAGGCGAAATCCCTGTGCGGTATAGCCTGGAGGATCGTTCTGGTAACAGCACCGTCCTCTCCCTTCCGGCGTATGTGCGGGTCAGTCTCAACGATCCACCGGAATTCGGTACTGTGTCGGTGTTGGAAGAGCCCGTGGTCGATAAAGAGGAAGCCCGCAACAGTGCGACGGTGCGCCTGGAAAACCTTACCGGCCATCTGCCCTCCGATATCTTGGTGGTTCGCTGGGGAACAGTTGAGATCTACCGGCAAGCCCTCGGCATGGGCGTCTTCCCGCTGGACATTCCCGCGCCGTTTGCGGCCATTGCGGCGGGCGGGGAATTTTACACTGCGGACATTAAACTCACTGTTGAACGCCAAGACGGTAGCACTTACCCAGGGCCAGACACGCAGGTAGACGTCGACCTGCGTGAGCCGGGCGTCACCAACCCGGGCGAAGGCCCGGTAGACCCCAACCTGGCCAAGCCTGATCTGATTGGCGGAGGGCCGCTGCCAAGGCCACTCAACCGTCTTTCGGAAAAGGACCGTGGATTTGATGCCACCGCAACCTTCTTGTTGCCACCCGGCCTGGAGGCAGTTGATTTCATTGACTTTGTCTATGCGGGCAATGTTGTCGCCACCTATCCTGTGACAGGGGCCGAAGCCCCAGGCTTTATCGTGACGGTTACCGTGGACTGGGATGATATCGGTGAGACGGGGAACGGTACTATTCCCCTTTTCTGCCTCATCCGTGATGCGGTCAATTACAAACATTCGCCACATCAAGACGTCATCGTAGAAGTCTTCAATCTAAGCGGCCTGGCCGATGCGACCTTTAATAACGCCCAGCCCGTTACCGGCCAGACGAACTTCAGCTACTACATCAACTGCACAAGAAGTCCTTGGCTAGGTGTGCCCATCAAGGTCCTGGATTCTGGATTGCTCCAGATCGACGATGAAGTGATGATTGAGGCGGTCAGGTATGCGTATGTCCCACCTACTGCACCGATCGGTGTACCTGTCGGTACGCCCATAGAGAGTGCGTGGTTCAAAATCAACAGTTCCAATGTCAATCTTGGTCTGGTTGTGCCAATGGATTTGAGAGCCTGGTTCGAAGACCACACGGGTACTTCAGGGCGAGGCTATGTTGGCGTGCGATGGAGAATTTATCGCCCCTCGACAGGCGATCGGGGCATCTCCGATGAGGTCAGGGCGGCCTGGGACCTCGTCGGTACTGGCGGTGGTGTGCCGGGTAGTTGCGTTCCGGGGGCGTCACGTCTTAGCGGTACGCTTTGAAGCAACGTTGAAGCCTCATCCTTTCTGATTGAAAGGGTGAGGCTTTTTCGTGTGATGACCTTTAGTCGCTATCCGCGTGACCTTAAGGAAAGTCCTACAGGGCTTGGGAGGTCAGGTCTTTAGTCTCTGCGCCGAAGAAAACGGAAACCTATTCGATACGGGGTCCGCATTCGAACTGGTATTTACTTCTGAGGCTACATGGCATGACTTCTATTACTTCCCATCGTTTTCGCTTGTCGCGTTTATCGTCAATCATCAAACTCATGGCGGTTACCCCGCTCTACTTACTGAGCGAGCAAGCACTCTCCGCGGTCGTCGTAGACGGTAACGTCGGTAGCGGCAAACATGACGTCTATCCCGGTACAGCCGCTACCGATTACATTGCCCAGAACGGTGCGACGCTCACTGTCCACGACGGCGCGACGGTCAAGGAAATCCGTGCTACGACCGGCTCCAATCTGACCATGACCGGTGCCACCGTGACCTCGGCACACGCCTCCCAGGCGGCGATTACCCTGGCCAACTCGAACGCAGTCATCACCGGCACAAAGATTACCAGCCATTTCAGCGGCGGCTTGAACGTGGCTCGCCAGACGGGCACGACGACTGGTTCCTACGCACAGGTCAATGGCAGCGAAGTCATCGGTGCGACCTGGGGAGCCAACGTCACCTCCCATAGCCTGCTGGAACTGAATAACTCTACGTTGAGAGGGCAAAGCCGGCAGGGCCTGGTGCTGCAGGGGGGGGCGGCGATTGCGACCGGCAGTGAAATTACAGGGGCTACCAGTGGCGTGGTAATGACGGGTGAAAGCCTGACCGTGCCTGCGACGCCTCAATTGACCCTGGACGGTTCGCGGGTGGTTGGGCTCAATGGTCCGGCAATCAGCGTAGAGCGACCGTTCACTGCTGAAATCGACGTGCGCAATGGCTCCACCCTGGTCGGCGGCAACGGCAACATGCTCGAGCTGACGGGTGGCGGCAACGCCAACATGCGTGTCAACAACAGTGCCTTGGCCGGCAACATCCAGGTGGGCACCGGCAGCGCCCTGGACCTGAGCCTCGACCACGCCATCATGAACGGCGATGTGATCAACAACGGCGGCAGCGCCAGCGTCGGCCTGAGCAACGGCTCGATCCTCACTGGCCGCCTGGAAAACGTCGACAAGCTGGCGATCAACAGCGACGCCACCTGGGTGATGGTCGACAACCAGCAAGTGGGCGACCTGGCCCTGAGCGGCGGCAACGTCAAGTTCGGCGACCCGGGCGTGTTCTATCAACTGGACGTGGAAAACCTGTCGGGCAACGGCACCTTCATCATGACGGCGGATTTCGCCACGTTGACCGGCGACTTCCTTAACGTCACCGGGACGTCGTCGGGTGATCACAAGCTGCTGATCGCCAGCAGCGGTGCCGACCCGTTGAGCGATGACCGCCTGCACGTGGTACACACCGCCGATGGCGGTGCCAAGTTCAGCCTGCTGGGTGACCGTGTGGACGTGGGCACTTACTCCTACAGCCTGGTCAACGACAACGAAGGCAAGGACTGGCTGCTGGACCCGGGCAGCAAGGTGATCAGCCCGAGCACCCACTCCGTACTGGCCCTGGCCAACGCGGCGCCGAGCGTTCTCTACGGTGAAATGACCAACCTGCGTACCCGCATGGGTGAGTTGCGTCACAGCGATGGTAAGTCGAGCGGCTTGTGGAGCCGTACGTACGGCAACAAGTTTGAAGTGAACAACCGCGATAAAGGTGTGCAGTACAACCAGATACAGCGTGGTTTTACCCTGGGTGCCGACGTACCGTTGTCCGGCGGCGACGGCCAATGGCTGGCAGGCTTCCTGGCCGGTCACAGCACCTCCGACCTGGACCTGAACCGTGGCAGCAAAGCCACCGTCAACAGTTACTACGCCGGTGGTTACGCCACGTGGCTGGACGCTGAGAGCGGCTTCTACTTCGACGGTGTGCTCAAGTTCAACCGCTTGCACAACGAGTCCAATGTGGCGATGAGCGACGGCAGGAAAGCCAAAGGCAACTACACGCAAAACGCAGTGACTGCTTCGGCAGAGGTGGGCCGCCACATCAAGCTGGACGACGGCTTCTTCGTGGAACCTTACGGCCAGTTGGCCACGGCAATCATCCAGCGCCAGAGCTACGAGTTGGATAATGGCCTGCAAGCCAAGGGCGCGCGTACCGCTTCGGTGGTGGGCAAGGCCGGTGTGACCGCTGGGCGTGATATCCAACTGGACGGTGGCAGTGTATTGCAGCCGTACTTGCGGACTGCCGTTGCCCATGAGTTCAACCAGAGCAACAAGGTGTCGGTGAACGGCAACAGCTTCAACAACGACCTGTCGGGTACCCGGGTTGAAATGGCAGCCGGACTGGCCATGGCCGTGTCGAAGAACTGGAAGGTCCACGCCGATGTAGAGCGCAGTATGGGCAAGAGTGTTGATCAGCCGTGGGGGGTGAATGTGGGGGTGCGGTATGACTTTTAAGCGCGCATGAATGAAAAATGCCCCGGGCTGGAAAGCGCGGGGCATTTTGTTTCTAGGTTATTAGAACTCAGGTGTTTACAACCGTTACTGTACTACCCAAGTAATTGGTCACATAAAGGGTGGAGCCGTCGCCGCTGATAGCAACTCCGTGGGGGCGATTGAACCCCGAGATAACATCGATCACCGTTTCCTGAATGGTGTCTATTACTTTTACCGCATTATTATTGTAGTCGGTAACGTAGGCGAGTGGTTGAGTAGGGTGCATGACGATGCCGTATGGACGGCTAAATGCGGGTAGGATACGGCGTATGATATTGGAGCCCGCATTAATTATATGAACGTTATCTCCGTTGGTATTAGCCACGTAGAGCGTCGGATTGGTGCTGGTGTTGTATGGGCTGTAAGCCATGTCTTGAGGAGTGGAGAATCCTGTAATCGCTGCCACACGGACATTGGATGGTGGGTCAATAACATTAACTGTGGTTTGACTGCCTGCATAAAGTCGGGTCTGGCTTGGGCTGAAAGCCAGCCCGGCAGCGTTGGTATACCCTGACAGCGTATATAGGCGTTTGCCATCGAGAGTGTCATGGGTGTACAAGGCGTGTGACGAATAACAGGCAACATATAGACGTGACCCATCTTTGTTTAACAGAATTGTATAGGGGGTGGCAAACCCTGTTATCTGATTGATGAAGCCATAGCTGGTTGTGTTGATGACTGTTACCCTTTGTGAGCCGATGTTGCTCACGTACAACCTTCCGCCATCTGGGCTTACAGCGATAGCATAGGGCGAGTTTAATCCAAGGATGGTATGAATTACTTTGTGGGTGGCTGTTGAAATTACCGAGACAGTGTGAGAGCTGTAGTTAGTCACGTAAACCCTGCTTCCATCTGGACTAATGACCAATCTAGCAGGGAGTGCACCTACATCAATGTGAGCAACAATCCCCGCCTGTCTTTTAATACTGTAGGGTGGTGCATTCAAACGCACGGTAGAGTTTTGACTATTGAGCCCATCCATTGAGACCTGTGTTTTGATGCGAAGGGGACTTCCATTTGGGCGTGACCTCAGGTAGTCGTTGGGGATCGAGGTGATGATTTTTCTGGAGCTGTACTCTGCAGGCGTTACTGGGACGCCGTTACGCACTACATAATCTAATGTTCCATCATCATGTTCAAAAGTTATCCAGACAGGCTGACCTAGCTGCATAAAGGGGTATTCGAGCACTTGTACCGTGTTGGCAGTATTGGCGTCGACTTGACCTCCTGAGGCTTGAGGAATGCTCACCACGTTCGTGACCAAGTCAGGAAGCGGGAAGACTCTTACATTCAGTGAGTTTGAAGGGGTGTCAGAACCGTTTCGTGTGACTACATAGTCAACGTTAAACGCCTCATTTATGTGAGCGGCAACGACAGTGTTTGAAACGTTGAAATCAACATAACCCTGGGCGGTGTTGCCGAGTTTTGGCGCAATAGTTGGGCTGCCTATACCCATCTTTCCCTTAATGAAAGGTTGGATAGTGTCAGCGTCCAGCATGTTGTACTTGACGCGAATCGTGGCTACCGGCGGACTGACTACATGGAGCGGATCGATTGTGGCACTTACGTCTGGTATGACAACGGTTGATTGCAAAATCTGCGGCGCGGGAAGATTCAGTCGCGTCCCAACGCGCATATCCACTGCGTGGGAAATACGCGTACGTTCATTTGGCTTGGTCCGTATGTAATAAATTCTGGCTGATTTGTCGAGGTTGGCTATCACGAAAGGACGTTCGATCTCGAAGTATAGGTCTCTCCCCACCCAGATGGGGGTAATGGGGAAAGGTTTAGTGGTACTGCCACCCGGTGCAGAACCTTCAAAGTGCAATGTAACGATACTGCCTAGAGTGAAAGCCGGGTTTTGCGGGACAAGGACGGTTGCACCAAAAAGACTCACGGATGGATTAAATACATAATCTGGTGGCGGGGCCTCGTCAATTTTAACAATAGGCAACGAAGCGACAAGTTCGCCTACATCAAAGTTGGCAACTTGAGACGGACGAGTTCCGGCCTCATTCGTGACTGTGTAAAGAACGTCCAGTGTGCCGCCTTCAAGACGGGAAATGTCGCCGTCGGGACCGTTTGCGAGGTTAAAGATAATGTTGCCTTTTCCGGCGGGTCGCGGCCCTACTTCTCGATAGTAACCGGCTCCATTGGCGTAGGTTCCGATTAAAATCACTGTCACTGCGTCGAACGCGTCTTGTCCGGTATAGTGATCGATCCAGATGGTAATCGATGCAGCGTCTACCGGTATATTGCCGTCCGGTGCCTGAAGAATTCTCGCAGGAGGAAGCTCGACCGGGATTGAGTCGCCAATGACTTCATATACATTGACCTTCGAACGACGATTAGGTGTGACGCCTGCGCGTATCCGTTCGAAGCGAATACGCAGGCTGCCGCCGACCAGCGTTTCTAAATACTTGAAAGGCAGAAAAATATGAAAATTAACAAAGACTGAATTGACGGTGCCGGTAAATACCTCTTCAACAGGGGTTCCTGCAGCGGTATGTCCCACTGCGAATACTTCTATTACATCAAATCTTTGGTAGCCGTTGCCAGGGACATTAATAACGATGGTCGCATCTTCACCGTCCAGTAGGCGAACATCTAACTTCCCCTCATCGTCAACTTCAGCGATGAAAGGTGCAGCTAGAAGAGGATTTGGATTGCCGACAAAAGACTCGACAATTGTCAGCGGAGAGGGGGCAACTGTTTTATTCCCAGCTTCGTCTATCACATAATATTGAATGATCACATCGCCGTAGCCGACTGTGTCCCATGTGGCGTTGTAGACGGTGATGGTGATTGGGTCCGTACCTGCCGCTTCGCCTTCTGTTACTACGTGCTTAATCACATGGCCGTTGAGTGTCAGCCAGATTGTATCTCGTGCGGCCCAATTATAAAGCGGATTCAAACCTGGTCTGTTTGGGTACTTGGGGATTTGTATCTTGACACCCATCTGAGCATCTTCTGGCTGCACGCCATTTTCGATGATGTGTATCTCCAATTGCGGTGCAGTTATATAGTCGTGATGAGTTGCATCGTCTGGGTTGGGCCCGGCAGGTACAACATCGTCAACAAAGAACCTGAATTTTTTCGTCTCCGCGTCGCCTCCGCCAGCGCGCGTGACCCTGAAAAAACAGGGAAAAACGGGACCGTATTCAAGCCATGCGCGTGACACATACAAGGAAATCGATAACCCCGCCGAAGCTTGGGCATCAGAAACTGTCGTAAAGGCAGCCCGCTCAGTAGCATTTCCGAAGAACAGCTCGACGAAATCATTTGCTACCATATCGATGTATGGCATCAGAATACACAAGAGACCTTTTTCAGGGTCGAGATTTTTCGCTGCTTTATTGATCGCTCCATCGTAACCAATATAGGGCTTCGTGAGGCTGGGTATATTTAACGATAAATCTGCGAACGCGACAGGGGGTACGTGCTCGGGTTGGCTGAGGTCGAATTCGTAGACCTCTTCATCCTGCGTTTTGGGAGTGCCGAAGTTGGCTGTTATTGGTGTACCGGCAACGGTTGTCATGATCGTGATCCCTGATTGATATAGAAAGCTGGCTCATCGCGCATGCGGGGAGTTCGGATTTCATTCAAAGCCAGGGGCAGTGCGGCGACAAGCTGTGAGAAATGACAGTGCCGACCAGCGGTAGCGGCCCAGGGCGGGCCACTTGAAACAGGTGGATTACGGTTGCCGGTTCCAATGCCTGAACAACGGCTCCGCCAGAAACAACACAAACAACAAGCGCATCACCTGCATCGCCGTCACCAACGGCACCGACAGTTGCAGGGTCTCGGCCGTGAGACTCATCTCGGCAATGCCACCGGGCATCATGCCCAGGGTCAGCGAGCGTAAATCCAACTGAGTCACTGCACTCAGACCCACCGCCGCCAACGTCGCCAGTGCCATGGTCAAGGCAGTGCCAATCAATGTGCGCCCCATGAACGACGGCGCCCGACGAAAGAACTGTCGGTTGAAGTGGCACCCCAGGCCACTGCCGATCAACCACTGACCAATCTGGCTGCCGCCATCGGGCAGGCCGATATGCAGGTCCCAGACCACGCTGGCCGTTGCACTCACCAGCAACGGCCCGAACAACCAAGGGTTTGGCTGACGCAAGCGCTGCCAACCCCAGGCGACCAAGGCGCCCAGCGGAAACAGCGCCAGCAGCCACGGCCAACTCACCGGCGCTGGATGAAACTGCGGTGTACCGCCTTCGAGCAAGTACTTGAAAATCGCCGGCACACACAGCACCACCACCAGCACCCGCAGGCTCTGGCCCGCCGCGACACGGCTCAACACGGCACCATTGCGTGCGCCGAGGTTGACCATCTCACCGGAACCGCCGGGCATGCTGGAGAAAAACGCCGTGGCGCGGTCTTCACCGCTGCGGCGCATCAGCCACACGCCGACCACGCTCGACAGGCTGGTGACCAGTGCGCCGAAGAAGATCAGGCCGAAGTGACTCATCACCTGTTCGATCACCACGGGGGTGAAGTGCAGGCCGATGCCGATGCCCACCACCCATTGGCCGCATTTGCGCCCGCCGGGGATCTCCGCCAGCTGCCACGGCGTGAGGCAGCGCACCAGGATGATCGCCAGCAGCGAACCGACCATGTACGGCAAAGGCCAGCCGACCAGGCTGGCCAGGAAACCGCCGGCCAGGCCGACCAGCGGTGTGCCCCACCAATGTTTAAAGGTGACCTCAGACATCGGCCACGGCACGACGCTGCAGGGCACGTTTACGGTAGATACGCAGCAGCGGCACAAACAGCATGATCGCGGTCAGTACCCACACGCCAAAGGTGATCGGGCTCGACCACAGGATCTCCAGCGCACCGTTGGAGATCGACAGCGCACGGCGCAGGTTCTGTTCCATCAGACCGCCAAGGATAAAGCCCAGCAGCACCGGCGACAGCGGGAAGTCGAGCTTGCGCAGGATGTAGCCGAAGATGCCGATACCCACCATCAGGAACAGGTCGAAGGTGGTGGCGTGCACCGCGTACACCCCGATGGCGGTGATGATCGCGATCACCGGCACCAGCGCCCAGTTCGGCACGGCGAGGATACGCGTGAAGATGCGGATCATCGGAATGTTGAGGATCACCAGCATGATGTTGGCGATGAACAACGAGGCGATCAGGCCCCAGACGATGTCCGGTTGCTGTTGGAACAGCAGCGGGCCCGGGGTGATGTTGTACAGCGACAGTGCGCCGATCATCACCGCCGTGGTGCCCGAGCCGGGAACGCCGAGGGTCAGCATTGGCACCAGGGCGCCGCAGGCGGACGCGCCAATCGCGGTTTCCGGAGCGGCGAGGCCGCGCATGTCGCCCTGGCCGAATTTACCGCTGGCACCGGCCAGGCGTTTCTCGGTCATGTAGGCAACCGCTGACGCCAACGTGGCTCCTGCACCGGGCAGCACGCCCATGATGAAACCGAGCAGGCCGCAACGGATATTCACCACGAACACCGCGCCGGCTTCCTTCAGGTTGAACATCATGCGCCCGGTGGCTTTGACCGCTTCCTGGCCACGGTGGGTTTTTTCCAGCAGCAACAAAATCTCGCTGATGGAGAACAGACCCAGCACCAGCACGACGAACTGGATGCCGTCGGTGAGGTGGATGTTGTCGCCGGTGAAGCGATACACACCGCTGTTGGCGTCAATGCCGACCGCCGAGAGGAACAGGCCGATCAGTGCCGCCACGAAGGTCTTCAGTGGCTTGTCACCGGCCATGCCGCCGAGGCAGACAATTGCGAACACCATCAGTACGAAATATTCGGCCGGGCCGAAGGCAATCGCCCATTTGGCCAGCAGCGGCGCAAACAGCACCATGCCGCAGGTGGCGATAAACGCGCCGATGAACGAACTCCACGCCGACAACGACAGCGCCACGCCTGCCAGACCTTTGCGGGCCATCGGGTAGCCGTCGAGGGTGGTCATCACGGTGGAGGCTTCGCCCGGGATGTTCAGCAGGATCGAGCTGATGCGCCCACCGTATTCGCAGCCCAGGTACACGGCTGCCAGCAGGATCAGCGCCGATTCCGGCGGCAGGCCCAGGGCAAAGGCGATGGGGATCAACAGCGCCACGCCGTTGATCGGGCCCAGGCCCGGCAACAGGCCGACCACGGTGCCGATCAGGGTGCCGCAGAGCGCGGTCACCAGGTTGTAAGGGGACAGTGCAACGCCGAAGCCCTGGCCCAAGTAGCCGAAAGTATCCATATCAGTTCTCCAGAACGTCGAGCAGGCCGAGGGGCAGCGGCACATCCATGGCTTTATCGAACAGCAGGTAAAGACCGATCGCCATCAGGCTGACGATCACCACGCTGGGCAACCAGCGGCCGCCATACAGGCGTGCCATCGGGATGCCGATCAGCATGCTGCTGAGGATGAAACCCAGGGGTTCGAAGGTGCCGGCGAACACGATCAACAGCGCGACGCACACGCCGATCTTGATCAGTGTTTCGCGGTCCAGCGCGGGTTCTTCTTCGGTGTGTTTGGTCGGTTGTGGACGAAACAGCATGTAGATCAGTGCCAGGCTCATCAGCCCGAGCATCAGCAGCGGGTAGGCGCGCGGCCCCACTGGCTCGTAGGAAAACGACGCCTGATACGGCCAGGCCATCAGTGCCAGGGCGGCGCAGGCCAGTAGCAGCGCGGCGGCGAAAATGCGTTGTAAGAGCATAAGAAACTCCAAGGCCCCTCTTGCGGGAGCGAGCTTGCTCGCGAAAAACGTCAACGATAACGCGTGCTGTCTGGATGCACGTGGATGTCCTTGGGTTCTTCGCGAGCAAGCTCGCTCCTACAGGGGCATTACACAGAAGAGGGGCGATTACTGGATCAGGCCGAACTCTTTGGCCAGCACTTTGTAGTCAGCCACCTGTTTCTTCACGTAGGTGTCCAGCTCCGGGCCGGTCATGGCGAACGGGAACAGCTCGCGCTGGTCACGCAGCTTGGCGAATTCCTCGGAGGCCAGCAGTTTGTCGAAGGCGTCTTTCCACCACGCGTAGTCGGCATCGCTGACTTTTGGCCCGAGGTAGAAGCCACGCACCACCGGCCAGACGATGTCGTAGCCTTGCTCTTTGGCGGTCGGAATATTCTTCATTTCCGGCTCGTCCAGACGCTGTTCGGAGAACACCGCCAGCAGGCGCATGTCGCCGCTCAGGATGTGCGGCATGGAGTCGGAGATGTCGGTACTGCCCACCTGGATATGGCCGCCGAGCAGGGCCGTGGCAATTTCACCGCCGCCTTCGAGGGCGACATAACGCAGTTCGCGCGGGTTGATCCCGGCGGCCTTGGCGATCAGCGCGGTTTGCATCCAGTCCTGGCTGCCGACGGTGCCGCCGGAACCGATCACCACGCTGCCCGGATCTTTCTTCAAGGCTTTGACCAGATCGTCGAGGGTCTTGTAGGGCGAATCGGCTTTCACCGCGATGGCACCGTAGCTGGTGCCGACCGCCGCCAACCAACGCACGGCGCTTTCATCGAAACGACCGAACTTGCCCTGGGCCAGGTTCAACAGCGAACCGCTGGACCAGGCCACCAGCGTGCCGGCATCCGCAGGACGCTGGGCGACCACAGCGTTGTAAGCCACCGCGCCCACGCCGCCGGGCATGTAGGTCACGCGCATCGGCTTGCTCAGCAGCTTCTCGTTGACCAGCGCGCTTTGCGCCAGTTTGCAGGTCAGGTCAAAACCACCGCCCGGCGAGGCCGGGGCGATGCACTCTGGGCGCTTGGGCTCGTCAGCGGCCAGCAGTTGGCCGGCGAACAGCATGCAGCCGGCGGCGAGGGCCAGTTTACGCAGTGAAAGGGTCATGGTTATCTCCGTCTTTGTTGTTATGAGGGGTTACTACCAGAGCGCAACGCTATAGCTGACCAGCAGACGCACTTCATCTGCGTCACGGGCCGAATAGTTGGAGCGGTACGTGGCGTTGCGCAGGCGCACGGCCACATCCTTGAACGTGCCGGCTTGCACAACGTACTTGATCTCGGTGTTGCGCTCCCACTCCTTGCCTGTCTCGCCGTTCTTGAGCTTGATGTTGTCACCCGACAGGTAACGGCTCATGAAACTCAGCCCTGGGATGCCCAGCTTGGCGAAGTCGTAGTCGTAGCGCGCCTGCCAGGAACGCTCTTCGGCGCCGGCAAAGTCGTTGATCTGCACGAAGTTGACCAAGTACGGGTCGCTGCCATCCACATAGGGGAAGGCGCTGTCGCCGGACATATGCTGGTAACCGGCGCTGAGCTTGTGACCGTTGAGGGCATAGCTGAACAGGCCGTTGAGGGAGGTGTTGTCGATCTTGCCGCCACGGGCGGCGCCGGTGTCATCGCTGATGGCCAGGCGCAGGTCGGTGCCGAACGTGCCGGGGCCCATCGGGCGCGAGGCGACCAGGCCGAGGAAGTGCTGGCGGTACACATCATCGAGTTGGGCGAAGTGGTAGCTGCCGGTGATCTTGTCGGCGAACTTGTAGTCGGCCCCGCCGAAATTGAAGTGCTTGCCGGTGGCGCCGCTGACGAAGCGGCTGTTCTTGTTGTTGAGGGCGATGTCTTCGTAATTGGTGTCGTCGCGGTCCTTGGCTTTGTCCAGGCGCCCGCCGGTGAACACCAGGTTCTTGAATTCCTTGGAGGTGATCAGGCCACCGTTGAAGGTCTGCGGCAGGATGCGCCCGTCATTGGGCTTGAGGATCGGCAGCTCGGGGATCAACGAGCCGATTTTCAACTCGGTGGCCGAGATCTTCACTTTGCCGGTCAGGCCCAGCTTGGAGTATTCATTGGCGGCGCGGCCATCGTCATGGGTGGGCAGCAGGCCGGTGCCGGTGCGGTCGGGGCTGGAGTCGAGCTTGACCCCGAGCATGCCCAGCGCATCCACGCCGAAGCCGACGGTGCCGTCGGTGTAGCCCGATTGCAGGTTGAGCATGAAGCCCTGGGCCCATTCGTCGCGCTTGGATTGCTGGGCGCTGGTGCCGTCGCGGAAGTCGCGGTTGAAGTACATGTTGCGGGTTTCCAGGGTCGCGCTACTGTCTTCGAAGAAGGCAGCCTGGCTAAGCGGCGAAAAGCCGGCAAGGGTAGCAGCACTGGCGAGGGCGGTCTGGGTCAGGCGAGAAAAACGAACAGGCGAGGGGGCCTGGGGCTGTGTCGACAGCATCGTTGTGTACTCCGTTATTGTTCTTATTTTGGCGAAAACGCTTCGAGGCGTTTTTCGGGCGCTGCGGTTAAGGCAGCTCGGCGGGCATAGACCACCGTGGCTGGATGCTAAAGGGCGAAGCTTTCACTAACCTTTCAGTCGGCTTTCAATGTTTTCGGGCTTCACAGGCCGGTCGGCGCCTGTAAACTGCCCGCCAAAGCGTGGCGCCGACCACCCCTGAATGAGGTAGCAATCCATGCGTGTCCTGCTGGTTGAAGACCATCTGCAACTCGCCGAAAGTGTCGCGCAAGCGCTCAAGAGCACGGGTTTGACCGTTGACGTGCTGCACGACGGCGTGGCGGCGGACCTGGCCCTGAGCAGCGAGGAGTACGCGGCGGCGATCCTCGATGTGGGGCTGCCGCGCATGGACGGTTTCGAGGTGCTTGCACGCCTGCGTGCCCGTGGGAAAAATCTGCCGGTGCTGATGCTCACGGCACGCAGCGATGTGAAAGACCGCGTGCACGGCCTCAACCTGGGGGCGGACGACTACCTCGCCAAACCGTTCGAACTGACGGAGTTGGAGGCGCGGGTCAAGGCGCTGCTGCGCCGCAGCGTGTTGGGTGGTGAGCGTCAGCAGGCCTGCGGCGTGCTGGTGTACGACCTCGATACGCGGCGTTTCACGGTCGGGGGAGAGTTGATGACGCTCACCTCCCGCGAGCAAGCCGTGCTTGAGGCGCTGATTGCCCGTCCGGGCCGGGTGATGAGCAAGGAGCAACTGGCTTCCCAGGTGTTCGGCCTGGACGAAGAGGCCAGCCCCGACGCCATCGAAATCTACGTGCACCGCCTGCGCAAGAAACTCGACGGCCAGCCTATCGCCATCGTCACCTTCCGCGGCCTCGGCTATTTGCTGGAAGCCCGCGATGCATAAGCCCAGCAGCCTACGCTGGCGCCTGTTGTGGAACCTGGCGCTGTTGCTGGTGCTGTTGATGCTGGCCAGTGGCATGAGCGCCTACTGGAACGGCCGCGAGGCCGCCGATACCGCCTACGACCGCACGCTGCTGGCCTCGGCGCGTACCATCGCCGCCGGCTTGACCCAGGTGGATGGCACCCTGAGCGCCAATGTGCCGTATGTGGCGCTGGACACCTTTGCCTACGACAGTGCGGGGCGGATTTACTACCAGGTCAATGACATCGACCAGAAACTGATCTCCGGCTACGAGCACCTTCCCGGCCCACCGCCGGGTACGCCGCGTACCGATGATTATCCGGCGCTGGCACGCTTCTATGACGCGGTGTACCAAGGACAGCCGGTGCGGGTGGTCAGCTTGCTCAAGGCCGTTTCCGAACCGAACATGAACGGCATGGCCGAAATCCGCGTCGCCGAAACCGATGAAGCACGCGTGAGCATGGCCCGCAGCCTGATGGCCGACACCCTGCTGCGCCTGGGCATGCTCGCCGTGGGCGCGTTGTTGCTGGTGTGGTTTGCCGTGAGTGCGGCGTTGCGCCCACTGGAGCGTTTGCGTACGGCAGTGGAAGAGCGCCAGCCTGACGACCTGCGGCCATTGCCCCTGGTGGAAGTGCAGCATGAGTTTGGCCCATTGGTGCGTTCCCTCAACCACTTTACCGAACGCCTGCGCGGCCAGTTCGAGCGCCAGGCGCAGTTTATTGCCGATGCGGCCCATGAGTTGCGTACGCCACTGGCCGCGCTCAAGGCCCGGCTGGAGCTGGGCTTGCGCGCCGAGGACCCCGCCACCTGGCGCAGTACCCTCGAAACCGCCGCCCAGGGCACTGACCGCCTGACCCACCTGGCCAATCAACTGCTGTCCCTGGCGCGCATCGAAAATGGTGCTCGCGCCATTGCCGAAGGCGGAGCGCAGTTGCTCGACCTCAGCCAGTTGGCCCGTGAGCTGGGCATGGCCATGGCGCCGCTGGCCCACGCACGCGGCGTGGCATTGGCGCTGGAAGCCGATGAGCCGGTGTGGCTGCGCGGGGAGCCAACCCTGTTGAATGAGTTGCTGAGCAACCTGGTGGACAACGCCCTGGCGCACACGCCACCGGGTGGCAATGTGATCCTTCGGGTCACGGCACCGGCCGTGCTGGAAGTGGAAGATGATGGGCCGGGAATCCCGCTGTATGAGCGGGACCGGGTGTTCGAGCGTTTCTACCGGCTCAGCCAGCAGGGTATGGGCTCGGGCCTGGGGCTGGCGATCGTCGGCGAAATCTGCCGGGCGCACCTGGCGCAGATCAGCCTGCACGATGGCGAGCAGGCCGGGCTGAAAGTGCGGGTGAGTTTTATCGCGGGTTGATCAATAGAACATCGAGCGGGCTTCATCCAGCTCGGCGCGCAAGGCGTCGCTGTAAGGGTCGACCCGCAGTTTCCTGATGGCCGGCAAGCTGGAGACGGGAACGCTGGCCAAGGGATGATCGGTACCTCGATGGCAATACAGCACGGCGACCTGCACCAGGTCGATGTAGTCGAGACTGGGCGAGTCGCGTTCCAGGTCCAGGTATTGGCCTGGCAGTTTCGCCAGCATTTCCGGAAAGTCCCAGCCGCCTAGCAGTTTGTCGCCCAGCAGTGGGTGGATGCTCTCGATGACGTGGTTGAGGCTGACCGGGTCGGCGAGCAGCTCGTAGTGGTCTTCGGCGTAGGTCAGGATTGGCAGCACACCGATCTGGTGCACCAGGCCGCCGAGGGCCGCCTGGTCCGGCTTGAGTTGGGTGTGGCTGCGGCACAGGGCATAACTCACACCCGCGACCTCCAGGCTGCGGCGCCACACATCACGCATCTTTTGTTCGACCACGTCGGAACGCGCGTGGAAGATCTGCTCCATGACCAGGCCGATCGCCAGGTTGCTGCTGTAGTTGGTGCCCAACCGGGTGATGGCGGTGTGCAGGTCGGTGACTTCCTGGGTCGCACGCAACAACGGGCTGTTGACCACTTTGATCAGGCGCGCCGACAGTGCGGTGTCGCGACCGATCACTTTGCTCAAGTGGCTGATGCTGATTTCCGGGTCTTCTGCGGCCTGACGAATATTCAGGGCCACTTCCGGCAATGTCGGCAGAACCAGGTCATCGTTATCGATGGCCCTCACCAAAGCCTGTTGGACTTTTTCCGCCAGCTTGTTCATTCATGCTCTCTAGGGTGTTGCAAGAAGGTACGGCGATTAACGCTGGATCTCTCGATCGCGGTCGAGGGTGTAAGGCAGGTCGAGCAGTCGCAAGCCTGGACCTTCCAGTGTGCCCAGGTGCACATCGCCACTCTCGGCAGCTTCGGCTTGCAACACGGCCAGAAGTTCAACGCTCTGGTCAGCTTTTGCGGCGATGACCACTTCGCCGATCGAGCTGTTATGGCTGGGAGAAAACAGCGGAGTTCCTGGCTCGGGCATTTCCGGCGCATTGAGGCTCAAACGGTACAGGCGACGTTTGAGTTTGCCCAGGTACTGCATGCGCGCGACGATTTCCTGGCCGGTGTAACAGCCTTTCTTGAAGCTGACGCCGCCCACGGCCTGCAGGTTGAGCATTTGCGGGATGAACAGCTCGCGGGTCTGGGGCATGACCTGGCCGATGCCAGCGCGGATCTGGCCCAGCAGCCATTCATTCAGGTGGGCTTGTTCAAGGGTTGCGGTCAATTGATCACGTATGGCGTCGGCTTGCTCGGCCGTCACCCAGAGTTCGGCACGGCCAGGGGAAACGCGAACGGCGATCAAGGTGTCGGTGCGGGCAACGCTGTCGGTCTCTGTCGGTAGCTCAAGGCCAAGGCTGGTCAGGGCTTGGTCCGCGTTCACCAGGCCGAAGCGGACCCAGGCGGCACTTTCGTCGGTGAGTTTGGATTTGGAGAACACGGCGTATTTTTTCAGGTCGGCCAGTTGCGGCTCCAGCAGCTCGCTGGCCATGGCCATTAACACGCCATCACCTTGCAACAGGATGCGGAAACTCGACTGCATGCGCCCTTTTTGCGTGCAGCGCGCGCCCAGGCTGGCCTGGGTGTCGCTCAGGTAATTGAGGTTGCAGGTCAGTTGGCCCTGAAGGAATTTGGCAGCGTCGGCGCCGCGGACGGCGA
This sequence comes from Pseudomonas azotoformans, assembly GCF_900103345.1. Taxonomy (NCBI): domain Bacteria; kingdom Pseudomonadati; phylum Pseudomonadota; class Gammaproteobacteria; order Pseudomonadales; family Pseudomonadaceae; genus Pseudomonas; species Pseudomonas azotoformans. The sequence continues at coordinate 6,380,592 of NZ_LT629702.1, forward strand.
GAACGCCTTCGTGGGACAGGGGGCAGAAGAAAGCAGAGTCAGCCATGGGTCATCGCAGGTCAAAAAGTCATGGGTGCATCATAGAGGGGCGCCCGGCAAATGGATAGTTTCCGTATGGGGCGACCAAAGCCGACTGTTCCGGTGCCGTCGGGTCTGTATACTTGCCGCCTATTTGAGGAGCGCTCCATGGTCGAAGATGTAGAAATCAATCGCCTCTACTGGCACAGCCGTCGCGGCATGCTGGAGTTGGATGTGTTGCTGGTGCCTTTCACCAAGGAGGTCTACGCGACGCTCAATCAAGTGGATCGCGACCTCTATGTCCGCCTGCTGACGTGCGAAGACCAGGACATGTTCGGCTGGTTCATGGAACGCGCCGAATCGGAAGACCCGGAGCTGCAGCGCATGGTCCGGATGATCCTGGATCGTGTCCAGCCCAAGTAACAGCTTTGAATGCTGCTGGCAGGCCTCACGGCTGTTGCTGGCGGCGTATCTCCTTGCCCAGCTGTTTGCGCTGGGCGCCTTGATGTTCGTGCAACTTCCTTTTGCGAGCCTTGGCATGCTGGCGTGCCTGGCGCACGCCGCCTGGGTTTTGCCGCGCGCTGTCCTGTTGACTCACCGTTCGTCGATTTGTGGCCTGCGCCGCGATGCAGACGGTTGGCAGCTGTGGAGTGCTGCGCGGGGCTGGCACAGCGTGCAGTTGCGTCCCGACAGCCTGGCGTTGCCGTTGATCGTGGTGCTGCGTTATCGGGTGCAGGGCGAACGGCGGGTACGTTCGGTCTGTGTGCCGAGGGATGCGCAGGCCGCCGATGTGCACCGGCGCCTGCGCGTACGCCTGAAGTTCAGCCGCCGTAGGTGGTTGGCACCAGAATAGTGTCGCGGGCCTCGGGCAGCATCTGCGGATAGTCGAGGGTGTAATGCAGGCCACGGCTCTCCTTGCGCTCCATGGCCGAGCGGATCATCAGTTCGGCGACCTGGGCCAGGTTGCGCAGCTCGATCAGGTCGCGGCTGACTTTGTAGTTGCTGTAGAACTCGTCGATCTCGTCCAGCAGCAGCCGTACGCGATGTTGCGCCCGTTGCAGGCGCTTGTTGGTGCGCACGATCCCTACGTAGTCCCACATGAAACGGCGCAGCTCGTCCCAGTTGTGCGCGATGATCACGTCTTCGTCCGAGTCGGTCACCTGGCTGGCATCCCAGCGGGGCAGGGCGGCCGGCACCGGAATGCGCGGCAGTTGTTCAAGGATGTCCGCCGCTGCAGAGCGCGCATAGACGAAGCATTCGAGCAGCGAGTTGCTGGCCATGCGGTTGGCACCGTGCAGGCCGGTGAAGCTGGTTTCGCCAATCGCGTACAGGCCGGGCACGTCGGTGCGACCGTGCTGGTCGACCATCACGCCGCCGCAGGTGTAGTGCGCGGCCGGCACCACCGGGATCGGGCCTTTGGTGATGTCGATGTTGAACGTCAGGCAGCGCTCGTAGACGGTGGGGAAGTGGGTCTTGATGAAGGCTTCGGGTTTGTGGCTGATGTCGAGATACACGCAGTCGATACCCAGGCGCTTCATCTCATGGTCGATAGCGCGGGCGACGATGTCGCGCGGAGCCAGTTCGGCGCGCGGGTCGAAGCGCTGCATGAAACGTTCGCCATTGGGCAGTTTCAGGTGGGCGCCTTCGCCACGCAGGGCTTCGGTGATCAGGAAACTCTTGGCCTGTGGGTGATACAGGCAGGTGGGGTGGAACTGGTTGAATTCTAGGTTGGCCACCCGGCAGCCCGAACGCCAGGCCATGGCGATGCCGTCACCGCAGGCACCGTCAGGGTTACTGGTATAGAGGTAGACCTTGGCCGCGCCGCCAGAGGCGAGGATGGTGAAGCGTGCGCCGTAGGTGTCGACTTCGCCGCTGCCCCGGTTGAGCACGTAGGCGCCGAGGCAGCGCTCGCCGTCCAGGCCCAGGCGTTTTTCGGTGATCAGGTCGACGGCGACGCGTTGCTCCATCAATTCGATGTTGGGGCGTTGGCGCGCCTGGTCGAGGAGTGTCCTGAAAATAGCAGCGCCGGTGGCGTCGGCGGCGTGGATGATGCGACGGTGGCTGTGGCCGCCTTCGCGAGTCAGGTGGAACTCGAAGCCGCCGTCGTCGCTGCCTGCGTGTTCATCGCGGGTAAAGGGGACGCCCTGGTCTATCAGCCATTGGATGGCCTCGCGGCTATGCTCGACGGTGAAACGCACCGCTTCTTCATTGCACAGGCCGCCGCCGGCGTTCAGGGTGTCTTCGACATGGGATTGCACCGTATCGGTGTCGTCCAGCACGGCAGCGACACCGCCCTGGGCCCAGAATGTCGAGCCGTTGGCCAGGTCGCCTTTGCTCAGTACCGCAATGCGCAGGTGGCTGGGGAGGGTCAGCGCAAGGCTCAAACCGGCCGCGCCGCTGCCGATCACCAGGACATCGTGTTGAAACTGTTGGCTCATTGGAAGGATTCCGCAAAAAGCGATCCGAAGAGGTGGCGCAAACAGGACGCCTGAATCGGCGAATCAAAGGGTCACACGGGCTACTAGTATATAGAGGGGTGGAGCGGCACAATAGCCGGGCATTCGTGGCAATGTGAGATTACGGTGCACGGCTCGGGTAAAATCAGCCGGTTATTGAAGCGGGAACTTTTTGCATAGGCCCCGACTCAATAGCAGGTTGCCCGAAAGCTGGGAAAACGTTGAGTTTATTGGCCCGTCGGGAGCATTGGACGCGTCAGAAAACCGACGACAAGATTATTCGCGCAGTCGGCGTTGCCCGTGCTGCGTTTTTCGTGTGTGCCAAATCAGTGCGTGCCGGAAACTTGCTTGAAGGGGGAGAACTTTTGCGAAAAGACCGAGTCTATGTTTGCAAGCCTGATCGTTTAGTTATGCAAGCCTCCTTCAAGTACTACGAGGAGTGTTCATGCTAACCCAGGAAGAGGATCAGCAGCTGGTCGAGCGCGTTCAACGCGGCGACAAGCGAGCTTTTGATCTGCTAGTGCTGAAATACCAGCACAAAATTCTCGGGTTGATCGTGCGGTTTGTGCACGACACCCATGAAGCGCAGGACGTTGCACAGGAAGCCTTTATCAAGGCGTACCGTGCACTTGGTAACTTTCGCGGTGATAGTGCGTTTTACACGTGGCTATACCGAATCGCCATCAACACGGCGAAGAACTATCTGGTGTCTCGCGGGCGCCGCCCACCGGATAGCGATGTAAGTTCAGAAGATGCGGAATTTTACGATGGTGATCACGGCCTCAAGGATCTCGAGTCGCCGGAGCGTGCATTGCTGCGCGACGAGATCGAAGGCACCGTTCATCGCACAATTCAGCAACTGCCAGAAGATTTGCGTACGGCGTTAACTTTACGTGAATTTGATGGTCTGAGTTACGAAGACATTGCGAGCGTCATGCAGTGTCCGGTGGGGACTGTAAGGTCACGGATTTTCCGGGCCCGGGAAGCCATCGATAAAGCCTTGCAACCGTTGTTGCAGGAAAACTAAAGACAGCGGCGACAGCCAAGAGAGGAACCGCCATGAGTCGTGATGCCCTGCAGGAATCGCTGTCCGCAGTGATGGATAACGAAGCGGATGAACTGGAACTTCGTCGAGTGCTCAACGCATTTGATGATGCCGAAACCCGTGATACCTGGTCTCGTTACCAAGTCGCTCGGGCGGTGATGCACAAGGATCTTCTAATCCCTCGTCTGGATATTGCTGCGGCCGTTTCTGCTGCGCTGGCTGATGAAGCCGTTCCGGCAAAAGCTGCTCGTGGTCCATGGCGTAGCCTGGGTCGCCTGGCAGTTGCTGCCTCGGTAACTGTTGCCGTGCTTGCTGGTGTTCGCCTGTACAACCAGGACGAAATCGCCGGTGCCGAACTGGCCCAACAGACTCAGCAACCGGTCATGGCCGGTCCGCAAGTCAAAGGCCCAGCGGTATTGGCCGGCTACAAGGAAAGCTCTGACACCACCGGCCCGATGGCCAACGGTGTACTGCAAGGGCAATCCGGCTGGCAAGACCAGCGTCTTCCAGGCTACCTGCGCCAACATGCACAGGAGTCGGCTCTGAAGGGCACTGAAAGCGCTCTGCCTTATGCTCGTGCAGCAAGCCTGGAAAACCGCTAATCCGTAAGGAGCTCTATGCGAGCCATACCGCTCCTTACGCTTTTGCTCAGTGGTTGGTTTGCACTCCCCGCCCACGCCGATGAAGCCCAAGACTGGCTGACTCGACTTGGGCGTGCAGAGCAACAGCAAAGCTTTCAAGGTACGTTCGTTTATGAACGTAACGGCAGTTTTTCCACCCATGACATCTGGCATCGTGTCCAAGATGGTCAGGTCCGTGAGCGGCTCTTGCAGCTCGATGGCTCTGCCCAGGAAGTCGTGCGGTTGGATGGCCGGACACAATGCGTCAGCGGCACCCTCGTCGCAGGCATTGGCAATTCTCGTGATGCACCGTCACGTGCGCTCGATCCGCAAAAACTCAATCAATTCTACGAATTGGCCGTCATTGGCAAATCGCGCGTGGCCGGTCGAAATGCGGTCATCGTATCGATCACGCCGCGTGACCAGTACCGTTATGGTTTTGAACTGCACCTGGATAGGGAGACCGCGCTGCCGCTCAAGTCCTTGCTGCTGAATGATCAAGGACAACTATTGGAGCGCTTCCAGTTCACGCGACTGAACACATCTGTCGTGCCTGACGATCGCGATCTGCAGCCCAGCAGCGAATGCACACCTATCGCCGCCGCCAATCGCGAAGCACTGGAGGTGCAATCTACCGAGACTTGGCATCTGGAATGGTTGCCACCGGGTTTCCAACTGACCAATACCAGTGCCCGCAAAGACGCCAACACCAAATCGATCGTCGACAGCCTGATGTATGAAGACGGGCTGGCGCGTTTCTCGGTGTTTCTGGAGCCCATCAGCGATGCGAGTGTTACGGAAACCCGCACTCAGCTGGGCCCTACGGTTGCCGTTTCGCGTCGCCTGAATACGGTGGACGGCGAAATGATGGTGACGGTGGTGGGTGAAATACCCATCGGCACCGCAGAGCGCATCGCGCTATCGGTACGCGGTGAAAAAAAGCCGGCCGCCCAACCGTGAGTCGTTAATCCTATGTTCATCCTGAGGTTTCACTTTATTCCCATGCCAGGTTGGCTGCCGAGAGCATGTCTGGATCAGCATTTTCACTTGCAAAAAATCCCCATGTTTTTTATAGGTCAGGGCTTGTCGGCTCTGGCCTTGTTTTGTTCGCGGAACAAAGATGTCGGTCGCAGTTTCCGGCGTTTCTTGAACCCTGTCGCTCAACCCTGCTCGTCGTAACGGGAGCTGTATGTCGATACCACGTTTGAAGTCTTACCTATCCATAGTCGCCACGGTGTTGGTGCTGGGTCAGGCGTTGCCTGCGCAAGCAGTCGAGCTGCCTGACTTCACCCAATTGGTCGAGCAAGCCTCACCTGCCGTGGTGAACATCAGTACCACGCAAAAACTGCCGGATCGCAAAGTCTCCAACCAGCAGATGCCGGACCTGGAAGGCCTGCCGCCAATGCTGCGCGAGTTCTTTGAGCGCGGCATGCCGCAACAGCGCGCACCCCGTGGCGGTGGTGGGGGGCAGCGAGAGGCTCAGTCCCTGGGCTCGGGTTTCATCATTTCGCCAGACGGTTACATCCTTACCAACAACCACGTGATTGCCGACGCTGACGAGATTCTCGTGCGCCTGGCCGATCGCAGTGAGCTTAAGGCCAAGCTTGTCGGTACCGATCCACGGTCCGATGTGGCCTTGCTGAAAATTGAGGGCAAGGACCTGCCCGTGTTGAAGCTGGGCAAATCCCAGGACCTGAAAGCCGGGCAGTGGGTAGTTGCCATCGGTTCGCCGTTTGGTTTTGACCATACCGTGACCCAAGGCATCGTCAGCGCCATTGGCCGCAGCCTTCCGAACGAAAACTACGTGCCGTTCATCCAGACCGACGTGCCGATCAACCCGGGCAACTCCGGTGGTCCGCTGTTCAACCTGGCGGGCGAAGTCGTGGGGATCAACTCGCAGATCTATACCCGTTCCGGTGGTTTCATGGGCGTATCGTTCGCGATCCCGATCGACGTGGCCATGGACGTTTCCAATCAGCTGAAAAGCGGTGGCAAGGTCAGCCGTGGTTGGTTGGGCGTAGTAATTCAGGAAGTGAACAAAGACTTGGCTGAATCCTTCGGTCTCGACAAGCCGGCCGGTGCGCTGGTCGCACAGATCCAGGATGACGGCCCGGCTGCTAAAGGCGGCCTGCAAGTTGGCGACGTGATCCTGAGCATGAACGGCCAGCCGGTCGTCATGTCCGCCGACTTGCCGCACCTGGTAGGTGCGCTCAAGGCGGGTAGCAAAGCCAAGCTGGAAGTGATCCGCGAAGGCAAGCGCCAGACTGTTGAACTGACCGTGGGCGCAATCCCTGAAGAAGGCGCCACCCTGGATGCCCTTGGCAACACCAAGCCGGGCGCCGAGCGCAGCAGCAACCGCCTGGGTATCGCCGTAGCCGAGCTGACCGCTGAGCAGAAAAAGAGCTTCGATCTCAAGAGCGGCGTCGTGATCAAGGAAGTGCAGGACGGTCCTGCTGCCCTGATCGGCCTGCAGCCAGGTGATGTCATCACCCACCTGAACAATCAGGCGATCGAGACCACCAAGCAGTTCACTGACATCGCCAAGGCGTTGCCGAAGAACCGCTCGGTCTCGATGCGTGTGTTGCGTCAGGGCCGCGCCAGCTTCATTACCTTCAAACTGGCTGAGTAAGTCGGTAAAAACAAAAAGCCCCGCTTTCGTTTAACGAAGGCGGGGCTTTTTTGTGCCTGGTGTTTTAGCTCATCATCCCTTTGACCAGGCGTTCCTGTTCGATCAACTCACGCTGGCGTGCATCGATGCGCGACGACAGCGGGAAATTGCTGCCGGCGCGACGCTTGGCGAAATCCAATTGCTGAATGGCCTGCTGGAAATCACCGACCAGCGCAAAGTACTCGGCGCGGGCCTGATGCAAACCGATGATGTTGCCCGACAAGCCGCGCGTCTCAGCGACCTGGTACCACACGTCCGGGTCATCCGGGCGAGACTTGAGCAGACCGTCCAGTGCCTTTTCTGCATCCGCTGTGCGGTTCTGCTTGAGCAGCAGGTCTACGCGCACCTGATTCAACGGATAGTTACCCGGATACTGGGTGAGCATCCGATCCGTACGTTGCTGGGCATCCGGCAGACGGCTGTTGTCGATGTCCAGCTGGATCTGCGCCAGGTTGTAAGTGATGTCGTTGGGCGCCTTGGCCAGCAGCGGCGCAAGGTTTTCCCGAGCCTGCTTGAATTGGGAGCCTTTGATCTGGGCGATCGCCAGGCCATAGCGCGCCACATCGTTCTTCGGGTTTTCGTCGAGCTGCGCCTGGAAACGCTTGGCGGCAAGACCTGGCGTGTCTTCGTATTGCAACTGCACCCGTGCGCGGATCAGCTGATAGCGCTGGCTGTCTTCCTTGCCGCCAGGTTTGGACTGTTCGGCGCGGTTGCGGGTATCGGCGATCCGCGATTCGGTGACCGGGTGCGTCAACAGGAACTCCGGCGGTTTGGCGTCGAAGCGGTATTGGCGCATCAGTCGTTCGAACATGGTCGGCATGGAGCGCGGGTCATAACCGGCTTTTTCCAGGTTGAGGATGCCGATACGGTCAGCCTCTTGTTCATTCTGGCGAGAGAACCGACGTTGTTCCTGGATCGCCGCGGCCTGGGTGCCGGCAATCGCGGCAATACCCGCATCGCCTGCACCCGCCGCAGCGGCAATGATGCCGCCGAGCAGGGCGGCCATCATCGGAATCTGCATGCGCTGTTGCGCTTCAACGCCACGGGCGAAGTGGCGTTGGGACAAGTGCGCCAGTTCGTGAGCCAGTACCGAGGCATATTCCCCTTCGGTCTGGGCGTTGAGGAACAGGCCGCCGTTGACGCCGACGATGCCGCCCGGTGCGGCAAAGGCGTTCAGTTGCGGGCTGTTGATCAGGATGAATTCCAGGCGCCGGTCGTTGACCTGGCTAGTCTCCACCAGCTTGTACACGCTGGTTTCGACGTAGTCCTTGAGCTGCGGATCGTTGAGTTGCGAGACCTGGCCCCGCAGGTAGGCCAGCCAGGCGCGGCCCAGCTGGTATTCCTGTTGTGGCGAGACAATGGCAGAACTGGCGTCGCCAAGTGACGGCAGGTCGTCAGCGAAGCCTGGGGAGGCCAGCAGGCAAGCCAGCGTCAGCAGGGTAGGGCGCAAAAAAGTCATGCACAGAGCCTTTCGACAAAGAGCTTACTGTAGCCGGACACTGAGCTTCGGACCAGATATTCTAAGCAACCCAAACGCGTGCCCGGAGTAAAACCATGACCGACGCTGTAGCCTTTGATGCCGAACTCGATGCCAGCGGCCTCAATTGCCCGTTGCCCTTGCTCAAGGCCAAGTTGGAACTCAACCGGCTGGCCAGTGGCGCAGTGCTCAAGGTGATCGCCACGGACGCTGGCTCCCAGCGTGATTTCCGTACGTTTGCCAAGTTGGCCGGCCACACGCTGTTGCATGAAGAAGACGCCGTCGGTGTTTACCGTTACTGGTTGCGCAAGGCCTGAACCGTTTGCCCCATCACCCGAGGTTGATTGATGTTCAAAGTGTTACGAGACTGGATCCAGCGCTACTTCTCCGATGAAGAAGCCGTGGTGCTGGCGGTCCTGCTGTTTCTGGCCTTTACGGCCGTACTCACCTTGGGCGGCATGCTGGCGCCGGTATTGGCGGGGATGGTGCTGGCTTACCTGATGCAGGGCCTGGTCACTACGCTGGAGCGCCTGCGCCTGCCGGGTGGTGCGGCGGTAGGGCTGGTGTTCGCCTTGTTCATGAGTTTGTTGGTGCTGTTTATCGTGGTGGTATTGCCGCTGCTATGGCATCAGTTGATCACCCTGTTCAATGAACTGCCCGGCATGCTCGCCAAGTGGCAGTCGCTGTTGCTGTTGTTGCCGGAGCGCTACCCGCATTTGGTGTCGGACGAACAGGTGCTGCAAGCCATCGAAGTGGCGCGCGGAGAGATCGGAAAATTCGGGCAATGGGCGCTGACCTTTTCCCTGTCCAGCCTGCCGCTGCTGGTCAACATCATGATCTACCTGGTGCTGGTGCCGATCCTGGTGTTCTTCTTCCTCAAGGACCGCGCCATGATTGGTCGCTGGGTGCGAGGCTACCTCCCACGTGAGCGTGCGTTGATTACCCGGGTGGCGGAGGAAATGAACCGGCAGATCGCCAACTACATTCGCGGCAAGGTCATCGAGATCATTATCTGCGGGGGCGTGACCTACATCGCCTTCATCGCCCTGGACTTGAACTACGCGGCCTTGTTGGCCTTGCTGGTGGGGATTTCGGTGGTGGTGCCCTACGTCGGCGCCGTGGTGGTGACGGTGCCCGTGACCTTGATCGCCTTGTTCCAGTGGGGCTGGAGCGACCAGTTCATCTATCTGATGGCGGTTTACGGGATCATCCAGACCCTGGATGGCAACGTGCTGGTGCCGCTGTTGTTCTCGGAGGCCGTCAACCTGCACCCGGTTGCGATCATCTGCGCGGTGCTGTTGTTCGGTGGGTTATGGGGATTCTGGGGCGTGTTTTTTGCGATCCCGCTGGCGACGCTGTTCAAGGCGGTGCTGGATGCGTGGCCGCGGCAGGAGCCGGTGGTTGCGCCGATGTTGTAACAATTGGGGCGAACAGGGGTGTTCGCCCCAAGGCTTCAAGCCTTGTTCAAAGCCTGCGCCGCCGCCAGCACGGCATCCACATGCCCTGGCACTTTCACGCCACGCCATTCCTGGCGCAGCACGCCATCTTTGTCGATCAGGAAGGTGCTGCGATCCACGCCCAGGTATTCCTTGCCGTACAGCTTCTTCAGCTTGATCACATCAAACAGCTGGCAAACCGCTTCATCCTTGTCACTGATCAGCTCGAAGGGGAACGCCTGCTTGCCCTTGAAGTTCTCGTGGGATTTCACGCTGTCACGCGATACGCCGAACACCTCGGTGTTGGCCGCCTTGAACGCTGCGTACTGGTCACGAAAGCCCTGGCCTTCAGTGGTGCAGCCCGGTGTGCTGTCCTTCGGGTAGAAGTAGATCACCACTTGCTTGCCCTTGAGGGCGGCAAGGCTGAAGGTCTGGCCGCTGGTGGCCTGGGCTGCGAAATCCGCTACGGGTTTGTCGATGACTACCGCCATGAAAACTTCCTTACATTGGGTTCTGTGGGCGCCATGGCTCGATCAAGGCGTCGAGGTTCAGCGCATCGGCGAAATCCAGGAACTGGTCGCGCAACCAGCTGATCTGCACGCCAGCCGGCAACGTTACGGTAAACGTAGCGTTAAGCATGGTGCCGCCGGTTTGCGGGGCCTGATAGGTGTCGCAGGTCAGGTTTTCCAGCTCGACGTTGTGGTCGATGAAGAACTGGCATAGCTCGTTGACGATATCCGAGCGATACGCCGAACTGACGTAAGCCACATACGGCAGCGCCTGGGGACGATTCTCCAGGGCAGCGCTGCGCACCACGTTGACGGTGAAGTCATGTTTCTTGGCCAGGCCCGGCAGGCCGGTTTCCAGGCGCGCCAGGGCATCCCAGGTGCCGGAGATCTGCAGGACCAGCGCGCTGCACTCGCCGTGGCGGGTCAGGCGGGAGGTCACGACGGCGCAGCGGTTTTCATGGCTGGCGCGGCACAGGACGTTGGTCAGCTCCATGGGGTTGGCGCCGAGGGCACTGATAACAAGGAATTGTTCGCGAACTGTGGGGGTGGACATGCAGCCTTCCTAAAACGATGAGCGGTCGATACCGTGTGGGCTGTATCGATCAAAGGATGAAGGGTAGCGAAAACCGTCGCCAAGGGATAGGAGGTGGCGTTTTCATTGCGTGACCGGTCTGATTTCATCGTGCTTCAGGGCGTGCTTTTGCCCAATGATGGCATTGCCCGTCGTTTAGTTGCGCCAGAACGCATCCTCAGGCGGTACTTCGCTTGTGCAAGCATCTTGGCGCCAGTACCATTACGGCTCTCTTTTTCCGGCAGGAGCGGTTGCATGATTGCGGGCAGTATGGTGGCACTGGTCACACCCATGGATGCACAAGGTCATCTCGACTGGGACAGCCTGGGCAAACTGGTGGACTTCCACCTGCAAGAAGGCACCAACGCCATCGTGGCGGTCGGCACCACCGGTGAATCGGCCACCCTAGACGTGGAAGAACACATCCAGGTCATCGAATTCGTGGTCAAGCGTGTCGCGGGCCGTATTGCCGTGATCGCCGGTACGGGCGCCAACTCGACGCGTGAAGCCATCGAGCTGACCAAAAACGCCAAGAAGGCCGGTGCCGATGCCTGCCTGCTGGTGACTCCGTACTACAACAAGCCGACCCAGGAAGGCCTGTACCAGCACTTCCGCGCCATTGCCGAAGCGGTCGACATCCCGCAGATCCTCTATAACGTACCGGGTCGTACCGCGTGCGATATGAAGGCCGAGACCGTGATCCGACTGTCCACCGTACCGAACATCATCGGTATCAAGGAAGCCACCGGCGACCTGCAGCGCGCCAAGGACATCCTGGCCGGCGTGAGCAGTGATTTCCTGGTGTATTCCGGTGACGACGCCACCGCTGTCGAGCTGATCCTGCTGGGCGGCAAGGGCAACATCTCCGTGACCGCCAACGTGGCCCCGCGTGCCATGAGCGAAATGTGCGCCGCCGCTATCGCCGGCGACGCCGTGGCCGCCCGCGCGATCCACGAGAAGCTGATGCCGCTCAACAAGACACTGTTTATCGAATCCAACCCTATTCCCGTGAAGTGGGCGCTGACTGAAATGGGCATGATGCCGGACGGTATCCGTCTGCCGCTCACCCGTCTCAGCGAAGCCTGTCACGAACCGCTGCGACAGGCCCTGCGCCAGTCCGGCGTCCTGGTTTAATTGAGGAAGCACTACGCATGAAGCGATTGGCCGGACTTTCCGCACTTGCCTTGATTATCTCCAGCACCAGTGGCTGCGGTTGGATCTGGGGCCCGGAAGGCTACTTCCGTGACCGCGGCAGCGATTACCTGGAAGCACAACCTACCAAACCGATGGAATTGCCGCCGGGCGTCAACGTCGCCAAGCGCCTTGACCCGTTGCTGCCGATCCCGCGCAACGTCGCCGACGACACCACTAAAGGTGAATACGTGGTGCCACGTCCACAGCCGATCTCGGCCGTGGCGGATGCCAGCGACTACAGCCTGCAGAAAAGCGGCGACTCGCGCTGGATCGTTGCGCAACGCCCACCTGCTGAAGTCTGGCCAGTGGCCGTGCAGTTCTTCCAGGACAACGGTTTCCGTATTGACGAACAGCGCCCGCAGACCGGTGAGTTCACCACCGCATGGCAGCAGGGCAGCGAGCTGTCCGCCACCATGGCCAAGCGCCTGCAGGCCGGTGGGGTAGCCGCCGACAGTGAAGCCCGTGTGCGTGTGCGCATCGAGCCAGGCGTGCAGCGTAATACCAGTGAAGTCTACGTGGTCAGCGCCGAGCGCCCGGCCGGCAGCACCGCCAACGTTGACTTCACCAACCGCTCGGTCAACACCGGTGTCGACTCGGCGCTGGTCGACGAGATGCTGGCCAGCATGAGCCGTATCTCCGAGAAGGGCGGTTCGGTTTCCCTGCTCGCCGCACGTGATTACGACACTCCGAGCCGTGTCAGCCTGACTGAAGACGGCAGCGGCAACGTGGTGCTTAACCTGGGTGAAGACCTCGACCGTGCATGGGCCAGTGTTGGCCGCGCGTTGGAGCAGGGCCCTTGGCGCGTTGAAGACATCAACCGCAGCCTGGGCCTGTACTACATCAACGTGGCGGAAAAGGCCGAGCGTAAAGACGACGAGCCTGGTTTCTTCGGCAAACTGTTCGGCAGCAAGCCGACCAAGGAAGAGATCGAGACCCGCGCCGAGCGCTACCAGGTTCGGTTGAGCAAGGTGGGCGACAGCGTGCAGGTCACCGTCGAGAAGAACATCAATACCGTTGCGCCGGCTGAAACAGCGCGCAAAGTGTTGGGCGTGATTCAGGACAACCTGGGCTGATCCGATGCGTTTTGCCGTTCTCGGCAGCGGTAGCCAAGGGAACGGCACGCTGGTCGCACATGACGACACGTATGTGCTGGTGGATTGTGGTTTCTCGTTAAAAGAAACCGAGCGGCGCCTGCTGCGCCTGGGGGTTCACCCCGCGCAGCTGAGCGCGATTCTGGTGACCCACGAACATGCCGACCACGTGCATGGCGTGGGTTTGCTGTCTCGGCGCTACAATCTTCCGGTGTACCTCAGTCGCGGCACCTTGCGCGGGATGCGCAAGCCCATTGAACCCGCAGGTTTCCTGGCCGGTGGCGAGCAGTTGCAAATCGGCGCCTTGAGCATCGATGTGATTGCCGTGGCGCACGACGCCCAGGAGCCGACGCAGTACGTCTTCAGTGACGGTGAGCGGCGCCTTGGCGTGCTGACCGACCTGGGCTCCTACTGCACCAAGGTACTGGACGGTTACCGGAACCTCGATGCCTTGATGATCGAGTCCAACCACTGCAGAGACCTGTTGGCTCGTGGTCATTACCCCTACTTCCTCAAGCAGCGGGTGGGCGGCGAACTGGGACATTTGAACAACCACCAGGCGGCGTACCTGGTGTATGAGTTGGGCTGGCAAGACTTGCAACACCTGGTCCTGGCCCACCTGAGCAGCAAGAACAACCTGCCGCAGCTGGCCCGGCAATGTTTTGTCGACACCCTCGGGTGCGACCCGGACTGGCTGCAACTGGCCGATCAAGATTCAGGGCTCGACTGGCGACACATCGCCTAGCCCACCATTTAGCAAGCGGAGCCCATCATGGAAAAACGTGAAGAACTCTACCGCGGCAAAGCCAAGTCGGTGTACAAGACCGACGACGCCAACCGCCTGATCCTGCTGTTTCGCAACGACACCTCGGCGTTCGACGGCAAGCGCATCGAACAACTTGATCGCAAGGGCATGGTGAACAACAAGTTCAACGCCTTCATCATGCAGAAGCTCGAAGCGGCCGGCATCCCGACCCAATTCGACAAGCTGCTGGGCGACAACGAGTGCCTGGTCAAGAAGCTCGACATGATCCCGGTTGAATGCGTCGTGCGTAACTACGCCGCCGGCAGCCTGGTCAAGCGCCTGGGCGTGGAAGAGGGCCTCAAGCTCAACCCGTACACCTTCGAGCTGTTCCTGAAGGACGACGCCAAGGGCGACCCGTTCATCAACGAATCCCACGTCGTGGCATTCGGCTGGGGCACCGCTGAGCAACTGGCACGCATGAAGGAGCTGTCCCTCAAGGTCAACGACGTGCTGAGCAAGCTGTTCGACGACGCCGGCCTGCTGCTGGTGGACTTCAAGCTCGAGTTCGGCGTGTTCCACGACGGCTCCATCGTGCTGGGCGACGAATTCAGCCCGGACGGCTGCCGCCTGTGGGACAAGGACACCAAGAAGAAGATGGACAAAGACCGCTTCCGCCAGGGCCTCGGTGATGTGATCGAAGCCTACGAAGAAGTCGCCAATCGTCTCGGCGTACCGCTTTAATCGACGCAAGCATCTGATAGCACGGAAAAAAATCGCTTCGGCGCTTTGCATCCACGAATCATGCTGTTATGATGCGCGCCGTTGGAGAGATGCCAGAGTGGCCGAATGGGACGGATTCGAAATCCGTTGTACCTTCACCGGTACCTAGGGTTCGAATCCCTATCTCTCCGCCATTATTGAAGAACGAAAAACCCTGATAACTTAATTGTTGTTGGGGTTTTTTTGTTTGGGGCAGAAATTCCCGGGTGAATTCTGCTACGGTCATTCATCAGATGGCACGTGGGACGCAACATGAACTTTGAACAAGTGTTGGCGCATTTATTGGCTGGTCTCCCTGATCTGATGGCTGTCTATGTATTTGGTAGTCAAGCGACAGGGGGGGCGCATGCAGACAGTGATCTGGACCTTGCAGTGCTTGCCGCCGGCCCAGTAGACCCGCTGCTGCTGTGGCAGATGGCTGGAGAACTCGCGGACATTGTGGCGGTGCCCGTTGACTTGCTGGATCTGCGGGCGGCATCCACCGTCATGCAATACCAGGTAATAACGACAGGACGTCGGCTCTGGAACAAGGACAGCCAAGCGGGTATTTTCGAGAGCTATATCCTCAGTGAAAAAACCGCATTAGATGCTGCAAGGGCAGGGTTGCTGGCCGATATTCAGAAGGAAGGAACAGTGCATGGTCGATGATGTGCTCATCAACAAAGCCTCGAGCATCGAGCGCTGTGTTGCTCGCGCTCGCGAAGAATACGAAAAGGACCCTGCGGGTTTCGCTACTGACTTCACTCGTCAAGATGCGGCGATTCTTAATATACAGCGTGCATGTGAAGCTGCGCTGGATATGGGGCAGCACCTGATTCGTCGTGAGCGACTGGGTGTTCCTCAGAGCGCGCGAGACGTGTTCGAGCTGTTATCTCGAGGCGGCTGGGTCAGTTCATCTCTGCTGACCAACCTGAAGAATATGGTCGGCTTTCGCAATATTGCAGTGCATGAGTACCAAACCCTTCAACTGCCGATCACTGTTGCGATCATCACTCAGCATTTAGGTGATTTTCTGGCGTTCAGTTCTTTTATCCTGATTAAGGATGCGGGCCAGCCAAGCGCTGGCGCAGATACTCGGCTGAAGTGAAAAAGGCCTGCTGAACTCGGTGCTCAGCAGGCCTGTCGGTGAGGGTTGACAGGGTCAGGCGGGTTGCGCGACCAAGCTGTTGCTGACTTTACGCCCCAGCACCAGCACCGTCACAAAGCCTACGCCGACCAACACCGTGGCCAGGCTCAACAACACCGAGCTGCCCATCTGGTCGACGATTCGCCCGCCAAAGAACGAACCCAGGGCAATGATCACCTGGAACAGGGCGACAAACAGCGGCATGCCGCGTTCGACATCCTTGGGCGCCACGACAAACATCCAGATACTGGCGCAGGCCGGGAAGGCACCGAAGGCAAAGCCCCAGAGTGCGATCAGCATCGCTGCGCCGGTCAAGCCAGTGGCGAAGTAGGGGAACAGTGCAGTGCTGGTGCCGATCATCAGTGCGACCAGCAGTAGCGTGTAGCGCACGCTGCGGTTGGCGGCGAAGCCGGCAAAGATGTTACCCGCAACCCCTGCCACGCCAAACATCAGCAGCAGCGAACCGATGGTCGGGCCGTCGAAGCCGGAACTGTTCTTGAAGAACGGCGCGACATAGGTGTACGCAGCAAAGTGCGCCAGGCCGATCAGCAATACCGCGATCAACCCGACCCGAGCCCGTGGGTTGATGAACAAGGCGGGCAGGTCGCGCACCAGAATGGCTTTCTCAGGATCCAGCCGGGGCAGCAGGAGGACCTGCGCCAACAGCACCGGTATGCCCACCAGCGCGGTGACCAGGAACGTCATGCGCCAGCCCATCAGGCCACTGAGCCAAGTGCCGACGGGCACGCCCAGAACGGTGGCCAGGGTCACGCCCATCATGATGATCGAGGTCGCCTTGGCGACGTCCACACCCTTGGGGGCCAGGCGGCCGCTGAGGGCGATGGCCGTCGCCCAGAAACCGCCGATACTGATGCCCAGCAAGACGCGGCCGAATAGCAGCAGGCTGAAGTCACTGGCGAACGCCACGACCATGTTGGCGATGATCATGATCAGCGTCAGGCCGATCAGCAGGTAGCGGCGGTCCATGGCGCCAATGATCACCGATAGCAACGGGGCGGCGAGGGCGGCCATGATGCCGGGCAGGGTCACCATCAGGCCGGCGTGGCCGGCACTGATGCCGAGGTCGGCAGCGACGTCGTTGAGCACGCCCACCGGGAGAAACTCACTGGTGACCAGGGCGAAGGCACCGACGGCGACCGAGAGAATCGCCAGCCACTGCTGTTTGACGCTCTGTTGATTATGTTCGGGAAGGCCGCTGGGGGCCTGGCTGGCACTTGGCATGGTGTTGGGTTCCAGGGTGAATGTCGCCTGAGGCCAGGCGAGGGGGAGGGAAATTGGAGGCGATTATAGGAACCGGTACTGAAAATCGGGCAGGCGCTCGTTTCGATAGTAATCATCAGTGCTATCGATGCGACGCTCTGGCGCGCACTGCATGACGAGGCAGCAGTCCGTGCGCAGGTGGGGCGTTGGCCGTGCGGGGGAGGAAAGCGTGAAAGGCGTGCCGCGAACGGGGTTCATGGCACGCAGTAGGCTGCACTAATGCGTACTGGGTTCTTCCTCAACACGAATGTTGAATGCCTCCAGCACACCGTCGCTTCTTCTTCTCAGCTCGTAGGTCACGGTTTGCCCTTCGCGTAGCAACTGGCCTCCCTTGGCGAAGGACGGGCTTCGGAAGAAGATATCCTTATTATCGTATTTCGCTGCCTCGCAGCCAGTGGTGCTTGCAGTTCGCGGAGTTTTACTGGGCATGGCCGTTCTCCTTTTTCAGTGCAATATAGCGACTTTAGTGAGGTTCTCAGGCGTTGATCCGAAGGGGATCAGCCCTCCACGGCCACCTCATCCGCCTGCATGCCCTTCTGACCTTGCACGACTACGAAAGTGACTTTCTGTCCCTCCTTCAATTCTTTGAATCCACTCCCCTGAATCGCTCTGTAATGGACGAAAAGGTCAGGCCCGCTCTCCGCAGTAATGAACCCATACCCTTTTTCGTTGTTGAACCACTTCACCGTACCGTTTTGTCTTCCGCTCATTCTTCGTATCCTCGCAAACCCATGTCTCCCGCTGTACGCCGACACATTGCCGGTAGCGGTATGCCTAAGCAAAGTCCCGAAGCGGCCACCCGTCAACGCGTCGCAAGACCAGCGGTACTGTCATTCTTGACAGTTTCTCGGCCCGCTCAATCGAGTGATAGTACGAAGTTTTACGGTGAAATTTTTTGCGGCTCAGGCACGAGTTCCAGTACCCGATCCCTGCCACCTTCCGCCAACAGATAAGTCCCCCGGCCGCTCGGCACAATCGACTGCGGGGCTTTCAGGAACGAAAGGATTGTGTGCTGGTGCCCCTGTTTATCAATCAACAGCAACCGCGCACGATGGGTAGCGTCCTCATTGACCCACAGCCCACGCGCATCGCACATCAAAAACGTCGGCTTGTTCAGCTTGCTCAATACCATCGGGTCGCTGCCGTCTTCGGTCAGCTCACGCACCACGCCTTTCTTCTTCTCGGTGTAGAGCATCCGTCCGTCAGTACAACGCACGATGGACTCGCCTTCCTGCAATTGGTCGCGCACCACGGTGAGGGTCTGGTCGCTCCAGCGATAGCGCAGCAATCGCCCGACGGGTTTGCGGTCTTCGATGGCATAGAGATCGTCGCCGTCATCCCACAATCCTTGCACACTCTCGCCTTTGAACAGTTCGGTGACGACGCCGTCCTTGAAGAAACTCACGGGCAGGTCGGCCGACTCCTGGCTGAACACCCAACCGCCTCGGGTGGCGAACAGGCCGTCGGGTTTCGACAGGTTGGCCACCACCACCTCGCGGCTACCATCAGGGTGGATACGTACGATGCTGCCCTTGGCCTTGTCGAGCTCCAGGCTGACCATCAACGAACCGTCTGCCATGGGCATCAGTGAAGCGGCCTTGGTGACGTCGTGGTGCACCACCTGGACGTCCCAGCCGTTGGCAGCGCTGACGGGGTAATAACTTTGCCAGGCAAAAAAGCCCAGGGTGGCGACGCACAACAGGCCCGCTGTGTACACGCCAAATCGGAGTGCCGGGTGTATTTTTGAAGAATCGGTCATTGATGATCGCCAGCGGACGAGGGGAGGAGAGCCGGTCACCCTACCAAGCTTGTCGCTGAACTTCACGCGTGGGAAACCCCGTTGTCCCCGGTAATTGGTTCCTAGTCCTACTCCCCCATGCCCTGTCTGATCTTTTCCAGCAACTCGTCAATGTGAAAGGGCTTGGTGATCAGGTCCATGCGTTCGCCCAGGAAGTTCTGTCGGTTGGCCGCATTTTCCGCGTAGCCGGTCATGAACAGGATGGGCAGGTTGGGATGCAGGGTGCGTGCGTGGTCGGCCAACTCCCGACCGGTCATGTAGGGCAGGCCGACATCCGTCAGCAGCAGATGGATGCTCGGGTCGGCCTGCAGAATGGCGATTGCTTCGTCACCGTCAGCGGCCAGGCTGCAGCGATAGCCGGCGTCCATCAGTACCTCGGCGACAAAACTGCGGACCGAGGGCATGTCTTCTACGATCAGTATGTGTTCACCCTTGCTGTTACCCGGCACTGCCACGGTCTTGGTGGCAAGGGTGGCGGGGCCGTCGGCGGCGGGGAGCATGAGGGTCACCTCGGTGCCCTGGCGGGTGACGCTGCGGATCTGCGCATCACCGCCGGACTGGCGGGCAAAGCCATAGATGGTCGACAGACCCAGGCCGGTGCCCTGGCCCACGGGTTTGGTGGTGAAGAATGGGTCGAACACCTTATCGATCACGCTGTGCTCGATGCCCACACCGTTGTCCCGTACCGACAGTGCAACGTACGGGCCGTCTTCCAGCTTGAGGTTGCCGTTGGAGTACGACAGGTAAGTCGTCACCCAGATAATCCCGCCCTGGGGCAGTGCATCCCGGGCGTTGATCACCAGGTTCAGTACCGCGCTTTCCAGTTGGATCGGGTCCACCAGCGCCACGGCGGGGTTGCTGGTCAACTCCAGCTTCAGGGCAATGTGTTCGCCGATGGTGCGCACCAGCAGTTCTTCCAGGGAGCGGATGTGTGCGTTGATATCGGTCGGTCGGGTGTCCAGTGGCTGCTGGCGGGCGAAGGCGAGCAGGCGGTTGGTCAGGCCGGCGGCGCTCAGGGCTGAACTGAGCGCCGCGTCGGCATAACCGACGACCTTGTCGGTGCGCTGGCTTTCGATGCGCTTCTTGATCAGTTCAAGGCTGGTGATGATGCCCGTCAGCAGGTTGTTGAAGTCGTGGGCGATACCGCCGGTGAGCTTGCCCAGGGCATCCATTTTCTGGGCCTGGAGCAGTTGCGCCTCCGTACGTGCCAGCTGGCTGGCGGCGTTGGCCAGTTCGGCCTGCTGGTGACGCTCACGATGGCGGTGTTCGGTTACGTCCTCGACAAACACCAGGCTCAGCTCGGCGCGGTCATAGGGCGAAATCTGCCATTCGGTTTCGCGCAGTTGGCCATCGACCTTCATCTGCAGCGTGCCCTTCCAGCGCTCGCCTGCCGCGAGGCGCAGGCACAGCTCCTGGATGACGCTATATTGATCGCTGGCGAAGCATTCGAGCAGCGCATCCGGGTTGAGGTTGTCGTGGATCAGTTGGGCGAAGGCGTGGTTGCACTCGTGAACCTTCAACTGCGCGTCCATCACCGCGATCGGTGCGCTGATATTGAAGAAGATCTCCCGAAAGCGCGCCTCGCTTTCGCGCAGGGCGTATTCGGTGTCGCGTACCCGCAGCAAGGTGCGCAGGGTTGCCAGCAGTACGTCGGGGTCTACCGGGTGGATCAGGTAGGCATCGGCGCCTGCGTCCAGGCCGGTGATGATGTCGCCGGTCTCGATGGACGCCGCCGAAACGTGCACCACCGGCAGCAAGGCTGTGGCCGGGTTGGCGCGCAACCCGCGCACGATATCGAAGCCGCTCATGTCAGGCAGGTTGACGTCCAGGATCAGTGCGTCGATCTTTTCGCTGGTGATCAGGTCGAGTCCTTCCTGGCCCGTGCCGGCTTCCAGTACCCGGTAGTGATGGCGCTCAAGACGTCGGCGCAGGGCGTAACGCGTGGCGGCGTTGTCGTCGACGATCAGCAGTTGGATGTCACGTTTCATCGACGGTCTCGCTGGCGAGAGAATAGGGAATGATCACAAAAAACTGCGAGCCCACACCGGGGGTGCTTTCCACACCCACCCGGCCACCGAGCAGTTCGGCGAAACGCTTGCACAACGACAGGCCCAGACCGGTGCCACGCAGGCGCTTCTGCAAGGGCGAATCGATCTGGGAAAAGTCTTCGAACAGGTTGCTGTGCAATTCGACCGGGATGCCCAGGCCGGTGTCGTGCACGGCAAAGCGTATCTCGTGTTCATTCTCCATGCGCGCCGACACCCGCACTTCGCCCTGCACCGTGAATTTCAGCGCGTTGGAGATAAAGTTGCGCAGGATCTGCGCCAGTTTCTTGTCATCGGTGTAGAGCTTGGGCAAGCCGGACGGCTCTTCGAAGATCAGATCCACCGAGGACGCATCGACAATCGGCCTGAACATGCCGCGCAATGCCGAGAACAGGTCGAACATGTCGAACCAGGCAGGGGAAATGCTGATACGCCCGGCCTCGATCTTGGCCAGGTCCAACAGGTCATCGACCATCTCGCGCAGTTCGCGGGCCGAGTTGCGAATGAAGCCGACCTGGGTGTGCTGTTCCTCGCTCAACGGGCCATCCAGCTCATCGGCCAGCAGGCTGGTGATGCTCAGGATCGAGCCCAGCGGTGTGCGGAACTCATGGCTCATGTAGGACAGGAAGCGGCTCTTGAGGTCCGATGCCTGGCGCAGTTGATCGGCCTGGGTGTCCAGTTCGGCATACAGCGCGAGCACGCCCTGGTTGGTTTCGTCCAACTCGGCACGCAAGGCGTCCGCCTCCAGGCGAAGGCGTTGTATTTCAGCGGCGAGCGAGGCAGGGGTGTCAGCCATCAACGGCCTCCAGGGCAATCACCAAGACCGTGACGTCATCCCGGCCGCGACAGAAGTCACGGTGCAGGACGGCGGCGATCAGGGCAGGGTGGCGGTGGACGAGCCCGGGGTAGTCCAAAAGGTTCCAGCGTGATTGCAGGCCGTCGCTGTACAGGATCAGCAACTGGCCGCCAACTTGAGCGTAGTCGAAGGCATGTGCCTTGCGAAATTGCACACCGACGATCCCAGGATGGGAAGCCAGGCCACGGGACTTGCCCGGCCCGATCAGGCTGGCGCCAATATTGCCCACGCCGGTAAACCTCAGGTGATCGGCCTCGGCATCGTACTGGGCCACGGCAAGGGCGCCGCCGCGGGTGCCGTTCATGGCAATGTGCAGATCGTTCATCAGCACCGTTGAATCCAGGAAAGCATCCTGGGCAAATACCACCTCTCCTGCCCGCGCGGCGTGCTCGGCATATTCGCCATGGCCGAGTCCATCGGCCACCATCACACTGAAACGACCGGGTTCGATTGCCAGGTGCCAGGCGTCCCCGCAGTGCGGGTCGTCATGCAGTGAGTGCTGGCTGACCCCGTAGCGAATGTCTTTTGCCACTGAACCGCGCGGATACAGCCTGGCCAGGATCGCCGTGCCGCGTGGGTCGGCGTACGCATCGAATACCTGGGCCAGGCGCGAAATCGCGCCCAGGCCAATGCCCTGGGTGCCTCCTGTGGAGTAGCCATCCACCAGGCAGCTGTTCAGGTCGAAGCCTTGGCCACGGTCGATGGCGACCAGTTCGAGGCCGCCGTTACCGGTGGTGCGCAGGTGCAGTTGGCCATGCTCGGCATGCTTGAGGACATTGCTGGCCAGTTCAGTGGCCACCAGGGCCACGCGCCCGGCATCGGTGTCGTCGAAACCCAACTGCTCGGCAAGCTGCTGCGCCGTGCGACGCGCATGGCCGATCTGGCTGGTGTCTTCAATCAACAGTACATGCGTCAGGGCGCTGGGGATGTTCATGCCCATCGCGTGATCGTCACGCGGGTGCCCTGGCCTGGCGCGGTCTCCAGTTCAAATTCATCCACCAGGCGCTTGGCGCCGGTGAGCCCCAGGCCCAGGCCGCTGCCGGAGGTCCAGCCGTCGGTCATTGCCAGCTTGAGATCGGGAATGCCCGGCCCTTCATCTCGAAAGGTCAGGCGCACGCCGGGTCGGTGGTCTTTTTCGACCATTGCCCAGTCCATGTAGCCGCCCTTGCCATAGACCACCGTGTTGCGCGCCAGCTCGCTGACCGCCGTGACCAGCTTGGTCAGGTCGATCAGGCGCATGCCGCAGTCCTGGGCCAGTTTGCGTACGAGTTGTCGAGCCAGCACGACGTCCTGTTCGATCAGCACCGGGTGGGTGCCATTGCTGGCTTGGGTCATGAGTGTTCTACCCGGTCACGCAGCAGTTTCATGCCGCGCTCGACATTCAGCGCCGTCGCCACGCCAGGCAGGGTCATGCCCAGTTCCACCAGCGTA
This sequence comes from Pseudomonas azotoformans, assembly GCF_900103345.1. Lineage (NCBI taxonomy): Bacteria > Pseudomonadati > Pseudomonadota > Gammaproteobacteria > Pseudomonadales > Pseudomonadaceae > Pseudomonas > Pseudomonas azotoformans. The sequence goes on from NZ_LT629702.1 coordinate 6,403,739, forward strand.
ATGGCCACGGCGGGCTGCATGCCGACCAGTACGGTCTGGGCATCCATGATGCGTGACAGGCCGGAGATGGTGCCGATCATGCGTCCGATGAACGAGTCGACCATGTCCAGCGCCGAGATATCGATCAGCACACCGCGCGCGGAGGTACGGCTGATGCGCTCGGACAAGTCGTCCTGCAAGGTCAGCGCGAGTTGGTCGTGCATGTCCACCTGGATGGTCACGAGCAAGAACTCGCCCATCTGCAAAATAGGGATGCGTTCCATGCTTAAACGGCCTTGGTGACGGTGACGCCTAGGCGTTTGAGGGAGAGTGCCAGTGCGTCGGCCAGGTTGGCCTTGGTCACCACGCCTTGCAGGTCGAGGCCCAGGTGTACGATGGTCTGCGCGATTTGCGGGCGTACGCCGCTGATGATGCAATCGGCGCCCATGAGGCGGATGGCCGTGACGGTTTTGAGCAGGTGCTGGGCCACCAGGGTGTCGACGGTCGGTACGCCGGTAATGTCGATGATCGCGATTTCCGCGCCGGTGTCGACGATGCGCTGCAGCAGCGATTCCATCACCACCTGAGTGCGTTGCGAATCCAGGGTACCAATCATCGGCAGGGCCAGGACGCCGTCCCACAGTTTGACCACCGGGGTGGACAGCTCGAGCAATTCTTCCTGTTGGCGCTTGATCACCGACTCCCGGGATTTCTGGAAGGTGCGTATGGTGTGCATGCCCAGCGCATCGAGCAGCTCGGAGATTTTCAGCAGTTGTTCGGCCAGTTGCGCCGGCTGGTCGGCATATTCACGTTGCAGCAGGGCGAACAACGGGCCCTTGAGGGCAAAGATAAAGCTCGCGGTCTGTTGCGAATCCTGGCCGGCGAGGGCGCGGCTGTGGGAGAGTTTCTCCAGGAATACACGGGTTTCTGCCCAGTTTTCATGCTCGGTGTTCTGCGAGCTATCTGGTTGCAGGGCAGTCGTCAGCAGGTTGAGGAACTCACTGGTCTGCTGTTTGATGTCGTCGCCTTTGAGATTGCGCGTGGCGCCCGAGGCCTCGAGGCTGGCATTCCATTGGTCAAGGAGGGCGCTGCGATTGTCCTGCAGGGCCTGGATTGTGTTCGTTTGCAGAGTTGCCACGGGGAACCTCCTTGAATGCCATCGATGGGAATCGCGCAATTTATACTAAAACGAACTGTTTAGAATTGTTTCCGGTGGAATCGTTCATTAGTGGCACTGCGACATTAATCGGCGGTGGACCCCTCTTGTTGTGACAGCACGGCGTAATCCTGGCCGCCGTAGAAAACTCCCAGAATCGACACCCTCCGCGCACGGGCATCCACCCTGAATGCGATGACGGTGGAATGCCGATAATGCGTAATGCGCAGGCCGGGCAGCACGTCGTCCCGGCGGGTGCCACGTAAAGGAAACAAGGTCAGGTTTTCGCAGCAGGTCACGAGGTTGTCGACGAAGCGGGCAGCGACCAGCGGCGAGCCGGCATCGCTGATGTAGTCTTCAAGGGCGTCAAGTTGGGTCAGTGCCTCGGGCGAAAAGGTCACTGAACACTTCACGTTCTATCGTGGCCTTTGCGCTGGCGTTTGGTGGCCAGGTGCTCGCGAACCTGCTCGGCCGATAACGCCCGGCCGGGGTCTGCTTCGAGCGCCACGGCGGCGGGGATAACCTGGTCGCGCAGCCAGTCATCCATGGCGCGATCCCGTGCCAGCAAGGCCCGCAGGCCGTCGCGGATCACTTCGCTTTCGGTGGCGTATTCACCGGCAGCGACCTTGGCCTTGACCAAGGCAGCCATTTCGATGGGCAAGGTAATGCTCATTTGCTGGGTTGAGCGCATTTGGACGTCCGCCAGGGGTGAGTAGGATTCAATCCTACTTGACCATTGGCGTGATGCAAGGAGCATCTGGTCAAAGCCGATATCCGGCGTCTCGTCGTCCATCCAGAAGTGAAAGGTTTCCATGAATGAGTCCATCTCCCGTTGTGTAGGTCAGGACGCAAGTATTGACCCATTTCGACGGTTGCGTGGTCGCGGGCAGTCAATAACCCGCTGATATGTATGACTTCATATTTGTAGCAGGGTTATTACGGCAAACCGGTCCTGGCACACATGGCGCCCCATCCGCTCCCATACGATAATGCCCACCCCCTCGACCACTCTGGCCTCACTCCTGTGATCATCAACTTCGACCTCAACGACCTCCAGGCCTTCCGCGCCGTGGTAGACAAGGGCAGTTTCCGTGGCGCCGCCGAGGCCATCCGCATCTCGCAACCGGCCCTCAGCCGGCGCATCGAAAAGCTCGAAACCGCCCTCGATGTGAAACTGTTCGAACGCACCACCCGGCGCGTCAGCCTGACCATGGTCGGCCGCGCCTTCCTGCCGCAGGTGGAGCGCATGCTCGATGACCTCGACGTGGCGCTGATGGGCATCAGCAACGTCGCGTCCACGCGCATGGGCAATGTCACCATTGCCTGCGTGCCGTCCACCGCGTACTACTTCATGCCCCACGTGATCTCCGAGTTCCACAAGCTGTACCCGAAGATCCGCCTGCGCGTACTGGATGCCAGTGCTGGCGAGGTGTGCAATGCGGTGGAGAGTGGCGAGGCGGATTTCGGCGTGAGTTTCAGCGGCAGCCTGGCCGATGAGGTGGAGTTCGAGCTGTTGCTGCAGGAGCGCTACGTGCTGGCCTGTCGTCGCGACCACCCATTGGCCCAGCGTGACAGCGTGGCCTGGGCCGAAGCCTACGAGCACGACTACATCACCGTGGACAAGACCTCCGGCAACCGCTTCCTGCTCGACCAGGCCCTGCGCGGCGTGCGGGTGAAAAAGCCGAGTATCTGCGAGACGCACCACGTGACCACCATGATCGGGTTGGTGGAAGCGGGGCTGGGGGTGGCGATGGTGCCGTCGATTGCGATGCCGGCGGTCGAGCACCCGATTCTGGTGAGTGTGCCGCTGGTGGAGCCGCAGGTGATGCGCAATGTGGGCTTGATAAAACGCCGCGGGCGGACCTTGCCGCCAGCGGCGCTGGAATTGGAGCGGTTGGTGCGGGAGATGCCGTTCCGGTCAGCGTGACACCGAATCCAGCCCGGTGGATTGCACCACCGGTTGCACCTGGGGCGAAGCCAGGAATTGCAACAGCGCCTTGGCCTGCTCCGGGTGTTCGGCGTTGACCGGAATGCCAGCGGCAAAACGTGTCACCGATTGCACATCTTCCGGAATCTTGCCGACGTAAGTCACACCCGGAACCGGCAACAACTCCGCGACCTGCTGCAAGCCCACTTCGTAGTCACCTTTGGCAACCTGCTCGGCCACCGGCAGGCGTTCGATCATGGTGCCTTTGGCGGGCATGCCGAGCTTCTTGAACAGCTCTTTCTCGACATACACACCGCTGGCGCTGTCCGAATAGGCCACCGACTTGGCTTTACTCAGGGCGGCTTTCAATTCGGCATCGGTGCCGATCGCCGGTTTGACGGCGCCGGCCTTCACCACCAGGCCGATGCGCGAGTCTGCCAGCTCCACGCGGGAGGCCGGGTCGACTTTGCCCTGCTTGATCAAGTCGTCCAGGGCGTAGCCGACCATGATCACCACATCGGCGTGTTCACCTCGGGCCAGGCGGTTGGGAATCGCTTCCGGCGCCTTGCCCATCGACGGGCCGAGGATGGTGTCGAGGGTGTCGCCGCTGTGCTTGGCGTATTGCGGGCCGAGCAATTTATAGGCAGCCGTGAAGCCGCCCGAGGTCATCACCTTGAGCTGTTCGGCCTGGGCCGACAGCGCCAGGGCGCCGAGGGCCAGGGCCGTCAGGGTCTTGAACAGGGCCTTCATCATGCGGCTCCCTGCATCACCTGGCCACGGGTGTTGGCGCGACGATACAGCGCCAGGGTCGAGCACAACGCGCACAGGGCGGCGAACATCATCCAGTAGGCCGGCGAGGCTTTGTCTTCGGTGATGTGGATGAACCAGGTGGAGATCGCCGGCGTGAAACCGCCGAAGATCGCGGTTGCCAGGCTATAGGCCAGGGAGAAGCCCGCCACGCGCACTTCCACCGGCATGATTTCGGTGAGGGCCGGGATCATGGCGCCGTTGTACATGCCGTAGAGGAAGGAGAACCACAGCAGGGTTTCCAGCATATGGGCGAAGCTCGGTGCGTTCACCACGTAGGACAGTGCTGGGTAGGCTGTGAGAACCGTCATTGCGGTCATGGCGATCAGCACCGGCTTGCGGCCGAAACGGTCGCTCAACGTGCCGCCGATCGGCAGCCAGACAAAGTTCGACACGGCCACCAGCAAGGTCACCAGCAACGCATCGGACGTGCTCAGTTGCAGCACGGTCTTGCCGAAGGTCGGCGCGTACACGGTGATCAGGTAGAACGCGGTGGTGGTCATGGCCACCATCAGCATGCCGCCGATGACCACGGTCCAGTTTTTCACCAGGGTCGCCATCACTTCGCGCATGGTCGGGCGATGTTTGCGGTTGGCGAATTCTTCGGTTTCCTGCAGGTTGCGACGCAGCACGAAGATAAACGGGATGATCACGCAGCCGATGGCGAACGGAATGCGCCAGCCCCAGTCGGCAACCACCGACGGTTCCATCCACACGTTCAGGCCGTAGCCCAGCGCGGCGGCGACCACGATGGAGATCTGCTGGCTGCCCGATTGCCAGCTGGTGTAGAAGCCCTTGCGGCCTGGGGTGGCCATCTCGGACAGGTACACCGACACACCGCCCAGTTCAGCACCGGCCGAGAAGCCTTGCAGCAGGCGGCCCAGCAGCACCAGCAGGGGGGCCCACAAGCCAATGGTGTGATAACCGGGCACCAGCACGATCAGCAGCGTGCCGCTGGCCATGATCGACAAGGTCACGATCAGGCCTTTGCGGCGACCGACGTCATCGATATAGGCACCCAGGATGATCGCGCCCAACGGACGCATCAGGAAACCTGCGCCGAACACGGCGAAGGTCATCATTAATGACGCAAACTCATTAGCGGCAGGGAAGAACGCGGCAGCGATGTAGGTGGCGTAGAAGCCGAACAGAAAGAAGTCGAACTGTTCGAGGAAGTTGCCCGAAGTAACGCGGAATACCGCACCCACTTTCGAGCGGGCAGAGTCGGGTCGGGTAGGGCTAGTCATGGTTTTGTGTCTCCAGCGTTCTTTTTAAAGTGCTTGTTTCGCTTAAGACCTCGAATAGTGGCTGACACATTTAGAAATGATAAGTGACAAATTTGGATAGATTGATGTGTTTTGGCTATCAATCGGTAATGCGGTCGGAAATACATTCGCTGTCTATGCTGAAGATGTGACCAATTCTTACGGATGGGAGGTGGCAATGACTGATCAACAGAAACGGCGGGATGAGCCGGAACGTGAGCAGCCCCGGCGGCATGAGGAAGAAAAACCGCAGACCTGGAAACATCCCGATGATGGGACGGAGCTTTCCGAGCGGGATCAGGAGCGCCCGCTGAAACCCTGATATCAGGTTAAATGCGGTCCAAATGTGGGAGTGGGCTTGCTCGCGAAGACGGAGTGTCAGTCAACAATGCTGTGACTGATCAACCGCTTTCGCGAGCAAGCCCGCTCCCACATTTATCTGTGCACTCTCATAAATGGGAAACTATTTGACATATTTGATTTGTGATCACATATTGAGGCCATAAGAACGACAACACAGGTTTTGCCTCATGACAGATGGTCCGCTCCTCCTGCCTACCCTGCGCCAGGTGTCCCGCGATACCTTGCAAGACCAGGTCTACCGCCAGATCCGCGAAGCGCTGATGAGTGGCCGTTTCCAGCCTGGCCAGAAACTCACCATCCGCGGCCTCGCCGAAGCCCTTGGTTCCAGCCCGATGCCGGTGCGTGAAGCCCTGCAACGCCTCAGCGCCGAAAACGCCTTTGAAGTCACCGAGACCTCCCGTCTGCGCGTACGCCTGATGACGGTCGAACGCCTGCGTGAAATCCGTGATGCACGGGTCGCCCTCGAAGGCTTGCTGGCGGAAAAAGCCGTACTGCGCCTGCAAAAGGCTGACCTCGACGAAATCACCGACCTGTGCCAGCAGATGCAACACGCCGCCGACGAAGTCGATGTGTCGCGCTACCTGTGGACCAACTTTGCGTTTCACCGGCGCATCTACGCGGTGGCCCAGGCCGAGTTGACCATGGCTGCCGTGGAAAACTTCTGGCTGCACATGGGCCCGTGCTTTGCGCTGGTCGCCCCGGATAAAGCTCACCTGCAACGTTCGATGGAGGCGCATACGCGCATCGTCGAAGCCCTGGCGGCCGGCGATGGCGCCGGCGCCCGCGCGGCGGTGACCGACGACATCATGCAGGCCGCCGATTCCCTGGCGCGCCTGCTCGTCAAGAACGACCGTTCGCGGTCGTCTGCTTCAGGAGGTAAACGTGCATGAGTGTCCTACAGCGGCTGCAGCCCTATCCTGGGTTACGTGTGTTGATTTCCGGCGGGGCTGCCGGCATTGGTGAAGTGCTGGCGGCGGCGTATCTGGAGGCCGGTGCCCAGGTGCATGTGTGTGATGTGAGCGAGTCGGCCCTGGCTGCGTTTCGCGACAAGTACCCAGGCAGCATTGCCACTCGCGCCGACGTCAGCGATGCCGCGCAGATCGAGGCGGTGTTCAAGGTGCAGCGCGAGCATTTCGGCGGGCTGGATGTGCTGGTCAACAACGCCGGGATCGCCGGGCCTACCGGCGGTATCGATGCGATCAGCGATGCCGAGTGGCAAGCCACCATCAACATCAATCTCACCGCGCAATACCGCTTTGCCCACCACGCGGTGCCGATGCTCAAGGCCTCGTCCCACGGCCACCTGTTGCATATCGCCTCGGTGGCGGGGCGCTTGGGCTACGCGTGGCGCACGCCGTATGCGGCGACCAAATGGGCGATTGTCGGCCTGATGAAATCCCTGGCCTCGGAGCTGGGCGAGAGCGATATCCGCGTCAACGCCTTGCTGCCCGGCATCGTCGAAGGCCCGCGCATGGACGGCGTGATCCGCGCCCGTGCCGAACAGGTCGGCGTGCCCGAAACCGAGATGCGCCAGGAATACCTCAACAAGATCTCCCTCAAGCGCATGGTCACCGCCGAAGACGTGGCAGCCATGGCCTTGTTCCTCTGTTCGCCCGCCGCACGCAACGTGACCGGCCAGGCGATCAGCGTCGACGGTAACGTCGAGTACCTGTAAGCCACGGAAGAACACATCGCGCAGCACCCAGGATTTTTTTCATAAGAATAAAAGTCGGAGAGTCGTCATGTCCAAAAATCGTCCTGTCATCATTACCTGCGCCGTTACCGGTGCGATTCATACGCCGTCGATGTCGCCGCATCTGCCGATTACCGCGCAGGAAATTGCCGACGCCGCCATTGGTGCCGCCGAAGCCGGCGCCGCGATTGTCCACCTGCATGCCCGCGATCCCAACGATGGCCGCCCAAGCCAGGACCCGGCGCTGTTCGCCGAATTCCTGCCGCAGATCAAGGCCGCCAGCGATGTGGTGATCAACATCACCACCGGCGGCGCGCCGACCATGGGCGTGGAAGAACGCCTGCAACCGGTGATGCAGTTCAAGCCGGAACTGGCCTCGTTGAACATGGGCTCGATGAACTTCGGCCTTTACGAAATGCTCAACCGCTTCACCGACTTCAAGCACGACTGGGAGCGGCCGTACCTGGAGGAGAGTGACGACCGGATCTTCCGCAACACCTTCCGTGACATCACCCACATCCTTAATTCGTGCGCCGAGAACCGCACCCGTTTCGAGATCGAGTGCTACGACATCGGCCATCTGTACACCGCTGCGCATTTCCTGGAGCGCGGCTTGCTCAAGCCGCCGTTGTTTATCCAGTCGGTGTTCGGCTTGCGCGGTGGCATCGGTGGGCACCCGGAAGACCTGGCGCACATGCGTCGCACCGCCGACCGCCTGTTTGGCGACGACTATGTGTGGTCGATCCTCGGCGCCGGGCGTGGGCAGATTCCGCTGGCGACCATGGGCCTGTCCATGGGCAGCAATGCGCGTGTCGGTCTGGAGGATTCGCTGTGGGACGGCCCAGGCAAGTTGGCCGCGTCCAACGCCGACCAGGTGCGACGCATCCGTACGGTGATCGAAGCCCTCGGGCATCGGGTCGCCACGCCGGATGAAGCGCGGGAAATCCTCGGGCTCAAGGGGCGCGACCAGGTCAATTTTTAATCCGAAAAACCGCCGCGTCACGGCGCGGCCTGCATCCCGCACAACAACAATAAGGGGATCACACCATGCGTATCGAAGTGCTTGTCGACGTCAAGACCACCCTGGGCGAAGGCCCGGTGTGGGACGTCGAGCAACAACGCTTGTATTGGATCGACAGCGCCGACGGCCGCATCCTGCGCTGCACCGACGATGGCCGCGAACTGCGCGCCTGGGAGGTCGGCCAGAAAATCGGCTCCATGGCCCTGCGCGATAACGGTGAGTCGGCCATCGTCGCCCTGCAAAACGGCGTGCACACCGTCGACCTCAATAGCGGTGAGCTCAACCTGGTCATGGACCCGGAACCGCACCTGCCGGATAACCGCCTCAACGACGGCAAGGTCGACCGCCAGGGCCGCTTTATCTTCGGCTCCATGGACACCCAGGAAGACAACGCCAGCGCCAAGCTTTACCGCCTGGACGCCGACCTGAGCCTGCACACCCTGGACGAAGGCATCATCGTGTCCAACGGCCCGTGCTGGAGCCCGTCGGGCGAAACCTTCTATTTCTGCGACACCTGGTCCGGCGAGATCTGGGCCTACGACTATGACCTGGCCACCGGCAATGTGAGCAACCGTCGCACCTTCGCCAAGGTCGACACCTCGGGCGGTGGCGCTGCCGACGGTTGCACCGTGGATGCCGAGGGCTGCCTGTGGCAAGCCTTGGTCTACGCCGGAAAACTGGTGCGCTACACCCCCGACGGCCACGTCGACCGCATCATCCAGATGCCGGTGAAGAAGGTCACCAGCCTGACCTTTGGCGGGCCGAATCTGGACACCCTGTTTGTGACTTCCATGGCCAAGCCGCCGCTGCCGCGTTTTCCGGCGGACGGCCAGCAGCGTGGAGCGCTGTTCGCCATTACCGGGTTGGGCGTGCAAGGAATAGCCGAGCGACGGTTCGCCAGCTAGCGCGTGTGTGTGACAAGGCATATTCCTTCGCAACCTTGTGTCAGTGCGCGCCCTCGCGCGCCTGGAGAGGCCCATGGCAACTATCAAAAAAGCGTCGCTGCGCAGCATTCACCGGCATTCCTGGGTGTCGCTGCTGGTCTGTTGGATGATCTGGATTCTCAACGCCTACGACCGTGAGATCGTGTTGCGCCTGGGGCCGACCATCTCCAAGCATTTCGATTTATCCGCCGACCAATGGGGCACCGTGGCCACGGTGGTCATGCTGGCCCTGGCGCTGCTGGATATCCCCGGCTCCATGTGGAGCGACCGCTACGGCGGCGGCTGGAAACGTGCGCGCTTCCAGGTGCCGCTGGTGCTGGGCTACACGGCGATCTCGTTTCTGTCCGGCTTCAAGGCCCTGAGCGGCAACCTCGCCACCTTCATTGCCCTGCGCGTTGGGGTCAACCTCGGCGCCGGTTGGGGTGAGCCGGTGGGCGTCAGCAACACCGCCGAATGGTGGCCGGTGGAGCGTCGCGGTTTTGCCCTGGGCGCGCACCACACGGGTTACCCGATTGGCGCGATGCTCAGCGGTATCGTCGCGAGTTTTGTCATCACCGTATTTGGTGAAGAAAACTGGCGCTATGTGTTCTTCTTCGCGTTCGTGGTGGCGCTGCCGCTGATGATTTTCTGGGCGCGTTATTCCTCCGCCGAACGCATCACTGCGTTGTACGTCGACATCGCCGCCAAGGGCATGACGCCGCCGGACAACGCCCCGGCCAGTTCGGTGAAGGGCGAGGCCTGGCGCACCTTTGTCGCCACCTTGCGCAACCGCAATATCGCCCTCACGGCGGGCAATACGATGCTCACCCAAGTGGTGTACATGGGCGTGAACATCGTGCTGCCAGCCTACCTCTACAACATCGCCGGGCTGTCGTTGGCCGAGTCGGCGGGGATGAGCGTGGTGTTCACCCTCACCGGCATTCTCGGGCAACTGGTGTGGCCGTCGCTGTCGGACATCATCGGCCGGCGCACCACCCTGATCATCTGCGGGGTGTGGATGGCGGCGAGTGTCGGCGCGTTCTACTTCGCCAACACCCTGACGTTGATCATTGTCGTGCAACTGCTGTTCGGCCTGGTGGCCAACGCGGTGTGGCCGATCTACTACGCGGTGGCCTGCGACTCGGCCGAGCCGTCGGCGACGTCCACCGCCAACGGCATCATCACCACCGCGATGTTTATTGGCGGCGGCCTGGCGCCGGTGCTGATGGGCAGCCTGATTGCCATGGGCGGCGGCTGGACCACGCTGCACGGCTACACCGTGTGTTTCTTCGTGATGGCCGGCTGTGCCCTCGGCGGCGCGCTGCTGCAACTGTTTTCCCATCGCCCCCAGGCGTTGGCCCTGCAACTCGACTCCTAGAACAACACCGATGCGCCCCCCAGCCCGGCTGGCGGGGCGCCAAGAGGAACTGCCGATGACTACCGCCACCGCCGCCCGCACACCGCAGGCGTTGAACAAACTGATGTTCGTCAAGCTGATGCCCTTGCTGATCATCGCCTACATCCTGAGCTTCCTGGACCGCACCAACATCGCCCTGGCCAAGCATCACCTGGACGTCGACCTGGGCATTTCCGCTGCCGCCTACGGGCTGGGCGCGGGGCTGTTTTTCCTGACGTATGCGCTGTCGGAAATCCCCAGCAACCTGATCATGCACAAGGTCGGCGCGCGCTTCTGGATCGCGCGCATCATGGTGACCTGGGGCCTGATCTCGGCGGCCATGGCCTTTGTGCAGGGCGAAACCTCGTTCTACGTGTTGCGCCTGTTGCTGGGCATCGCCGAAGCGGGGCTGTTTCCCGGCGTCATGCTGTACCTGACCTACTGGTTCAACCGTGAACAACGGGCGCGGGCCACCGGATACTTCCTGCTCGGCGTGTGCTTCGCCAACATCATCGGCGGTCCGGTGGGCGCGGCCTTGATGCGCATGGACGGCCTGCTCGGCTGGCACGGCTGGCAGTGGATGTTCCTGCTCGAAGGCCTGCCGGCTGTGGCGTTTGCCTGGGTGGTGTGGCATAAGCTGCCGGACCGCCCGAGCAAGGCGCCGTGGCTGTCGGCCGGGGAAGCGCGCGGGATCGAACAGCGTCTCGCCCAGGAAAGCGAAGAAGGCGCAGGCGCGGGCGGTCACTCGCTGAAGAACTGGCTGACCCCGCAGATCCTGCTGGCGATCTTTGTGTACTTCTGCCATCAGATCACCATCTACACGGTGATATTTTTCCTGCCGAGCATCATCAGTAAATACGGTGAACTGAGCACCATGAGCGTCGGCCTGCTGACCTCGTTGCCGTGGATCGCGGCGGCACTCGGTGCGCTGCTGATTCCGCGTTTCGCCACCACGCCAGGGCGTTGCCGCCGCTTGCTGGTCACGGGCCTGTTGACCATGGCGTTGGGCCTGGGCATTGCGTCGGTGTCAGGGCCGGTGTTCAGCCTGCTCGGTTTTTGCCTGTCGGCGGTGATGTTCTTTGTGGTGCAGTCGATCATCTTTCTGTACCCGGCTTCGCGCCTCAAGGGCGTTGCGCTGGCGGGCGGGCTCGGGTTCGTCAACGCCTGCGGGCTGTTGGGCGGGTTTGTCGGGCCGTCGGTGATGGGCGTGATCGAGCAAAGTACCGGCAATGCAATGAATGGTTTGAAAGTCATTGCGTTGGTGCTGGTGGTCGCGGCCGTGGCAGCCCTGCGCTTGCGCATGGGGCATGAGCCTGAACGCGGTGCACAGGCCAGCGAAGCGTCCTACACGTAGACGCCGGCAACGGGCCTTTCTAAACTGCGGCTTGTCTTGGGGAAAGGGCAGGCGCCGATGAATCGCAATGAACTACGCAAAGCCGACATCAACCTGATGGTGGTGTTCGAGGCGCTGATGCTGGAGCGCAACGTGACGCGGGTGGCGGAGAAGCTGTTTCTCGGCCAGCCGACCATCAGCTCGGCCCTCAATCGTTTGCGTACCTTGTTCAACGACCCGTTGTTCATCCGCGTCGGCCACCGTATGGAGCCCACCGCGCGGGCCGAGGAGATCATCCAGCACCTGTCGCCGGCGCTGGATTCGCTGTCCTCGGCCTTGAGCCTGACCCACGATTTCGACCCGTCCATCAGCACCATGACCTTTCGTATCGGGCTCTCCGATGACGTGGAGTTCGGCCTGTTGCCGCCGTTGCTGCGCGCCTTGCGCCAGGAAGCGCCGCAGGTGGTGTTTGTGGTGCAGCATGTGGACTACTGGCGCATTCCCGACCTGCTGGCGTCCGGCGACATCACCGTCGGCATCACCCAGACCCGTGGCCTGCCGGCGAACGCCAAGCGCAAGCTGCTACGCCATATCCGCCCGCGCATCCTGCGTGCCGATGTCTCGGAAACGCCGCTGACCCTCGATGAATATTGCTCACGGCCCCATGTGCTGGTGTCCCACACCGCCAACGTGTCCGGGTTTGCCGATGAGTGGCTGGCGGAGATCGGCCGTAAACGTCATGTGGTGCTGTCGGTGCCTCAGTACAGCGCACTGCCGGCCTTGCTCGCCGGTACCGACCTGATCGCCAGCCTGCCGGACTACACCGCCGAGGCTATGGCGGTGTCGGGCCACCTGTTCTGTGAGCCGTTCCCGTTCGAAACACCAACCCTGGATTTGTCGATGGTCTGGCTCAGCCACGTGGACACCGACCCGGCTGAGCGCTGGGTACGTTCGCGGCTCGAAGCGTTTATGAGTGACAGAGGGCTGGCCAGCAAAGCCTGAGGCTTTTATCCGTGGTATATCTAGGAATCTTCCTACCCAAGACTCGGAGCCATCCATGCCACACCTGCACCTGGAATACACCGCCAACCTGACAGGCCTCGCTGTCGAGAAGACCCTGCTGCGGCTCAACAACGTGCTGATGGTGTCCGGGCAGTTCGGTTCCGAGTTCGATATCAAAAGCCGTGCGGTCAAGGTCGAGACGTTCCAGGTTGGCACCTCCCTCGACCCGCGTGGGTTTATCGCGGTGAAGCTGTCGCTGCTCAGCGGGCGCTCACCGCAGGTCAAGAAGCAGCTGTCGGAAAGCCTGCTGGCAGCCTTGCAGGATCTGGGTGACTGGCCGGAAGGTATCCAGGTTCAACTCAGCGTCCTACTGGTAGACATGGATCGCGACTGCTACAGCAAAGTCGCCATCGGCTGACCCAACCTGTAGGAGCGAGCTTGCTCGCGAAGAAACCTGAGAGCGCCGCGTTAACCCAGAAGCACTGCGTAATCGTTAACGTTTTCGCGAGCAAGCTCGCTCCTACAGTGAGGTGGACGTTTCAGAGCAGGCCCTGATCTGCGCAGACTTTGACCACCTGCTCACGAAACCAGGTATTGGCACTGTCCTGTTCGCTGGTTTCATTCCACTGCATCTCCAGGGTGAACCCCGGCAAGCCGTTGGGCGCTTCGCAATGGCCGAACGTGGTGGCGGGCGCCAGCAGTTTTTGCACGCGGCGCGGCAAGGTGACGATGAAGTCGGTGCCGGTGATCATCTTCAGCGCTGCGCTGTAGCTGTTGGCGCGGGCGATCACCTGACGCTTGTGGGCCTGGCGCGCCAGCCAGCCATCGATCATGTTGGTGTCGGAGGTCCACGGCGTAGGGAACACATGGCGCCGTTCGACGAAGGACTGCAGGCTGAAGGCCGGCTCCCTTGGCGCCGAGCGTTTATCGAACACACACACCAGATCGTCTTCGAGCAGCATCTGGGTGCGCAAGTCTTTATGGGCGCGGTGGAAGTTGGGGCCGAAACAGATCACCAGGTCGAGGCGGCCTTCGCGCAGGTCGTCGGCGGGGATGTCGGTTTCCAGCTTTTGCACGTTGACGATCACCGGCAAGTCGGCACGGTCGAAGTGCTTCAACAGGCGCGGCAGAATCAACTGTTCGAAGTATTCCGGCGCGCACACGTTGAACGTCACGGCCTTCTGGGTCGGGTCGAAAGCCTGGCCACCGGCGTGGCACAGGTTGATGCTTTCGAGGATCTTTTGCACATGCCCGTACATGGTGGTGGCCTTGTACGTTGGCCGCATGCCCGCTCGTGTGTTGATGAACAACTCGTCTTCAAAGCTGGTGCGCAGCTTCTTCAGGCTGTAGCTCACGGTGGACTGGCTGACAAACAGTGTTTCGGACACCTCGGTAACGCTGCTCTGGTCGTAGACGGCGATAAACACCATCAAGTCCTGCATATCGAGCTTTCTGAGCAAGTTACTGTTTAGCATCGGTTTCGTCCGTAAACCTGTTGTACCGAACTCAGTACAAGACAGCGCAAAAGCTTAACGGAACGAGCGTGCCATTAGAAAGCTCTGTAGGGCGTTTCTATGTTTGGTGTGAGACAAATACTGTTTGCAACACGACCTCAGCGGATATGTCGTGCGTAGTGCATTGGATTGAAGCGCGTGACGATCACCAGCATCAGCACGATCACTGCCGTCAGCGACCACCAGGCCCATTCGAAACTGCCCAGCTGATCGCGGATCATCCCGGCGATCAGTGGTGACAGCCCGGCGATCAGGTAGCCGATACCCTGCACAAAGGCGGTCAGGCCACCGGCGCGGCGCGGGTTGTCCAAGTGGTCGAGGGACAGGATCAGGCTCATCGGGAACAGGCCGCCGATGCCCAGGCCCAGCAGGCATGGCCACAACAGGCTCAGGTGATGCGGGCTGAGGATCAGGCCAAAGAAACCGAGGATGATCAGCACCAGCAGCACCGCCACCACCCCGCGTTTATCCCGGCGCCGGTTGGCGATGGCAGGGGTGACCAGGCCGGACACCACTTCCATGGCCGTCAAGAAGCCCAGCAACAGCCCGGCATTCTGCTCGCTCCAGCCTTGCTCCACGTAGTACGGCGCCAGCCACGCCAGTACGCAGGTGTAGGACGCAGTGCCCAGGCCGAAAAATACTGCGAGCAACCAGGCCCGGCCATTGCCGAAAAACGACTCCTGCGGCCCCGCACCGGCTTGCGGCAACGGCGGCAACACCGAGCGCTGCGCGTACCAGAATACCAACGCCAGTACCGCCAACACCGCCCAGATCGCCAGGCCGATGCGCCAACTGCCGGTCTGCACTTGCACGAACGGCGAGAACGATGCCGCCAGCGCCGCGCCGCCCATGATCGCGGTGACGTACAACCCCATGAACAGCGAAACATTGTCACTGAACCGCGACTTGATCAGTGCCGGCATCAACGCCTGGATCATCGCGATCCCCACACCGGCCGCGATGGCGCTGACGATCAACTCCAGCGCCGAGTCGAGGAACAACCGTGACAGCGTGGCCACGCCGATCACCAGCAGGGACACCACGATGCTGCGGTGTTCGCCAAAGCGTTTGGCCAGGCCCATGCCGAAGAACATCGCCAAGCCCATGGCCATCACCGGCAACATGGTCAACAACGCCGCGCTGCTGAAACTCAACGGCACATCGCCGCGAATCGATGACAACAACGGGCCGACCGCCGCCATCGACGGGCGCAGATTGAGGGCGACCAGCACGACGCTGGTCATCAGCCAGAGGGCGGTGGTGGGTTTTGCGTGAACGGTTTCCATGGGAGGCCCTTGAGTGAACAAGGGCGAATCAGGCCATGGGCGGGGGAGTGGGGCAAATGAGAAAGTCGCTAGGTCTATCTAAAAATTGCGCTGATCAAAATGTGGGAGGGGGCTTGCCCCCGATGGCAGTGTGTCAGCCAACAAATCTTTGACTGACCCACCGTTATCGGGGGCAAGTCGAATCGTCGCACCGCCCCTCCCACATTAGATAGAGCGGATCACATGCTTGATCTCCTGGAACGCCGCCAACCCCCACGGCCCCAACTCGCGGCCGATGCTGCTCTGCTTGTAACCGCCCCACGCGGTCTGCGGGAAGATCACTTGCGGCGCGTTGATCCACACCAGCCCGGCCTGCAAGGCATTCGCCACACGCTCGGCGGTTTCGGCATGGCGGCTGACCACACTCGCTACCAGGCCGAAATCGCTGTCGTTGGCCAGGGCGATCGCTTCTGCCTCAGAAGCAAAACGCCGGACACAGAGCACCGGGCCGAAGATCTCTTCGTTCCACAACGCGCTGTCCAGCGGCACATCGGTGAACACGGTGGGGCGAATGAAAAAGCCCTTGGGCAAGTCCGCCGGGCGGTCACCGCCACACAGCAAGCGGGCACCGTCTTCGATGCCGCGCTGGATATGCCCCAGTACCCGCTGATATTGCACGCGGTTGATCAACGCACCCATTTCCACGTCGTCGGCAAATGGGTCCGCCACGCGAATAGCTTCAGCCCGTGCCTGCACCCGCACCAGGAATTCATCGGCGAGCGAGTCAGCCACCAACACCCGGCTGGTGGCCGAACACATCTGCCCGGCGTTGAAAAAACCGCCGCCACAGGCCAGTTCCACCGCCAGGTCCAGATCGGCATCCGCCAGTACCAGCAGCGAAGACTTGCCGCCCAATTCCAGGCTCACGCCCTTGATGGTTTCGGCCGCGCGTTGCATCACCTGCACGCCAACGGCGTTACTGCCGGTGAACGATATTTTCGCCACCCGACGGTCTGCCGCCAGCGGTGCGCCGACCGCCAAACCTGTGCCACACACCAGGTTGAACACTCCAGCGGGCAAGCCGGCCTCGGCGATAATCCGCGCCAAGTGCAACTCGGCCAACGGCGTGACTTCCGAGGGCTTGAGCACCACGCAACAACCGGCGGCCAGGGCTGGGGCGAGTTTCCAGGCGGTGGTTACCATCGGGAAATTCCACGGTACGATCAGCCCCACCACGCCGCATGGCTCGCGGCGCAGGCGTGCGCTGAAGTCATCGCTGGGCAGTGCCACCGGCTGATCCTGAGCGGCTTCCATTTCTTCGGCAACGCTGGCGTAGTAGTCGAACGTGGCGATCACATCGTCCACATCAATTGCGGCTTCAAACAGAGGCTTGCCGTTGTTGCTCGATTGCAGGTGCATCAGCTGTTCGCGCTGTTCGCTCACGCCCTGGGCGATCTTGCGCAGCAGGGCGGCGCGATCACGGCCGGTGCTTTTCGACCAGCCGCTGAAGGCCGCGCTGGCGGCGTCGACCGCCTGGGTCACCGCTGTCGCGTCGCCGACGCTGACCTGGGCCAATACCGCCTCGGTGGCTGGGTTGATCACCTCAAGTGCTGCTTGACCGGCCCGCCACGAACCGTCGATGTAGATCCCGTTCAATACCGCGCTCATACCGCCACCTCCTTCATCCACAGGCCTTGGTCGATTTCAATCAGTGTTGGACCCTGGCGATCAGCGGCGCTGCGCAGTGCCGTACGCAGATGTGCGATGCCCTGGATGCTTTCAGCGGCACAGCCCAACGCCTTGGCTACGCCGATAAAGTCCGGGGTGTAGATGTCCACACCCACCGGCTCGATGGCGCGGTTGACCATGTATTTCTTGATCTCTTCATAGCCCTGGTTATTCCACAGCAGCACGATCACCGGCGTGCGCGCTTCCACGGCGCTGGCCAGTTCCGGCAGGCTGAATTGCAGGCCGCCGTCGCCGATCAGGCACACCACCGGTTGTCCGTCGCCGCGCCCCAGCCAGGCGCCGATGGCGGCGGGCAGGGCGTAGCCCAAGGTGCCGTAGCCGGTGGATGAGTTGAACCAGCGGCGCGGGTGGTCGAGGTTCAGGGTGAGGTTGCCGCTGTACACCGGTTGGGTCGAGTCGCCGACCAGCACGGCGTTGGGCAGCTCCTCCAGGACGGTGTTGAGGAACAGGGTTTGTGCGCGGGTGGCGGCGTCCCAGCCTGGGTTCAATTCGGCCCACAGGCGCGTAACACGCGCAGCGCCCCACGTGCTGTTGCGGGGTGGCAATGGCTTGCTGTTGAGCGCGTTCAACAAGGCTTCGGCAGCGATCTGTGCATCGGCCACCAAGGCAACCTGCGGCGGATAGTTGCGCACGGTCTGGTCCGGGTCGATGTCGATCCGCAGCAACGCGCCGGGAATCTCGAAGCCACCGGCGAAGGTGACGTCGTAGTCGGTCTCCGCCAGCTCCGTGCCGATGGCCAGCACCACGTCGGCTTCGGCGACCAAGGCGCGGGTGGCGACCAGGGTCTGGGTCGAGCCGATCAACAGCGGGTGGTTGGCAGGCAGCATGCCTTTGGCGTTGATCGTCAGGGCTACCGGTGCGCCGAGGGCCTCGGCCAATTGCGTGAGTGCTGCGGCGGCGTCGATGGCGCCGCCCCCGGCCAGGATCAACGGCTGCTCGGCCGCCGCGAGCAACTGGCTCATCTGCTTGATCGCCGACGGCGCCGCACCGGCGCGCGCCACGCTGACCGGCTCGCTGCCCAGCAGCGCGTCGGCGTTTTCCACCAGCACATCCAGCGGGATTTCAATATGCACCGGGCGTGGTCGCCCGGCCTGGAACAACGCAAAGGCCCGCGCCAACACGCCGGGCAACTCGGCCGCCGACATCAGAGTGTGGGAGAACGCCGCCACACCGGCGATCATCGCGCCCTGGTTCGGCAGCTCATGCAACTTGCCGCGCCCGCCGCCCAATTGGCTGCGCGACTGCACGCTGGAAATCACCAGCATCGGGATCGAGTCGGCGTAGGCCTGGCCCATGGCGGTGGTGATATTGGTCATGCCGGGGCCGGTGATGATGAAGCACACGCCGGGCTTGCCGCTGGTGCGCGCATACCCATCGGCCATGAAGCCGGCGCCCTGTTCGTGGCGCGGGGTGACGTGACGGATGCTGGAACGGGCCAGGCCACGATACAACTCCACGGTGTGCACGCCGGGGATGCCAAACACCTGGTCCACGCCATAGCCTTCCAGAAGGTTGACCAGTACTTCGCCGCAGGTCGCCATAAACGTCGCTCTTATTGTTGAGATAAGGCGTTATTGGACCGGCTGGCCGGTAGCGGCAACAATCGATAAAAAGTCATACTAGCCATGTCCT
This sequence comes from Pseudomonas azotoformans, assembly GCF_900103345.1. Taxonomy (NCBI): domain Bacteria; kingdom Pseudomonadati; phylum Pseudomonadota; class Gammaproteobacteria; order Pseudomonadales; family Pseudomonadaceae; genus Pseudomonas; species Pseudomonas azotoformans. Next base: position 6,422,764 of record NZ_LT629702.1, read on the forward strand.
CACGTCATGGCTGCGCCCCCGATGAAACGCCTTCCGCCGCTGCCCGCGTTGTACACCTTCTGGATCACGGCCCAGTGCTGCAACTTCACCCGCGCCGCCGAGCAACTGCACATCACCCAGGGTGCGGTGAGCCGGCAGGTTGCCGGGCTGGAAAGCCACCTGGGCTACGCGCTGTTCCAACGCCAGGCGCGGGGCTTGAGCCTGACCGAAGAAGGCCGCGAATGGTCATTGCGCGCGCAGCAGGTGTTTGGCCTGATCGGCGAGGCGGTGGAGCAGATCGGCAGTCGCCGCCAGGTCCTGCAGCTCAAGGCCTCCACCTGTGTGATGCGCTGGCTGTTGCCGCGCTTGATGCAGTGGCAAAAAGAGCGCCCGGACGTGCCGGTAGAGCTCACCACCACCGTGGCCTACACCGTGGACTTTCGCCGCGAGCAATTCGATGCGGCAGTGATCTATGCGCCCATCGCCGAGCAGTCGGCCGAGGCGCGGCATCTGTTCGACGAACAACTCACCCCGGTCTGCACCCCTGCGATGCTCGGCGTTCTGCACTCACCGGCAGACCTGCAGCAACAGGTTCTGCTGCATCCCACAAGGGATGAGCGGGATTGGGCGTTGTGGTTGAAGGCGGCGAAGACGCGACTGGGTAACCTGAGCCAGGGGCATCATTTTGAGACGCTGGATTTGGCGATGACGGTGGCGTCGCAAGGCTCCGGCGTGGCGATTGGCGACCGTGCGTTGATTGGCGAGGATTTGAAGGCCGGGCGGTTGGCGACACCCTTTGAACTGCGAGTGCCGACGGGGATGGGCTATTACCTGGTGTATCCACCGGGCACCGAGCCTTCGGCGGGGCTTGAAGCGTTGATGGATTGGTTGGTCACCCAAGCCAAAATCTGCTGACACTCACATTTCAAATGTGGGAGGGGGCTTGCCCCCGATAGCGGTAGATCAGTCACACCTGTATTGACTGACACACTGCAATCGGGGGCAAGCCCCCTCCCACATCTCAGTAGCCGACGGTGAAGCGCTGGCGCGAGTGCTTCGGCGATTCGACTTCGTCGATCAAGGCGATGGCGTAGTCAGCAAAGCTGATCCAGCTGCGACCTTCACTGCTCACCAGCAGATCGTCCTGGCCCACGCGGAATTGACCGGTGCGCTCGGTCTCGACGAACTCCGCCGAAGGCGACAGGAAGGTCCAGTCCAGCTCTTTTTCCTGACGCAGCGTGTCGAGAAACACAGCGCCTGCACTGGCTTCGGCTTTGTACTCAGCCGGGAAACCTGCGCTGTCGATCACCCGAGCGCCACCCGGCAGCAACAGCGAACCGGCACCGCCCACGACCAGCAGGCGTTTCACCCCGGCGTTCTTCACCGGCCCGATCACCGCGCTGGCCGGCAGAGTGGCGAAGTGCGCGGCGCTGATCACCACGTCACTGCCGCTGATGGCCTGTTGCAGGGCGTCTGCGTCCAGGGCATCCACCTGCTTGACGGTGACGCCAGGGCGCGCCGCCAGCTTGTCGGTGTTACGTGCGATGGCTACAACGCTATGCCCGCGACGCAGGGCTTCTTCCAGCAGTTGGCTACCGGCCCGGCCGGTGGCCCCAATGATTGCAATCTTGCTCATGACGTTCTCCAGTACGTTAGGGTTTAAAACCATTCACCACTTCATTTCGCCCTTGGCGACTTTGGCGCTCAGTTCCAGCGAGCTTTCGTCGGCGAGGGTCGGGTAACGCTGTTTCATGGCCGCGATCAGGGCGGCGGAATCCTTGGCCTTGGCGGTTTCGGCGTCAAAGGCCTTGATGTAGTCAGCAGTAAATTTCACCGATTGGACGGACGGCGTACCCAGGTAATGGCCCGGGATCACGGTGTGCGGTTTCAGGTCTTCAATGCGTTGCAGGGTCGCCAGCCAGTCTTTGTGGGATTGCGCGCTCTGGGTATCGGCCATCCACACATGAATGTTCTCGGCGACGACCACGCCACCGACCACGGCCTTGATCGACGGGATCCACACAAAACTGCGGTCCGGCTGCGCGCCGTCCAGGCCGATCACCTCCAGTTGCTGGCCTTCCAGGCTCAGGCTGTGGCCTTGAAGTACCTGCGGCACGATGGTTTTAGACGGCTTGTCGGCACCCATTTTCGGGCCCCAGAACGCAAGCTTGCCGGCCACGGTCGCCTTGATGTGATCGACCACCGGTTGCGGCGCCAGCACCTTGGCGTCGGGGAAGGCGGCGGTGAGGGTGTCGAGGCCGAAGTAGTAGTCCGGGTCGCCGTGGCTGATGTAGATGGTGGTCAGGTGTTTGCCGCTGGCGCGGATCTTCTGCACCAGTTGTTCGGCCTGGCCTTTGCCGAACTGGGCGTCCAACAGGATCGCATCCTTGGCGCCGCTGACCAGCACCGAGGTGACCGGGAAGATCGCGGCTTCGCCCGGGTTGTACACATCCAGCTTCAGCTCGGCGGCGGCCGCATGGGCGGCGAAGGCCAGGGCGGCGGTGGCCAGGGTCAGGCGCTTGAGGGTTGAGAACATCGGGCAGCTCCAGCATCGGTAAAGGATGCACAGAGCTTAGTTGCACAAAACCAGACTAAAAATGCGATGCTGGGACATAGTTTGTTTCTGAAATCGGGCAAATCATGGATCGTCTTCAAGCAATGCGCGTGTTTGTCACCGTGGTGGACCTGGGCAGCCAGTCCGCCGCCGCCGATCATCTGGACCTGTCGCGCCCGGTGGTGTCGCGCTACCTGGCCGAGCTGGAGGACTGGGTCGGCGCACGTCTGCTGCACCGCACCACGCGCAAGCTCAGCCTCACGGCAGCGGGCGGTGAAACCCTGCCGCGCTGTCGACAATTGCTGGAGCTGTGCTGCGATATGCAGGCCGCCGTCAGCGAGCCCGATGACGCGCCCCGTGGCCTGCTGCGCCTGAGCGTCAGCACCTCGTTCGGCCAGGCGCAATTGGCCGAGGCCATCGCCGAGTACGTCAAGCGTTACCCGTTGGTGACCGTCGACCTGCAAATGCTCGATCGTACGGTGAACCTGGTGGATGAGCGCATCGACCTGGCCATTCGCACCAGCAACGACCTGGACCCCAACCTCATCGCCCGGCGCCTGACCCTGTGCCGTTCGGTGGTATGCGCCTCGCCGGCGTATCTGCTGGCGCATCCAGCGCCGCAGAAAGTCGAAGACCTGGCCGGGCACAACTGCCTCACCCATTCCTATTTCGGCAAGAGCCTGTGGCATTTCGAAGAGCGGGGCGAGCATGTCTCGGTGCCCATCACCGGCAATATCACGTCCAACGAGGCCAGCACCTTGTTGCGTGTGACGCTGGCCGGGGCCGGCGTGGCGATGCTGCCCACTTACCAGGCCGGCGATTACATCCGCCGGGGTGAACTGGTGCGCCTGCTGCCCGACGCCGAGCCCCGGCAGATGAACATCTACGCGGTGTACGCCTCGCGCAAGCACATGCCGTCGGCGCTGCGCAGCCTGTTGGATTTTCTGGTGCTGAGGTTTCCGGAGGAGCCTGCGTGGGACGTTGGTCTGTAGGGCGACATAAACCTGTTGAATGTCGTCCGATAATGGCAACTCGCCCTGGTTGACCTATGCTTTAAACAGCACCGTTTAGATCCGCAGAGGTCTGTGCCATGAGCATTAAAACCAGAAAGTACCTGATGATTGTCACCCTGTGCGCCATCGCCAGCGCGCTTTACGGGACCGCTGCTTACCGTGTTGAACTGACCCGCATGCAGCCGACCTTTGCGATCAGCTGCCATCAGGACCAATGCGTACCCCATACCGGCAGTTTCAGTGCGCTCAGGTAACCGGCTGTTCAGCCTTGAGTTGCTCACGAAACGCCTTGGGTGAGAACCCGACCCGGCGGCGGAACAGCCGCGAGAAATTGGTCGGGTCGGAAAAACCCAGCACTTCTGACATTTCATTGATGGTCATGCTGGTGTACGTCAGCAGGCGCTTGGCTTCCAGCAATTGGCGGTCGTGCATGATCTGCAGCGCAGGCTGCCCACCCAATTCCCGACAGGTGCCGTTCAGGTGTGAGACCGAGATGCCCAGCTTGTGGGCCAAGTCTTCGATTTTCGGGTGTTCGCGGTAATGCTGTTCCACCAATTGGGTAAAGCGGCGGAAGTATTCACGCCCCCTCGGCGCGCGTGGGTGGCGCTTCTGGATAGCCTGGCGGCTGATCCACACCAGCAATACGCTGACCAGCGCGTGCATCATCATGTCCCGGGCTGGTTGTTCGTCGGCGTATTCATCCTGCAAGCGGGCGAACTGGCTGTTCAGGTAATCACTGTCCTTGCCTGCCGGGTAACTGCCCAGGGACTGCAAACCGTCCACCGTCGCCCCCAGTTGTGCCTGCAGGTGGCTGACCAGCGGCGCGGCGAGGGTTACTACGTAGCCTTCGACATCCTCGGGAAACCGAAAACCGTGCACGCACAGTGGCGGCAGGACTTGTAGCGTCGATTCGTGCAGCGTGCTGCGCTGGCCTTCGATTTCCAGTTGTGCCTGGCCTTTATGCACATACAGCAACTGGCACAGATCCGCGTGCCGGTGGGGCTGGATTTCCCACTGGTATTCCCTGCTGCGTCGGGAAATGGTTTCGCAGTGCAACAAATCGGGGGTTGGCCATTGCTGGTGTTCCCCGTAAAGCTTGAAGACCGGAATCGCGGTTTTGGTCATGGTTTCAATCCGATACCCAGGAGAGTGGTGCGGTAATCGCCCCAATTGGCAAAAAGCGCAGGCTTTGGCTCAGTTTTCACCTTCTTATGCCGGCCACTCAAGTGAAAAATGTCAGCAACAAGACCAATGACAACTCTTTCACTCAATCCGTTCGGGTGGAACTTGCGGGCCATAAAAATAATGAAAACGCTGAAAACCCAAGTCGCCATTATCGGCGCCGGTCCCTCCGGACTGTTGCTCGGCCAACTGCTGCACAATGCCGGTATCCAGACCCTGATCCTCGAGCGCCAGAGCGCCGACTATGTACAAGGCCGCATCCGTGCCGGGGTGCTGGAACAAGGCATGGTCGACCTGCTGCGGCAGGCGGGCGTCAGCCAGCGCATGGACAACGAAGGCCTGGTGCATGAGGGCTTCGAGTTGGCGCTCAATGGCCAGCTTACCCACATCGACCTCAAGGCGCTGACCGGCGGCCAGACGGTCATGATCTACGGCCAGACCGAAGTCACCCGCGACCTGACGGCAGCCCGTGCCGCCGCCGGTGCCATCACCTTGTATGAAGCCCATGACGTGCAACCCCACGAGCTCAAAAGTGATCGACCCTGGCTGACCTTCAAACATCAGGGCGAAGCCTTCCGCCTGGAGTGCGACTACATCGCCGGTTGCGATGGCTACCACGGGGTTGCGCGCCAGTCGATCCCGGCCGAATCACTGAACGTTTTCGAACGGGTCTACCCCTTCGGCTGGCTGGGTATCCTCGCCGATACGCCGCCGGTTCACCCTGAACTGGTGTACGCCAAACATCCGCGTGGCTTTGCCTTGTGCAGCATGCGATCGCCGACGCGCAGCCGTTATTACCTGCAAGTCCCGGTGGAGGAGCCGCTTGATGAGTGGTCCGATGCGCGCTTCTGGGACGAACTGAAAACCCGCCTGCCCAGCCACCTTGCAGCCGACCTAGTGACCGGCCCGTCGATCGAAAAAAGCATCGCGCCGCTGCGCAGCTTTGTGGTGGAGCCGATGCAGTACGGGCGCCTGTTCCTGCTCGGTGATGCCGCGCATATCGTGCCGCCCACCGGGGCCAAGGGCTTGAACCTGGCGGCCAGTGACGTGAGTACCCTGTATCGGATTCTGCTCAAGGTCTACGGCGAGGGGCGGGTGGATTTGCTCGAACGCTATTCCGCCATCTGCCTGCGGCGTGTGTGGAAGGCCGAGCGCTTTTCCTGGTGGATGACCTCGATGCTGCATCAGTTTCCCGAGGCGGATGGCTTCAGCCAGCGCATCGCCGAGAGTGAGCTCGATTACTTCATCCACTCCGAGGCCGGGCGCAAGACCATCGCCGAAAATTACGTCGGGCTTTCTTACGAAGCTATCGAATAGCCTGCTATCGTATCGAGCATTCCCGCGGGCCGCCTTTTCCCGCGGGCCCTGCTCGAAGGTCTTGCCGTGACGCACCTCAATCAGCCCGTTCCGCCGCTGCCCGCTGTGCGCAGCATCCTCGCCTCACTGATGATGGCGATCTTCCTGGGGGCCTTGGACCAGACCATTGTCGCCGTGTCCATGCCCGCAATTTCCGCCCGGTTCCACGACGTCAACCTGCTGGCCTGGGTCATCTCCGGCTACATGGTGGCGATGACCGTGGCGGTGCCGATCTACGGCAAGCTTGGCGACCTGTACGGGCGCCGGCCGATGATGCTGATTGGCATGGGCCTGTTCACCCTGGCCTCGCTGTTTTGCGGCATGGCGCAAAGCATGGAGCAACTGGTGCTGGCGCGGATCCTCCAGGGCATCGGCGCCGGCGGCATGATTTCGGTGAGCCAGGCGATCATCGGCGACATCATCCCGCCCCGCGAACGCGGGCGCTACCAGGGCTATTTCAGCAGCATGTACGCGGTGGCCAGTGTGGCCGGGCCGGTGCTCGGCGGCTACATGACCGAGTACCTGTCGTGGCGCTGGGTGTTCCTGATCAACCTCCCATTGGGCGCCGGCGCCTGGTACGTGGCCCATCGCACCCTGGTCGGGCTGCCGGTGCCGCAGCGCAAGCCGATCATCGATTACCTCGGCACGCTGCTGATGATCATCGGCCTCACCGCCTTGCTGCTGGGCATCACCGAAATCGGCCAGGGCCAGCATTGGCGCAGCGACTCGGTGCTGGGCTTGCTGGCGTGTGCGCTGGTGGCGTTGACGGTGTTTGTCTGGCATGAGCGGCGTGCACGGGAGCCGTTGTTGCCGATGCATCTGTTCGCCAACCGCAGCGCGGTGTTGTGCTGGTGCACGATTTTCTTCACCAGCTTCCAGGCGATTTCCCTGACGGTGCTGATGCCGCTGCGTTATCAGACGGTGACCGGCTCAGGCGCGGACAGCGCGGCCCTGCACCTGCTGCCCCTGGCGATGGGCTTGCCGATGGGCGCCTATTTTGCCGGGCGCATGACCTCGGTGACCGGCCGTTATAAACCGATGATCCTCAGTGGCGCCTTGCTGAGCCCCTTTGCGATTCTCGGCATGGCCTTGAGCGCGCCCCAGGCGGTGGGGCTGACGGCGATGTTCATGTTGCTGTGCGGGATCGCCGCCGGCATGCAATTCCCCACTTCGCTGGTGGGTACGCAGAACTCGGTGGAACAACGCGACATCGGCGTCGCCACCAGCACCACCAACCTGTTCCGCTCCCTCGGCGGAGCAGTCGGGGTAGCGTGCATGTCGGCGCTGTTGCTGGCGCTGTTGCAGGACTCCAGCTTCGCCCACCTGGCCAGCGGCGCGCTGGTGGCCGAGGGCAGTTCCGGCAATGTGCTGCTCGACGGCCTCAACGCCGCCCCCGGCCCAGCGCAGGACGCCCTGCGCGGGGAACTGGCGGTGACCTTCCGGCATTTGTTGATGGTGAGTGCGGCGGTGTCGCTGCTGGGGCTCACGGCGGCAATCGCAATGCCCAACCGGGTGCTGCGCGGCCGCGAAGACAAAGCTAAGTAACGGGCACCACGAGGAACCAAATGTGGGAGCGGGCTTGCTCGCGAATGCAGTGTGTCAGTCAAAGATGTTTCAACTGAAGCACCGCATTCGCGAGCAAGCCCGCTCCCACAGTTTTGACCGCGTTTCACCCTTCAAGGGCTGTAGTAACCCACCGCTACCATGAAATGCCCGGCCTTGCGCACATACGCGTGCTTGTTCTCGACCTTGTCGGTCACCGGGTTTTTCCAGCGGTATTTATATTCGCCCTGGTCCTGCTCGGCCATCAGCTTCAGGATCGGCTCGCCCACCGGCTTGCCGTCGGGGTCCTTGATCTTGCTGAAGTCGGTGTTGATCAGGCGCAGGTTGGTGCCGTGCGCCACATAGCGCTGGGTATCGAGGTCGACCACGAACACATAGAGGTCATCCTGCAGGAAACCGCCTTGCAACGAATTGATGGCCTTGAGCGTGCCGGGTTCATCCTTGAGCAGTGCGTTCACCGCCTTGTTGCGCAGGGCCCGGGCCTGTTCCGGCGTGGCCCGGGGCAAGTAGTAACCCACCGCCAGGATGCGTTCGCCCACGCGCTGATAAAACACATGCTTGTGTTCGACCTTGCCGTCGTTCCAGTTCTGCCAGCGGTAATCGGCCTGTTGGATGCCCTGGCCTTCCGGCACCGTCAGCGCGGCCTTGAATGACTGGCGCAACTCCGGCCCGAGCACCTCGGACACGTCGCGGCCGATCAAGGCGGAAGATGGACCGCCACTGGCCAGCAGCACGCCCTGGGTGTCGACCACGAACACATAGCGGTCGTGGTCGACAAACTCGCCCTGGCGACTGAACGCGGCAAACGCCTTGTCGCCATTGCTCTGGTAGTAAACCAAGGCTTTTTCCAGCAATGCCTTGGCGGCCTGGGCGTTCTCATCCTGAGCCGTTGCGGCGTGCACCTGGCTGAAACACAACAGCAGCAGCCAGGTGAGTCGAAGCAGTGCCTTCATTACCGGTCCCTCGTTCTTGTTGATGTGACAAGAGCGTAGACGGTTGCGGGCCACTCAGAAGGGTTTGGTCGGCAGGTACTTGCCATCCAGGGTGATCACCGCGCGGGAGCCTCCGTCCGGGTCTTCGACCTTCTTGATGTCCAGCTTGAAGTTGATCGCACTGATGATGCCGTCACCGAATTGCTCGTGCACCAGGGCCTTGAGGGTCGAGCCATAGACCTGGAGCATTTCGTAGAAGCGATACATCGTCGGGTCCGTCGGTACACCGCCGGGAAAGCTGCCGCGCAGGGGCACGCTTTGCAGCAGGCGGCTGGTGTCCTGGTCCAGGCCGAGCTTATCGCACACCACGTCAGCGGCCTCCTTGGGCAACGGGTGCTGGCCGAGCAGGGCGGCGGTGACGAACGCCAGGCTCAGGCCGGTGCCGTCGGTGAGGTCCTGCCAGGACAGGTTCTTGCGCGCCTTGAGCTCGATAACGGTGTCGGCCAGGGCCAGGCGTGGGGTTTGGGCGAAGTGGGATTGCAACATGGTGTGGTCCTCTTGGTTGGGATAGGGTCAGGCAGCGTGAATCTGATCCAGCAGCGACACGAAGCCACCGCTGCGTTGGTCCAGGGCGTCGATGGCGCCGGTCTCGATGTCGTATACCCAGCCATGCAGGGTCAGCCGGCCTTGCCCGAGCGCCAGGGCGACCGAAGGGTGAGTCTTGAGGTTGGCCAGTTGCGCGATCACGTTTTCGCGCACCAATGAACTCAGGCGGGCGGCGTCCGAGGCATGCTCGCGGGCGGCGTTGATCAGCTTGGCCGACTCGGCGTGGCGCAACCAGTTGGCCACGGCCGGCAGGTGGTCCAGGCATTTGCAGGTGGAGATCGCGGTCATGGCACCGCAGTCGGAATGGCCGCAGATCACGATATCGCGCACCCCCAGCACCGCCACTGCGTATTCGACCGTGGCCGACACACCGCCGGGCTCCGGGCCGTAGGACGGCACGATATTGCCGGCGTTGCGGATCACAAACAGATCACCGGGTTCCTGCTGGGTCAGCAGTTCCGGAACCACCCGGCTGTCGGAACAGGACACGAACAACGTGCCAGGGTTCTGGGTGGTGGCCAGGTGCTTGAACAGGTCGCTGCGTTGGCCGAAGGCTTCTGACTGGAATTTGCGAAAGCCGTTGATGAGGTCTTGCATGGGGTTCTCCTTGCGTCGCTGATGGGGCAAGGATGGAAGTTTTCAGCTATAGCGTCCAAGACCGGCTTATTATGGTTTCTATAAGTCATGCCTATAGCTGGAGGCCCGCCGATGCTGTTGCGTCATATCCGTTACCTGCTGGCCGTTGCCGAGCATCGCAATTTCACGCGTGCCGCCGAGGCGCTGCACGTGTCGCAGCCGACCTTGTCGCAACAGATCAAACAGCTGGAAGACACCCTCGGTGCGCCGTTGCTGGACCGCTCCGGGCGCAGTGTCAGCCTCACTGATGCCGGCGCCGCCTATGTGCGCTTTGCGCGCCTGGCTTTGCAGGACTTGCAGGCGGGCACGCGGGCCATGCATGACGTGCAGGACTTGAGCCGGGGCAGCCTGCGCCTGGCAATGACCCCGACCTTCACCGCCTACCTGATCGGCCCGTTGTTGGCGCGGTTCAACGCCCTGTATCCGGGAATCACCCTGAGCATCGAAGAGCTGACCCAGGACCGCATGGAAGCCGCGCTGACCGAGGACCTGCTGGATATCGGCATCGGTTTTACCGGCGAGCATCTGCCGGATATCCAATGCGAAGGGCTGTTTGCCGAAGCGTTGAGCGTGGTGGTGGGGGCTGGCCATCCTGGGTTGGACGGCCGGCGGTGGCTGGAGCAGCCGATGGTGCTGCTCAACCCAGGCTTCGCGACACGGCGCTACATCGATGGCTACTGCCGCGATCAAGGGGTAAAGCCGCTGATTGCGATGGAAGCCAACTCCATCAGCGCGATCATCGAAATCGTGCGCAACACCCACCTGGCAACCATCCTGCCCAGTGCGATTGCCCAGGCCCAGCCAGGGTTGCGTGCGGTAGCGATCGAACCGGCGTTACCGCAACGCACCGTGGCACTGCTCAGTCGCCAGGGTGCCTATCGCAGCGCCGCGTGCCGGGCCTTTGTCGCGTTGATCAAGGCGCCGCCAGCCACTGATTGACGATGCCGTCATACACCCCGGTGGCCACGCTCAGGTGCAGCCACTGGTCGACGTAGCTCTTCCATGCCACGTCATCGCGGGGCAGCAGGAAGGCTTTCTCGCTGTATTGCATCTGCCGTTCCGGGTTGACCGCGCACAGCCCGGGCTTGAGCTTTTGCTGGTAACGCGCTTCGCTGGCGTCGGTGATCATCACGTCGGCCTTGCCGGCCAGCAGTTCGTCGAAGATGGTCACGTTGTCGTGCAAACGGATCTGTGCCTGGCCCAGGTGGGCCCGGGCAAACACTTCGTTGGTGCCACCCGCCGGTTCGATCACGCGCACATTCGGCTGGTTGATCTGCTCGACGCTCTGGTAACGCTGCACGTCGGCGCAGCGCACCAGGGGGATCTTGCCGTCGACGCCGAGGGCCTGGCTGAAGAAGGCTTTTTTCTGGCGCTCCAGGGACACCGAAATGCCGCCCACCGCGATGTCGCAGCGCTGGGCGAGGAAGTCCGGCATCAGGCTTTTCCAGGTGGTAGGCACCCAGTGGATCTTGGCGTTGAGGCTCTTGGCCAGGGATTCGGCCATCGCAATGTCGATGCCTTCATAGGTGCCGTCGGCGCGCAGCGAGGTGTAGGGCTTGTAGTCACCGGTGGTGCAGACGGTGAGCGTGCCGCGTTCGAGCACCTGGTCAAGGCGCGAGGGCGCGGTGTCGGCCAGGGCGCTGGTGGCCAGGCCGAGTACACACAGGGCAAAAAGAGCTTTCATGCGGTCGAGTCCTTGGGGGCATGGTCGGGCGGCCATTATTTCCAGCGTGGGGCAGGGTGGCAAGGCACGATGAATGTTTAGCCAAGTTGCAACCAAACTCCGTCAACCCTGAATTTAACCGCCCTATGCCGGCGTGTGACGCTGGCAGTTATCTCTCGCACTGTGATCCCCGCATGGACGGCTCCTCCGACACTCACCCCGCGACACTGCCGTCCGCCCTCGCGTTCTGGGCTTTGTTCCACTGCCGGCACGCCCGCCCACCAGATAGCGCATTCCTACGTTGATCCATCCCCTGGATGGCGTGCACCTGCGCGCCTGCCCGACCCCTACGTATGAGAATGCCCATGAGTGTCTTTGCCTGCCTGCAGGAAGCCCAGTCCTTCCTTGAACAACACCCGGACATCGAGATGTTCGAGCTGTTTATCCTCGACAACAACGGCGTGCCACGCGGCAAGTTGCTGCACCGCGACGAACTGCTGGCGGTGTACGAGAGCGGGCGCCCTTTGCCCAGCACCATCCTCGGCTTGACCATCAACGGCGACGACGTGGAAAACTCCGGGCTGGTCTGGGAGGTGGGCGATATCGACTGCCGGGCCTACCCGATCAGCGGCAGCCTGCAACGCATGCCGTGGCGGTTGATCCCCACTGCGGCGGTGCAAGTCAGCATGCACCCCAGCGAAGGCCTGCCTGCCACCGTGGCCGACCCTCGGCATCTGCTGGCCAAGGTGATCGATGGGCTCAAGGCCGACGGTTATTACCCGGTGATGGCGGCCGAGCTGGAATTCTACTTGCTCGACCAGAAACCCGACGCCAATGGTCGCCCGCAACCGGCACGCGATGTGGACGGCGGACGGCCGCGCTCGACCCAGGTCTACGGCCTGCGTGAGCTGGAGCAGATCGAGCCATTTCTCGCCGACCTCTACAGTGCCTGCAAACTGCAAGGTATTCCGGCGCGCACCGCCATTTCCGAATACGCGCCGGGCCAGGTGGAGATCACCCTGGAACACCGCACCGACGCCCTGCAAGCCATGGACGAAGCGGTGCGCTACAAACGCCTGGTCAAGGGTGTGGCGCATAAACACGGGATGACCGCTTGTTTCATGGCCAAGCCGTTCGACGACCTGGCCGGCACCGGCATGCACATGCACGTGAGCCTGGCGGACGCCGAGGGCAATAACCTGTTCGCCAGTGAGGCCGCTGATGGCACGCCACTGTTGCGCCAGGCGGTGGGCGGCATGCTCAGTACCTTGCTCGATTCTTTGCTGATGTTCTGTCCCAACGCCAACTCATACCGCCGTTTCCAGACCAACAGCTACGCACCACTGGCCGCCACCTGGGGCGTGGACAACCGCACCGTCAGCCTGCGCGTGCCGGGCGGGCCGGCCAATTCGCGGCATATCGAGCACCGTATCTGCGGCGCCGACGCCAATCCCTACCTGGCTGCCGCCGCCATCCTGGCTGGGATCCATCGCGGCATCCGTGAACAACGCGACCCCGGTGCTCCGGTAGAAGGCAACGGCTACGCCCAGGCCAAGGAGCTGTTGCCCACCGACTGGCTCACCACCCTGCGTGCGCTGGAGGCTTCAGATTGGGCGCGGGAAGCGTTTGGCAGTGAGTTCCTCGGCGTGTACCTGGCGGTAAAACGTGCTGAATACCGCCAGTTCATGGGCGAGGTGGGGGAGCAGGATTGGCGGTGGTATTTGCACCCGGCGTGATCGATTGGGTGGCAATGACGGTTTCGACCTTTTTTTCACGTTGCGCTGGTTAAGCTGCGAATCAAGGTCGTTCACTGCCGTTCCACCCATATGAGCCCGCAATGTCGCCACACACGCCTTCCTCCATCGAGATTGAATACGCCGAGCGCTGCGGCCGTGAGCACGCCAGGGTCTGCGGCGACACGCGCCCGCCCGGGCTGATGCAGCGCCTGGCAGCCTGGCGCGACGAGTGGTTGGTACGTCAGGCCTTGAAGGTCGCGGGTGAGCCGGGCCTGATCCTCGACCTCGCCTGCGGTTCGGGGCGCTTCTGGCCGGTGCTGGCCGAACACGTCAACCGGGTCATCCTGGCGTCGGACAACTCCCAGGACATGCTCGACCACGCGCTGACCCACCACCCGGCGGCCCTGCTCAAGCGGGTCAAGACATTCCAGGGTTCGGCGTTTTCCATCGGCTTGTCGGCGAATGCGGTGGACTGCATTTTCTGCCTGGAATTGTTTCGCCATGTGCCCAGCAGTGAAGGGCGCCAGGCATTGCTGCGTGAGTTTCACCGGGTCAGTCGCGACTCGGTGATTGTCTCTGTACCCTCTCGTACAAGCGTTGAGGACGAGTTCCGCCAGGCCGGCTTCAAGGTCCTGAGCCATCACGAGTTCATGCCGGGCTCCAACCAGTGGCGGGTCTACGTTCTTCGTAAGAGAGGATAACTCCCGCCTGTCGGACTATTCTTCATCTCCTGTCTGAGTTTTCATGGTCGGCTGTGCACTGCGGATGCTCGCTAGCCCCTTTCGCGATATATACTGCGCGCCATTCTTCAAGGGAGAGCCGTGTGGCCATCGATATTCACTGGATCTGCGACAACGATAGCCTCGGCCAGCATTGCGCCGAATGGCAGCAGTTGCCATTCGTCGCCCTCGACACCGAATTCATGCGGGTCGACACCTTTTATCCCATTGCCGGGCTGATCCAGATCGGTGATGGCGTGCGCGCTTACCTGATCGATCCCCTGACCATCGACAACTGGCAACCCTTGGCTGCGCTGCTGGAGAACCCGGCGGTGATCAAGGTGCTGCACGCCTGCAGCGAAGACCTCGAAGTGTTGCTGCGCCTGACTGGCAGCCTGCCCGCGCCTTTGTTCGACACCCAATTGGCGGCGGCTTACCTGAACCTCGGTTTCTCCATGGGCTACTCGCGCCTGGTGCAAGCCGTGCTGGATATCGAGCTGCCCAAGGGCGAGACCCGTTCGGACTGGCTGCAGCGGCCCTTGTCCGAGACCCAGGTCAGCTACGCCGCCGAAGACGCGGTGCACCTGGCCGAGGTCTATACGCGGCTGCGTCCGCGCTTGACGGACGACAAGTACGCCTGGGTGCTGGAAGACGGTGCCGAGCTGGTCGCCAACCTGCGCCGCGAAGTCGACCCGTACGAGGTGTACCGCGACGCCAAGCTGGCATGGAAACTGTCCCGCGCCCAGCTCGCCGTGCTGCGTGAACTGTGCGCCTGGCGCGAGCAGCAAGCCCGCGCCCGTGACTTGCCGCGCAACCGCATCATTCGTGAACACTCGCTGTGGCCCTTGGCCAAATCCCAGCCGGACAACCTCGCCGCCCTGGGCAAGATCGAAGACATGCACCCGCGTACCGTGCGTCAGGACGGCCAGTTCCTGCTGGACCTGATCAAGCGTGCCGGCAGCGTGCCCATGGACCAATGGCCGCCCGCCGTTGCCGAGCCTTTGCCGGTGGATGCCGCCGCACTGATCAAGCAACTGCGCGCCCTTGGCCAGGCTGAGGCCGAACGCCTGGACATGGCGCCGGAACTGATGCTGCGCAAGAAAACCCTCGAAGCCCTGGTCAAGAGTGGCTACCCCGATGGGCCTTACCAATTGCCAGACTCGCTGCGTGGCTGGCGCCGCGAGTTGATGGGCCAGGCGCTGCTCGACAGCCTGGCCACCGCCGGAGAACAGCCTTGAAACGTATTTGCTCCATCTACCGCAGCTCCAAACGCACCGGTATGTACCTCTATGTGCTCAAGAGCGATGCCCTTGAGCGTGTGCCTGACGCGCTGATCACGATTTTCGGCAAGCCGGCCCACGCGTTCGACCTGGTGCTGACACCCGAGCGCAAGCTGCAACAGGAAGACATCGTGCAAGTCCTGGAAAACCTCGACAAGCAGGGCTATCACCTGCAAATGCCGCCGGCCGAGGACGAGTACATCGAACACTTGCCCGAAGAGCTGCTGCGCCGCAACGACCCGATGTGATCGACCGGTGCCCCGTCCGGGGCACTCGCTTCAATGGAATCGTATAAGTGGGCGGTGGCCGTAAGGATGCGGGCGGCCGTCCGTAGTGTTTTTGAAAGGTTTTATGCATGCGTGTTCTGATTGCTGAACAGGATCACCCGCTCTACGCCCAATTGCTCGGCGAAGCGGCACAGGACCTTGAAGTGCTGACCAGCGGCGACTCGGCCGAACTGTCGCGCCTGGCCGCCGATTGCCCGGTATGGCTGGGCCAGCCGGACCTGTTGGCCACATTGTTACGACAGGGCCATCACCCGCAATGGCTGCAATCGACCTGGGCGGGCATCACGCCGCTGCTGGCCGACGGCTTGCCGCGTGATTATCGATTGACCCGTGCCGTAGGCATCTTTGGCCAGGTCATGGCTGAATTTGTCCTCACTTATATGCTCGGCCATGAGCGCGAAGTGCTGGCCCGCCTGGTCAGCCAGGTCGAGCGCAAATGGGACAACCGCATGGGCCAGAGCCTGGCGGGACGCAAGGCGTTGATCGTCGGCACCGGCGATATTGGCCAGAGCGTTGCCGAGTTCCTCGTGCCGTTTGGCGTGAAGCTGTATGGCATTGCCAGTTCCGCACGCGAGCAGGCGCCGTTTATCGAAGTGGCCGGGCTCGACCAGTTGGGCCGGCTGGTGGGCGAGGTGGACTACGTGATCAACCTGCTGCCCAACACGCCGAGTACCCACGATCTCTACGACGCGGCGCTGTTCAAGCAATTCAAGCCGACCGGGCTGTTCATCAATGTCGGGCGTGGCGTGGCGGTGGTGGATGCCGATCTGGTCGAAGCCTTGAAAGAAGGGCATTTGGCCGGTGCGGTGATCGATGTGTGCCGCCAGGAGCCATTGCCGCAACGGCATCCGTTCTGGACGGCGTGGGGGCTGCTGCTCACCGGCCATAGCTCCGCGCCGACCTCGCCGGAATTGATGGTGGAGTTGTTTGTGCAGAACCTGCGGGCGTACCAGGCCAAGACCGCATTGCGCGGTGAAGTGGATTTCGACCGCGGTTACTGATTACACCTCACCGTCCTGCTGGAACCGTTTTGCCAGGTTCCAGCACCAAGAGTGACTCCTTGGCCTCGGACAGGTGAACACCATGACCGCTATCGACGCTGCTCCCCGTGTTTCATCCCCGCTTGTTCAGGCGGGCAACGTGAACACTCCCCTCCCCGTAGTCGCCAGCCCCAGCGAAACCGCTCCGGCCGGCCCGGCCCCTGCACCCGTACTGGGCAATTTCGGCGGGGCGCTCTCCTGGCCGGTTCCGCTGACTGAATCGCAGCGCCAAGCCATCCTCGACCTGATGCCGGATAGTCGCAAGGGCGTGCTGGGGTATTTGCTCAGCGGTAGCGCGGTGGCCAATGCCGATCTGCAAAACCCGCCGCTCGCCCTGCAAAAACTGCTGGCTTCACCCAAGGCGCAGGCACTGTGGCAGGTCATCCAGAGTGAACTCGGTGGTTTGCCGACAGACGCGAGCAGCAATGATTACGTGATGGCCGCCATCCATTTAGGGCTGGATCCGCAGAACTCGATCGACGGATTTATCCAGAGGCAAAGCAGGTACTGGGGTCAGCCGGCTTCAGTGGTGATCGAGGGGGTGGGTGCCCATCTGGTCGAGCAAGGCCGGGCGACGCCTCAAACTGCGACATTTGCGGCGCATTTGCTCCTTGCTGCACGGGCTCCCGAGTTTCTGGTCAAGGACATCCCCGCCAATGTGACTTACGGCAGCCTCATCTGGGCGCAACTGGCGATGGCGACCGCCCGGGTCGAAGCCGCTTCGCCTGGGGCCACGCGCTCGATGAGCTATGCCGAAGTACTGGCGAAGGCCGGGCAGACCGGTTCTGACGGCCTGCATACCCAGCACGTGCAGCGTAAGGCGTTGACCGACTGGGCGGTGGCCAATGGCGTGCTCGATGCGACATCGACGTTGACTGACAGTGACCTGGAGCACGCGCGCGAGGCCTACAACGGCCAATTGAGCGCGTTGATGAAAGCCAGCGCTGCCGTGCAAACCGAGATCCCCAGCCGCCGCGCGATGGCCTTGGCCCGACTCCAGGAATGCTTTCCCGGGGTTGACCCGAGCGTGTTCGAGATCCGCAATATCCAGAAGGCCTGGCTGAGGCCGGGACGCCCCGGGCTTTTTCCTGGGATGCGCTCCATGCTTGATATTGTGATGGAGGGCGCGCCGCCGGGTCACCAGGAGCATTGGATATCCAAGGATCCCCGGATCCCGGTCAAGCGGTTCTGCCAACTGTACGAAGGCGGCGCCTTCAAAGTGGCCGAGGCGTTCAAGAGCCAATATGACCTGGCTATCCAGTCGCTTGAAAACGGGCACAAAGGCCTGGCCAGTTACCTCGTTTCCACGCTGCCACTGGAGGACCGGAACAACTTCAAGCACGGCAAGCTCGAGTTCTTCCATACCAACGAATACACCATGGCCACGGATTTCCTTACGCCGCTGGCCCTCAAGACGCGCGGGCATACCCTGCATGTCAAGACAACGCGGGGTAGGGAGGTCAACGTCTATGAGATTGATACGCGCAGCGGCACGATACAAAAACAGAATCACTTGAGGGGGCGCTATACGGAGCCGTACACCGCCAGGAATATGGAGTCCAGGACCGCGAACGTCGTCAGTAAAACCGTGCTCTTCGACACGTTGAGTGCAGAACAGGGGGCGAGTGGCAACCGATTCGACGCCATTGGCGATGTGTTCGCCAGGTCACTGGACCTGAAAAACGAAGACGTGTTGGCGTATGCCAGGGGTGTCACCTCTTACGATGAAAACCGGGCGACCAACCACGCTATCGGGGAGTTCTTCTTGAATCTGATCCCCTTCAGGTCTGCCATCGTCAACTTCATCAAGGGCAACTATGGCGAAGGGGCGCTTGATCTGGGGCTGGATGTGGTCGGCTTGTTGACCTTGGGCGCGGGCAAAGCCGCCCAGGCCGGAAAAGCTTTTTCCAAGGGGGTGACCAGCATTCGCGGGCTGTCGAAAGCGCTGCGTTTTGTTGGCCTGACAGCCATTGAAGCCTTCAACCCGGCGGCGGGGCTTGGGGATCTGGTGGTGGGAAGCGCCAGGCTGTTGCACAAGGGAGGACGCCTGGGATTACGGGGCGTCAATAAACTCACGGGGCGCACCGCAAGCTATGACCTGCTGAAGGCCGCGAGCCAACAGCACGGTGTGGCCGCCACCGGCACATTCAAGGTGGCCGGCCAGACGCTGGAAGGCGGCGCGGTGCTCAAGGAGGGCAAGTGGTATAGCTTTGATGCTGACCGGATGCAGGCCTATGGCAGCCCGCTGGAAGACTTCGCCGCCAAGTCGCGCGCTGTGGACGGTGTGATTGCCACCGTTGAAGTTGCGCCTGGCCGTGAGCTGAGCAACACGCTGTTTCGCGAGTACCGGGTGCCCGAATCCAACCTTGCCGGGCGCACGCGCAACAGCCAGGGCGTGTATAGGGCGGCGGATGGGCACACCGCGCATATCCGGCATATCGACAGCAGTGGCCAGGCGGCGGTCTATGAAGTGCGTGAAGTCACCCGCACGCCTGAAGGCGTGGTCCAGGCGCGCATCTACAGTGCCAATCGGCAGACCCCGCTGCTGGTGCAGCATGTGCAGGGCGACCAGTGGATGCGCTTGGGGGCAAGGGGTGGGAACCCGCCCAGCGTTGCATCAGACCTGGGGCGGATGATGGGCGGGGGCTCCGAGAGCCGTCTTTATGAAAGTCTTGACGGCATTCATGTCTATAAGGAAACCCGGGAGCCGGGTCATGTAAAAGTGCCTGATTACTTCGAGCGGCAAGCGGCTTGCCTGAATGAGTATTACGGCGAAGGGTTTGCCATGACGCTGTTCGAAAACGGCCGCGGCTATATAAAAATGAAAAAGATCGACGGAGTCGCGCTGGATGCCATTGCGCCGCGCAGTTTGCCGAAGAAAGCACAGCAGGCACTCGATGAGATGCTGGCAGACCTGCAGAAAAAAGAGATGTTTCCCAACGATGCGCAGTTGTCCAACTTCATGTATTCGGCAAAGGAAAACAAAGTCTACCCAGTGGATTTCGACTTTCCGCCCCAGGATGTCCTGCACTTTGATGAGTCGACGTTTGCGATACACCGGGATGACTTCCTGCGTGACGCCGACAAGCTCAGGGCGCAGTTCCGTCAGATGATCGCGTAGATCGCACAACTGCCCCCTCGGGGGCAGTGTTCATCCGGTACTACAGGCTGAAATCACCTTCGGACACCAGCTCGCTCAGTGGCTTGCGCGGGCTCGGTGCTTCACGGCCTTGCAGGTACTCCGGCAGGCTCGATTTGTCCCCCAGCTTGCCGACCGCCACGGCGGCATGCAGCGCATAACCTTCGGGGATCTTCAGCTCTTTGCGGGTCAGTTCTTGATCGAAGCCGGCCATGCCGTGGGTGTGCCAACCGCTGAGGCTGGCTTGCAGCGCTAGGTGGCCCCAGGCGGAACCGGTGTCGAAGGTGTGCCACAGCGCCGGGGTTTCTTCCGTGGCGCCGGGGGCGGTGAAGTCGGTTTTCGAGGCGATGATCACCAGGGCCGACGCATGTTGTGCCCAGCCACGGTTGAATTCATTCAGCAAACCCAGGAAGCGCTCCCAGTCCGGCGTGTCGCGGCGTGCGTAGAGAAAGCGCCAGGGTTGGGAGTTGTAGGCGGAGGGTGCCCAGCGTGCGGCTTCGAAGAAGCTCAGCAGGGTTTCCTTGGAGATGCTCTCGCCGGTGAAGGCGCGAGGCGACCAGCGGTCGGTGAACTGGGTGTGGATCGGATAGTCGGCAACACGTGTCATGGAGCAGTTCCTGATCGTCAATTCGGCCCTCAAAGCTACTGCGCAGCCACTAGACTGACAAGTGTTGTAACACCGCCAGTCGTAAGCGCTTGGATCCCGCAGCCGTGGGCACTAGACTGGCGGCCTTTTCACCTACCGATACTGATGTAGAGCCATGGCCGCCAAAGTCGAACCTTTCTGGATACGCAAAACCCTCGAACACCTCGACCAGGAGGAGTGGGAGTCGTTGTGCGACGGCTGTGGCCTGTGCTGCCTGCAAAAGCTTGAAGATGAAGACGACAACAGCGTCTATTACACGCGTATCGCCTGCAAACTGCTCGACCTCAAGACCTGCCAGTGCACCGACTACCCCAACCGTCGTGCGTCGGTGCCGGACTGCATCCAGCTCACCCCGGGCCAGGCCGACCAGTTCAAATGGCTGCCGCCCACCTGCGGCTACCGCCTGGTCAGCGAGCGCAAGGACTTGCCGCTGTGGCACCACCTGGTCTGCGGCGACCGTGATGCCGTGCACCATGAACGCATTTCCCAGTCCGGGCGCATGCTCAGCGAAGGCAGCGTGCCCGAGGAAGACTGGGAGGACTACCTGATTTTCCGCGCGGGCTGAAAGGGGAGTGTGTATGAGGGTGGTAACCAAGCTGGCGGCAAGCCTGGTGTTGTTGGCACTCAGTCAGCCTGGGTGGTGCGCGAAGAAAGTCGACCTGGATTATCACGTCAAACTGCTGCCCCAGAGCGATCAGGCCGAGGTGCGCCTGAGCCTGTCCCAGGGCTCGGCGGTGCGCAGCCTGAACTTCGATTTAGGCCGCGACGGTGACTACAGCGACTTCAAGGCCGACGGCCAGTGGAGCGTCAAGGAGCACCGTGGACTCTGGCAACCCAGCGCCGACAAGGCCAGCCTGACCTACCGCGTACGCCTTACCCATGCGCGCAAGCCGGGCACCTACGAAGCACGGATGATACCGAGCTGGGCGCTGTTTCGCGGCGAAGACCTGGTACCGACGGCGCGGCTCGACCAACAGGACGGCGTGGAATTGGTCTCGCGCCTGGTGTTCGAACTGCCGGCCGGCTGGAAAAGCGTCGAAACCGCCTGGCCACGCATCGGCAAGAACAAGTTTCGCATCGACAACGTGTCGCGCCTGTTCGACCGGCCCACCGGCTGGATGCTCGCTGGCAACCTCGGCAGCCGCCGGGTGCGCCTGGGCGAAACCGAAGTCACCGTGGCTTCGCCCAAGGGCCAGGCCATGCGCCGTATGGATGTGCTGACGCTGCTGACCTTTGTCTGGCCGCAAGTGGAAACGGCGTTTCCGCGGCACCCGGCCAAGTTGCTGGTGGTCGGCGCCAGCGACCCGATGCGCCGTGGAGCCTTTTCGGCGCATGACTCGGTCTTCCTCAACAGCCGCACCCCGTTGGTCAGCGAGCACGGCGGCAGCCCGTTGGTCCGCGAAGTGGTGCAGGCGATAGGGCGTTTCAACGATCACGACACCAGTGATTGGATCAGCGAAGGCCTGGGCGAGTATTACGCCATCGAATTGCTGCGCCGCGCCGGCGGCATTACCGATGAGCGTTATCAGGCGATACAGGCGCGCTTGGCGAAGGAAGGCAAGGACGTGACCAGCCTGCGTGGCGAGCACGTCAGCGGCGCGACAGTGGCACGGGCGGTGGTGGTGTTGCAGGAGCTGGATCGCGAGATCCGCGTGAAGACCCATAACAAGCGGTCGCTGGATGACCTGACGCAAGCAGTGATGCGGGCCAACCGCATCACCACGGCGGAGTTCGTGCAGCTTGCCGAGAGCATCATCGGCGAGTCGTCGGTGGTGCTCGACAGCAAGTTGCTGCACTGATCCCAAGCCTTGCACAGAACCAAATGTGGGAGCGGGCTTGCTCGCGAAGGCGGTGTGTCAGTTAGCTCATCTTTAACTGATACACCGACTTCGCGAGCAAGCCCGCTCCCACATTTAGATCTCCATTGTTTGGAAGATCTTCTTTAGCCAGTGGTTTTTTCAGCAGCCACTTCTGCCTTGGTTTTCAGGTTTTTCAGCTCGGCACCGGCCCGCTCGATTTTCGTACGCACGGTGTTCATTTCCTGGCGGCTCTGTTCCAGCTTGTCCTTGAGCGAGCTGTGCCCGGTAAAGCCACGGGCCAGCGCCACACCGCCGATCGCCACCTGGATCAGGCCGAAAATCCCGCCTCGGCGCAGGCCTTTGCCGACCATCATCACGCCACCCGCCACCGAGCCGATGCGCTCCCAACCGTGCACGTTCTGCTTTGGCTGAGTCTCGAAGGGGGTGTGTTCGATGATAGGTCGCAAGGTTTTGCTGTCGCTCATGATCTGTCTCCAACAAGGGCTATTGATAAATAGCTGACTGCCAGCAGGCGCCGGATGTTCCCGAAATATCAGTACTTGGGGCCCGAACGGGTGTTGTTGCCCTTGGCCAGGCGGTCGTAGAGCACCACGTTGACGGTGGCGGCAAGGTTCATGCAACCGGTGGTCGGGATGTAGACCACGTCTTCGCACCAATCGCGGATCTCTTTATCCAGCGAGCCGTCTTCGGGGCCGAAAATATACAGCGCACGGTCGGGGTGGGTGTACTCAGGCAGTGGGCGGGCGCCTTCCACCAGTTCCACGGCGACGGGGATGCAGCCCAGGGGCAGGATCTTTTTCAGGTCATCGATGCCGATCAGCGGAATGTCGTGGTGGACCTTCTTGGTGTCGGTGATGAAATCCCGGGCGCGCTCGTAGCGCACGCCGGTGTAGAACACCGAGGCCACGCCGTAGCAACCGGCGGCGCGCATGACCGAGCCGACGTTTTCGGGGGATTTGGGGTTGTACAGACCGATGCAGCTGTAGCGTTTATTGCCCACGGGGAAGGGTGCCTTGGAGAAAAACGGCGATTATACGGCCTTGGGGGGATGTGTTGCTTGGACGATCGCCATCGGGGGCAAGCCCCCTCCCACACTAGGCCTGCGTACGCCGGTCAGAATGTGGGAGGGGGCTTGCCCCCGATGAGGCCGGTGCTAGCAACAATGGACTATCAGTCGTCTTTCTTCATCAACCCCGCCAACGCCGCAAACGGGTTATGCGTGGCCTTGGCAATCGTCGGGCTGCTGGTGGAGCCTTCGCCGAAGTACTGCTGGTCGGTGTAGCGCGAGTGTTCGTTGTCGTGGCAGTACAGGCACAGCAAT
This sequence comes from Pseudomonas azotoformans, assembly GCF_900103345.1. Taxonomy (NCBI): domain Bacteria; kingdom Pseudomonadati; phylum Pseudomonadota; class Gammaproteobacteria; order Pseudomonadales; family Pseudomonadaceae; genus Pseudomonas; species Pseudomonas azotoformans. The sequence goes on from NZ_LT629702.1 coordinate 6,446,236, forward strand.
TCCCAGTTGGAACCGTCCTGGGGATTGTCATCATGATTATGGTTGCGGTGGTGTACCGTCAGTTCACTCAGGCGTTTGCCCGAGAACTCACGGGCGCAGCGGCCGCACACGTGGGGGTACATCTTCAAGGCTTTGTCGCGGTAGCCCATTTCCCGGTCGCGCTGGGCATCGGCAAGTATGCGGTCCAGCTTGGCGGTGTGGGAGGGCGGGTTGGTCGAGCTCATCATGGCTCCTGGCTATTTGGTGGTTCACGGATAGGGTTGATTCTAGCCGCTCGCGACGTAAATAACCGCTTCACTTTATCGATAAGGATTTGAAACTCATGCGTTTGCATTCATGGATTGTTGCACTGCTGCTGGGCCTGGTGACTGCCCAGGCCCAAGCCTTCTCGACCCCTAAGCCGGGGCAGGTGATCGAGGTGGCCCTCGAACAACTGCACCCGACCCAGGCCGTGGTGGGCTTCGACCAGATTTACTACAGCCTGGGCCTGTTCGCCGACAAACCCGCCAAGGTCTTCGATGAATACTGCGAAACCAACGGCCAGGGCGAAGCCGACAACGTGCCCAAGGGCGCGGACCTGCACCAGCCGTCGAGCTTCACCTGCCAAGACCCGGTGGGCACCCATCCCGACGACATGAAAACCGTGGTGGTCGGCCCCGGCGGCCAGCTCTACCTGACCGACGGTCACCACAGCTTCACCACCTTGTGGGAGGTGCCGGGCGGCGGCCCCCGCTTGACTATGTGGGTCAAGGTCACCGATGACTTCAGCAACAGCCCCGACATGAAGAGCTTCTGGCAGCGCATGCAAGTGGCGCGCAAGGTCTGGCTCAAGGACAACCAGGGCCAGACCCTGCCGCCCGAGCAGTTACCGGCGCACCTGGGCTTCAAGAACCTGCAGGACGACACGTTCCGCAGCCTGGTGTATTTCACCCGCAAGGCCGCCTATGGCAAGCCGGACGCGGGAGAGGTCGCACCGGAGTTCCTGGAGTTCTACTGGGGCAATTGGCTGCGCACGCAAATCGACTTGGGCAAATACAACCTGAACAAGAAGGGCGGTTACAAGGATGCCATTGAAGCCGTCGCCAAGCGTATGGTCAGCCTGGCGCCAGGTTCACAGGTGGGCGACAGCGGGTTTACCGCCCACCAGCTGGGCGGCATGACCAAGCTCGACCGTAACGAGCTGGAAAAGACCTTCGACAAAAAAGTGCCGTACGTGATCGATTACCGCAATTCCCGGTTCTGATGAAAATCAAAATGTGGGAGGGGGCAAGTCGAACCGTCGCACCGCCCCTCCCACATTGATTCAACTCTTTAGCTTTTCTGCAATCCAGATGGTATGCCGCGTGCCCTTGTTGCCATGGGCAAACACCTGCACTTCCTCGGCCTTGAAACCGGCCTTGCGCAGTTTGTCGCTGAACAGCTTGTCCGCGCTGGCCGACCACACGGCCAGCACGCCCTTGGGGCGCAGGGCCTTGGCGCAGGCGGCCAGGCCACCGGCGGAGTAAAGCCAGCTGTTGGCCTTTTGCGTGAGGCCTTCGGGGCCGTTGTCCACGTCCAGCATGATCGCGTCAAAGCCCTGGGGTTCGGCCTGCAGCACCTTCGCGACATCCTCCAGGCGGATCACCGTGCGCGGGTCCAGCAGCGGCCGCCCGGACTTTTCCCCCAGCGGCCCACGGTTCCATTCCACGACACCCGGCACCAGTTCTGCGACGACCACTTCGGCGGTCTTGCCCAGGTGTTTGAGCGCCGCGGCCAGGGTGAACCCCATGCCCAGGCCACCAATCAGCACGCGTGAGTCCGGGCGCCCGGCAACTCTGCGGCAGGGAATTTCCGCCAGCGCATCTTCGGAGCCGTGCATGCGCGTGTTCATCAATTGGCCGCCGTCACCGCCCTGGATCTTGATGACAAAATCTTCACCGTATTCGAACAGGCACAAGGCACCGCCGTTGTCGGGGATCGGGGTGGTGTCGAGCAGAACGAAACGTTTCATGGAAATCTCATTGGGAAGGGCATTCTTGCGCGGTTGGGAGTAGCCTTGTGACATTCCGGTCAGGCCATGGAGCCATCGATGAAGTGCAGCATTCTAACGGTCATTGTGTTGAGCGCGCTCGCATTGGGTGCGGCGCAGGCTCAGGAGTTGCAAACCGTACCGGTCGCGCCCGCCCCGACGCCAGGCACGCCGGGCACCCCGACGCCGACGTTGTACCCGCAAGTCACCCCGCCGGCCGTGCCCAAGACCAACGGCTCGCCACCGCTGGTGCCCATCGTGCTGCCGACGCCGCCGAAGGACCAGACGGTGCCCGGCCTGCTGCAAAACGACAGCAAGCCGAAGTCGCCGGGCGGTTAAAACTGCTGGGAAAGTAGCTGCCCGTCGGCCATGCGCAGGCGCTTGGACAGGGCGATGGCAATCGCGCGGATGATCTTGGCGGCAACCCTGGGCGCTTCGTTGAGCATCTTTTCCAGGGAATCCCTGCCCAGGTTCAGTAGCACACAGTCGCTGGCCGCCACGCAGCTGGCGGAACGCCGCTCGCCGTCGAGCACCGCCATTTCGCCAAAGGCCCGGCCACTGCGCAGGGTGGCGATGGTCAGGCGCTGGCCGTCATGATTGGTTTTCTGCACCGCCACCTGGCCACTGTGGATGATGCACATGAAGGTGCCGGCGTCGCCCTCGAGGAAGATCGCTTCATCACGGGCAATGCTGCTGATGTTGAAATAGCCGGCGGCGACGTGAAAATCTTCCGGCAATAGGGGGTCGAACAGGCCGCAATCCATGAGCATGTCGCGGATTTCGGTATTCATTAATGTGGGTAGTGCCATGGCTGCAATCTTGGTCCATCAATCAGTAGGCGGTCCTGTGTTCAGACAGAACCGCCCGGCGAAGTTCCTTAAGCCAGCCCCAGCGCCTTGAACACAAATCCATATTCGAGCGCTACGTCACGTAATCCCTGGTAACGACCGCTCATGCCACCGTGGCCGGCGCCCAGTTCGGTCTTGAGCAACAGCAGGTTGTCGTCGGTCTTGGTGTCGCGCAACTTGGCCACCCACTTGGCCGCTTCCCAGTACTGCACGCGGCTGTCGTTGTAGCCGGCGATCACCAGCAGGTGCGGGTAGGCCTGGGCACTGACGTTTTCGTACGGCGCGTAGGCCTTGATGCGCTCATACACTTCGGGTTCTTGCGGGTTGCCCCACTCGTCATACTCGGTGATGGTCAATGGCAGCTCGGGGTCGAGCATGGTGTTGAGCACGTCGACGAACGGCACTTCGGCAATCGCTGCCTGGAACAGCGCCGGGCGCTGGTTGAGCACCGCACCGATCAACAGGCCGCCGGCGCTGCCGCCGCTGATCACCAGTTGCCTGGACGTCGTCAGGCCCTCGGCGATCAAGTGTTCGGCACAGGCGATAAAGTCGCTGAAGGTGTTCTGCTTGTGCTCCTGCTTGCCGTTGCGATACCAGGCCTCACCCAGCTCGCCGCCGCCGCGCACATGCGCAATGGCAAACGCCACGCCCCGGTCCAGCAGGCTCAGGCGGGCGTGGGAGAACCAGGGGTCGAGGCTCGAACCGTAGGCGCCGTAGCCGTACAGGTACAGAGGTGTGGGTTTGCCGAGCTGGTCGCGCTTGACCACCAGGCTGATCGGCACCTGGGTGCCGTCCGCCGAGGTGGCCCACAGGCGCTGGCTCACGTAGTCGTCGGCATTGAACAGGCCAAGCACCGGGGTTTCCTTGAGCACCTGTTGCGTGCCGCTGGCCAGTTCCAACTGACGGACCTGGGCCGGGCGGTTCAGGGCTTCGTAGCGCAGGCGGATTTTGTCGCTGACAAACTCCAGGCTGTTCTGTACGTAGAGGCTATAGGCTGCGTCGGGCAATTCCACGCGATACACCGGCAAACCTTCCGGGTGCACCTCGATCACCGGCAGGCCGCCGATGCGCAGGCTCAGGGTCATGGCGGTGGTGTTGAGGCTGACACCGTCGAGCATCACTTCGTCACTGTGGGGGATCAGGGTCTGCCATTCGCCTTCGGTCGGCACGTCGCCAATGTCGGTGGCCACGAACAGCGCGTAGTTGATGCCATCCCGGTTGCTGCGGATAAACCAGGTCCACGCGCCATTCAGTTGACCGTGGTCGACATCGTATTCATGGTCCTCGACCCGTAGCGCCAGGCAGGTGAAATCCAGCTGCGGCTGGTCGGCATCCAGCGCCCAGACTTCGCTGGTGGTCTTGCTGCCCAGCGACAGCAGCAACTGGCGCTCAGAGCTGGAGCGGTAGCAATGCAGGAAGAAACGCCCGTCAGGCTCGTGGAACACTTCCTGCGCCGCCGTGCCATCCAGGCGGTAGCGATACAACTTGTGCGGGCGGTGTGTGTCGTCCAGCTCGCCGAAAAACAGCGTCAGGCTGTCATTGGCCCAGGTCATGCTGCCGTCGCAGTCTTCAAACGCCAGTTCGCTGACCTTGCCGGTGGCTAATTCCTTCACGTACAGGGTGTAGATCTCTTCGCCACTGGTATCGAGGCTGTAGGCCAGGCGCTGGTGGTCGGGGCTGATGCTGAACGCGCCGAGGGAGAAGAAACCGCCATTGGCCAGCACGTTGGGGTCCAGCAACAGTTCTTCGCTGCTGTCGTCCACCTGGTTGCTGTCATCGGCCGGGCGGCGGCAGCGGTAATGGCGGGCGTACTCGTCACCGGCGGTGGTGCGCGTGTAATACAAGTACGGCCCCCACGGCGAGGGCAGGGACAGATCGGTTTCGAGAATGCGGCCCTTGATCTCTTCGAACAGGCTGTCGCGCAGCGCCTTCTGGTCGCCGAGTTGCGCTTCCTGCCAGGCATTTTCGGCCTTGAGGTAATCGAGCACCTCGGCGCTGTCGCGCTCTTGCAGCCAGGCATACGGATCGGGGCCTTGGGCCTTGCGGGCAATCGGAGCAGTCGATACAGGCATAGGATTGATCTCTATCTGGCAGACGGTGGCAGGCATTGCAGCCGCGACACGCAAAAGCCGTTATCATAGCCGCCTGTTTGCCAACCTTGCCATGGACACCATGACCGAGAACGACTATCTGACCGCTTGGGGCCTTTACGCCTTCGCCGCTTTGGGCTGCCTGTTGGTGTGGTGCCGCATGACCCGCTGGATCTGGCGCTGGTTGCGCGAGCCGCTGCAATTGCTGATGGCAGTGCTGCTGTTCAGCCCGACCATCGTCGACCCGGTCAAGACCCAGTTTGCGCCGGCGGTGGCCATTACGGCCCTGGACCTGGTGCTCAAGGTCGGCAACAACGCCTGGCGGGCCATTTCCGATCTGTTCATGTACAGCATGATCGCCTTTGGCGTGTACCTCGTGTTTGTGCTGATCCGCTGGCCGATCGAGCGCGCCGCCAAGGCCCGCCGCGAGCGCAAGGCCGCCGCCGATGCGGCCCTGGCCGCCGAGCCGGATCAAGATGAAGACGACGTGCCCTTCCGCCGTCCTGCACCCGTGAGCGGTATGCGCGTCGAACCGCGCCTTTAACGTCGTCCGCCCTGCAGCGAGAGCCCTGGCATGTGTGAATTATTGGGCATGAGTGCCAACGTCCCCACCGACATCGTGTTCAGCTTTACCGGGCTGATGCAGCGCGGTGGGCGCACCGGCCCCCACCGTGACGGTTGGGGCATCGCGTTCTACGAAGGCCGTGGCCTGCGTCTGTTCCAGGACCCGGCCGCCAGCAGTGAGTCGGAAGTCGCACTGCTGGTGCAGCGTTACCCGATCAAAAGCGAAGTGGTCATCGGCCATATCCGCCAGGCCAATGTCGGCAAGGTCAGCCTGGCCAACACCCACCCGTTCGTGCGCGAACTGTGGGGCCGCAACTGGTGCTTCGCCCACAACGGCCAGTTGGCGGATTTCAACCCCCGCGCCACGTTCTACCGGCCGGTGGGCGACACCGACAGCGAAGCGGCCTTTTGCGACCTGCTCAATCGCGTGCGCGAAGCTTTCCCTGAGCCGGTGGATCTTGAAAAGGTGTTGCCGGACCTGATCGCCGCCTGTACCGAATACCGCAGCAAAGGTGTGTTCAACTGCCTGCTCAGCGATGGCGACTGGCTGTTCTGCTATTGCTCGACCAAATTGGCGCAGATCACCCGCCGCGCACCGTTCGGCCCGGCCCGCTTGAAAGATGTCGACGTGATCGTCGATTTTCAGGCCGAAACCACGCCCAATGATGTGGTGACGGTGATCGCCACCGAGCCGTTGACCGACAACGAAAACTGGACCCGCTACGAGCCGGGCCAATGGAGCCTGTGGCGACGCGGTGAATGCGTCAGCCAAGGCATCACCGAGTAAGGATATCGCCCATGTTGCTCAGTTATCTGCGGTTGGTGCTGTTTGCGATTGGCCTGCTGGTCGGCGTGCAGGTGCCGGGGTTTATCAACGACTATGCCAAGCGCGTCGAAGCCCACTTGATCGAGGCCCAGACCGGCCTCAGCGGGTTTGAAAACACCGCACGGCAGTTCTTCAACGGCGATTTGAAAGCCTTGGTGGCGCATTACCGCGCCAGTGATGACCCGGTGTTCCAGAGCGATGCCAACAGCCTGGGCGCCATGCTCGATCGCCAGGTGGCGTTGGACAAGCAGTTCCAGGCCATGCAAGGCCCGTGGTACATCCGCGCCCTGCAAGTGGCGGTGGCGGCCGACCCGGACATCCGCCTGGAAACCTGGAACGGCTACAGCTACCAGATCCTGCTGACGCCTGAGGCCATGGGCTGGGGCCTGGGTGGGGCGATGCTGCTGTCGTTTGGCTTGGAATGCCTGTTCCGCCTGATCGACTGGGTGGTGCTGGGTGGCAAGCGCCTGCGCCAGAGCCGGCCGATCGAAGAGCGCGACCTCAAAGGTTTGTAAGCCATACACAGTTCCAAATGTGGGAGCGAGCAAGCCCGCTCCCACCTTTTTAATCGGGTTTCGCCAGCACCATCCGCTCTGCGCCAACCTCTTCGGCATATCGCGCCACCACCTTCTGGCACAACCCCACAATTTCTTCCACCAACTCCACCCCCACGCGCCACGACACCACCACCTGCAGATTCGGCAGTTTCTGCGCCATCGGCAACATCACCAATTCGCCGCGCGCCAGTTCTTCGCTGACCAGCACCGGCGGCAACGCGCCGATGCCGAAGCCATCGCGCAGCAGGCGGGTAATGGCCGACACCGAGTTCACGCAGTTCATGCGTGGCGCGGCCACGCCGTTGGCTTGCATCAGGCTGATAACGTCCTGGTGCGGATGGGAGTTTTTCGAGTAGGTGATGATGCGCTCCCGGGCCAGTTCGGCGAGGGAGGCGTAGTCGCGGTTGTAGATCGACTGGCTGGCGACGATCCAGGCCATGGGGTGGCTGGCCAGTTCCAGGCTGCGTACGGTTTCGAGGCGCAGCAGGTCGGTTTGCAGGATCAGGTCGAGGAAGCCTTTTTGCAGCTGATCGCTTAGGTTCAGTGCAGTATCCGCGACCAATTCGATTTCCACGAGGGGGAAGTGGTCCATCAATTCCGCCACCAACGGGCTGAGCCAGGTGTGGATCACCGTGTCCATGGCGCCGATCCGGATGCGCCCGACCTTGCTGCTGGTGGTCTCCAGGGACTGCTTCAGGTCCTGCATGGTCACCATCATCTGCTCGGCGTAATCCAGCACCTTCAAGCCTTCCGGAGTCAGGCTCACGCCACGCGAATCTCGCAGAAACAACTTCACTCCCAACTCGCTTTCCAGCACCGCAATGCGGCTGGAGATCGAGGCCTGGGTGGTGAACAGTTTTTCGGCGGTCAGGCGAAAACTCTTGAGTTTGGCCACCCAGACGAAGGTTTCGAGGAACTTCAAATTCATGGGATCAACTTTTTCTTATGCATGGATCGGTTTTTATTAGTTGGACGCCGCACCGGGCCAGCGCCAAAAATCGAGCCATTCCACGATAAGCGCCGTTGGGGTGTCAGGACAAGTTGCGAGTTCTGCGTAAAAAATCCCACACTACAAAAAAACAAAGCCTACAGGAGCGACAGTCCGTGAGCCGTCTTCTACTCAATTGCGACATCGGCGAAAGCTTTGGCAACTGGACCATGGGTCTGGATGCCGAAGTCATGCCGTTCATCGATTGCGCCAATGTGGCCTGCGGTTTCCATGCTGGCGACCCGAGCATCATGCGCAAGACCGTCAGCCTGGCGCTCAAGCATGGCGTGCAAGTCGGTGCGCACCCGGCGTACCAGGACTTGCAAGGCTTCGGCCGCCGCTCCATGGCTTACACCCCGCAGGAAATCCAGGACCTGCTGCACTACCAGATCGGCGCACTGGATGGCATCTGCCGTGCCCAGGGCGGGCGGGTCAGCTACGTCAAACCCCACGGCGCGATGTACAACGACATGATGGCCAACCCCGTGCAATTGCGCGCGGTGATCCAAGCCGTGGCGGCCTACGGCGAGTTGCCGCTGATGCTGCTCGCCACCCGCGACAACAGCGCGGCCCAGGCCTTGGGCGATGAATACGGCGTCACCCTTTGGTTTGAAGCCTTCGCTGACCGCGCTTACGACAATAAGGGGCACCTGGTGTCGCGGCAGTTGCCGGGCGCCGTGCACCATGATTCCGACATTATCGTCCAGCAAGCCCTGACCCTTGCCCGTGGTGAAACGTTGATTGCCAGCGACGGCAGCCCGCTGCTCCTGCAAGCCAATACCCTGTGCGTGCACGGCGACAACGCCAGCTCGGTCGCGGCCGTGCAGCGCATCCGCGAGGCATTGAAGCCAGCATGAAACCACGGATTGAAGTGGTCGCCATCGACTGCCTGATGGTGCGTCTGTTTGATGTCATCGCCGAGACCAACATGCCGTGGATGCTCGCTGCTACCCAGCGCCTGCGCAGCGGGTTTGGCGCGGCACTGGTGGACTTGGTGCCGTCCTACACCACCTTGATGGTGCATTACGATCTCGTTGCGGTGAACCCGGCCCAGGCGCGGGAGCTGATCGACCAGGCCCTCACCGACCTGCAGCCGCAGGCCCAGGGAGGCGGCCAGTGCCATGTGCTGCCGGTGTGGTACGACCTGAGCGTCGGCCCGGAATTGACCTTGCTCAGCCAGCGCAGCGGCTTGGCGATCGACGAAGTGATTCGCCGCCACAGCGCCCACGAATACCAGGTGTTTGCCCTCGGCTTCGCGCCCGGCTTTGCCTTTATGGGCCTGGTGGATGAAATCCTCGCCACCCCGCGCCTCAGTACCCCACGCAAACGCGTGGCGGCCGGCAGCGTCGGCATTGCCGAACGGCAAACCGCCGCCTACCCGGTGGTGTCGCCGGGCGGCTGGAACCTCATCGGCCGCACGCCGGCCAGACTTTTCGACCGTGAGCGCGACGGCTACAGCCTGATGCAGCCTGGTGACACGGTGCGCTTCGAAGCGGTCGAGCACGCTGAATTCATCAAGTTGGGTGGCGATGACACGCCGTTGGAGGCGCAGGCATGAGCCGCTTATTGATCGAGGCCAGCACGCCGCTGTGCCTGTTGCAGGACGCCGGTCGCTTTGGCGTGCGCCACCTGGGCGTGACCCAGGGCGGGGCGCTGGACTGGGTGTCGATGTCCTGGGCCAACTGGCTGCTGGGTAATGCTCTGGACGCGCCGGTGGTGGAAATCACCCTGGGCGGTTTCACCGTGCAGGCCGAGGACTATTGCCTGCTGGCCCTGGCCGGTGCGGACCTGGGCGCGTATATCGACGAACGTGCCATCAGCCCTGGGCGCAGTTTTATCCTGCAAAAGGGCCAGCGTTTGCGCTTTACCCAGCCGTTCAGTGGTGCGCGGGCCTACCTTGCGGCACCGGGCGGCTTTGACGCGCCGGATGTGCTCGGCAGTTGCGCCACGGTTGTACGTGAGGAATTGGGCGGGGTGGACGGTTTTGGCAGGGCGTTGGCCGAAGGCGGGCGCCTCGTTTATTCGGGGGCGGGCGGGGCCATGAAGGTACTGAGTGAACCCCAATTGCCAACCGGTGCATCACTGGATGTCATCCTCGGCGCACAGATCGGCCAGTTCGGCGGCCAAAGCCTGTTCGATGCCTTCAACAGCGATTGGTCCCTGGACAGCCGCGCCGACCGCATGGGCATGCGTTTGTTGGGTACACCTTTGCAGTACCAGGGGCCGTCGCTGATTTCCGAGGGCATTCCCCTGGGCGCGATCCAGGTGCCGCCGGATGGGCAGCCGATTGTGTTGCTCAATGATCGGCAGACCATCGGCGGCTATCCACGCCTCGGGGCACTGACGCCGTTGTCACTGGCGCGGCTGGCGCAGTGTCTGCCGGGGGAAATGGTCAGATTGTCGCCGGTGGTGCAAGAGACCGCGCACCGCCAGCACGTCGACTTTTTGCGTCGCTTCATTTAAGTACTGAGGCAGTACGCAATGACAGTACGAGATATGTCCTACGGTGTTTGAGTCCTCCGTCGTATTGGTCCGCAAGGACGCGCATGGAAGTCTTGGTCGTTCATTCACAATCAGGATTCACCATGCGCTACATGAAGATCTACGCACAGGACATACTCGATAACGATGTGCCCGACGTGGTCACGCTTGAGTTTCACGACGATACCCGTACACCGACGCTTGTCCACCAGGCCACAACCTTCGATATCACCGATGACGGGAAGCTGGACTGGGTAATTGCCGATGATGTGAACCAGGATGGCATCGTCGATGCGGTCGACCGTGCACAGGCCATTGAGTTGGCCCAGTTGTTTCTTGAGTTCAATTGGTTCAGCCTTGACGAACCCTTTGATAAATACTTGAAAGTGTTTGCCCGGGACTTTGATGGCAACGGTGTGCCTGACACGGTGCGCCTGCATTTTCATCAAGGTCACGGTGTACCCACCGATGAAAGCATCGTCTATACGGCGGCGGTCTATGCCGATGGGAATGGCCTTGGTGGGGTCTCGATCAATCAGGATGTCAACAATGACCGTAAGGTCGACAAGAAGGACTCTGAACTGGTCAAACAGTTTGCCGCGCTGTTCCTGAAGTTCGGCTGGACCGACGCCCAGCACGGCTGATGACAGTCCTGTAGTCGTTGCCCGCGACTACAGGTTTTCAGGCTACTTCGACAGAAACCGCATCCCTTCCTCAAGCCCGCGCAATGTCAGCGGATACATCTGATCCTCCACCAACTCCCGCACAATTCCCGTCGACGCCGTATAGCCCCAGGTGTCCTTGGGATACGGGTTGATCCAGATCAGCTTCTTGTACTTGGCCATGAAGCGCTGCATCCACACATACCCGGGTTCTTCGTTCCAGTGCTCGACGCTGCCGCCA